>NZ_JBIAXM010000004.1:105079-424931 GCF_042896695.1 Streptomyces sp. NPDC001270 | reverse complement strand
CGGGGGTGCGGCCGTATGTACGGGGTGGGTCAGGGACGGGACAGGACGTGCGCCGTGCTGGCGGTCAGCGCGTCGGCCGCGGATACGGCCGCCTCGCGGCGCGATGCCAGGACCTCGGCGGACTGGGCGCCGCGCATCTCGTATGCGGCACGTACGGCCGCTTCAATGTCCGTACGGAGCTGAGGAAGCAGCACCGTCAAGGCGATCTGCGGGGCAGTGACGGCGGACCGGGTGACGTGACTCGCCTCGCGAGCGGCAGCGATATCGGCCGGGGCCGCACCGGACAGGCGCAGATCCTCGCGGACCCACATCGCACGGCGGTGATCCGCCAGAGCGGTGCTCAGCTCGGACAGGGCCGTCAGGGCCCGGTCCCGCAGCGTCTGTCGGCGCTGGGAACGGGCCACGTAGGACTGCTGGACACCGACAACACCGGCACCCAGAACGGTGCCGATGACCGCGACAACGGCGGCGGCGATCTCCATGAAACTCCCCCTTTTCGGGGCCAGACTCTCCGGCTCCCCTCAGCGCTGCTCGTACGAGACGAGCAGCGGAGGCAACCGGCCGCCGCGACAAGCACGGCGGAAGGTGAGACTCAAAGCGCGGCAGATGCCGCGGAAGGTTCTGCGGATGTCAGATCACGCAATGCCAGTCACCGCCCCGTGGGGCGGATCCGGGCAGGTCACCCAGCCCGACATGGGCGGTCGGGGTGGTGACCCGCACCCATCGACCACCCGTGTTCAGGCGGCTGGGTCGGCACACTGTTGAGTTCTCAACCAACGAACGCTTCCTTCGTACTCACCCTTGCGGGCTTCCCTCCGGGCGTTGCAGTACCTGTTTTACAGGTACTGCATGGGGTGCCGTCAAGTACACCGACGGAACCTCTTGGTTTCGCGCCGGGACTTCTTGGCGCACCATCAGAATCGCGGCAGGTCAGGGGACTTGGTCACCCCGTGCGTAGACAGCTCAGGGAGTTCTGGCTACCGTCGAGAAGTCCCTAGACGTCCCTCGGGAGGTGCAGATGTCCAACGAACGTTTACGGTCAGCCCTGTTGGCACGGAACATGACCGTCCAGAGCCTGGCTGAGGCGATCGACGTCAACCCGAAGACCATCGAACGCTGGATCACGCAGGGCAAAGTGCCGTACCGGCGCCACCAGTACGCGACGGCCGCAGTACTCAAAGTCGACGTCACGACCCTGTGGGAAGACGGCAGGACTGTCGACTCAGCAACGGACTTGACCAAAGCCGAGATCGCCACGGTGTACCCACATCGGCACACGGTGCCGTCCGGCCTGTGGCGCGAGATGTACGGCAGGGCGCAGCAGAATCTTGATGTGCTGGTCTACTCCGGGTTGTTCCTTTCGGAGGACCCCCTGTTTCACGACCTGGTCAGAGCGAAGGTGGAAGCGGGTGCGCAGGTGCGCATCCTGCTCGGAGACCCGGACTGTGCCGCCGTCCGGCAGCGCGGCATAGATGAGGGACACCAGATCATGGACGGCAAGATTCGCAACGCCTTGATGCTCTACCGCCCCCTAGTCAAGAGTCACCCTGACATCGACTTCCGGCTGCACGACTCAACTCTCTACAACTCGATCTACCGGTCCGATGACGAGATGCTCGTAAACCCCCACGTCTACGGCATCGGAGCCTTCATGGCGCCCGTGCTGCATCTGCGCCGCCTACCGGGCGGCGGGCTGTTCGACACCTATGCGAATAGCATCGATCACACCTGGGAGAACGCACGCCCGATCACAGATCGCGACATCACGGGAGCATGACCATGGGACGTATCGACTACCTGCACGAACCCGACGCACCACCGGCCAATTCGGTCGTACCGTCCGTCGTAGCGTTTGTACAGAACGACGCGGGCGAGGTGTTGATGATCCAGCGATCCGACAACGGACGCTGGGCACTCCCCGGCGGTGGGCACGACGTAGGGGAATCCATCAGTGACACCGTGGCGCGGGAGGTCTGGGAAGAGACCGGCATCAAGGCTGAAGTCGTCGACATGTCCGGGATCTATACGGACCCCGGACATGTGATGCGGTACGACGACGGCGAGGTGCGCCAGCAGTTCAGCATCTGCTTCCGCGCACGGCCGACCGGTGGTGAACTCCGGACGAGTAGCGAGACAACTCAGGTCCGTTGGGTTGCTCCCCCAGACCTGACGACGCTCGATGTGCACCCCACGATGCGGCTCCGCATCGAGCACGCCATGGACCGGACGCGCACGGCGCCCTACATCGGCTGACGCCTGGCGACAGCGACGCGTTCGAGGACGCGGGACGCGCACGCATGGATCTCGGGTTCGGCGCGGCGAATGAACTTTCCGATCAGGCTGTCGGGCCCGTACCGTCCAGCGATCTCGTTGATGCGATCGATCGGATTTGTGGGCGTGCCGTCCGGCGTGGTGTTCATGTCGCAGTAGCAGAGCGCATCGTTCAGCTCCGCGCTCTCGCGCAGAAACTCGCCCTCCAGTACCTCGCGCATGCCACGCGCTTCCGCCTCCATCCAGGCGCAGGAATGGTGAGCCACTAGGTTGATGACCCGTTTGTCGGCGTCGGCCACGTCCCGGAGATAGCGTGCGCCATCCAGCGGGTGAAAGCCTGTCTTGGCCAAGTCGGGCGCGTAGCCGATGTCATGCAGGACCGCCGCAGCCTCCAGCAGATCCGCGTCCTGGTCGAGCGCGAGGGCGATCGTGCGCGCCCTCTCAGCGACCCCGAGACAGTGTTTCCACCGTCGCGGCAGCGGCTCAGCCAACAGGGACTCAGCCAGGGGATAGGCCCATTCCGTCAACTTCGGCAAGCTACGAACGCTCCTCTCGGGTCGGCACGGCGCGGACCGTCCGCACCTTGCCCTGTCCTCCCCCCGCCAGCAGACCGGCGGTCTCCAACTTCTCCAGTGCTTTGGTCACCGTGGGACGTGAGACTCCGAATCGTTCGGCCAGCGCAGAAGCGCTTGGGAACGCTTCCCCTACTTCGAGCCTGTCAGCCATGATGACGTCCGCAATCCGCTGGTCGAGCGGGCGGCGGTCAACTCGCGCGCCAGACCGTACGACGCGCCACCGCTCACCCGGTGCCGGTTCGGCTACACCTTCTTGCCGCAGCACGGCAAACGCGCGTACGGCGACTCCACGCGAGACCTTGTGGTCGCGCATGATCTCAGCCAGAGACGGAAGCTCCGTCAGGTCCGGATCGTCCTCGATTTGCGTCTTCACCGCGTCGGCAATCTTCAGGAAGGTCCCCCGAGGGTTGGCCTGCTGCGACACTCGTTCTCCCTGTCTGTTCGATCGTCGCACGTCAAGACTCCAAGACTCCCACGATTGGTGACCGCTGCGGAGGCACCCTCGCCAACTCGGAAATGAAGGGCCCCTTCCGGAAGGTGCCGAATCAAGGCGGACCGTTGTGGTGACGGCACGTGACGGGACCCAGCCGCGCCCGGAGGGCACAACGAGGGCACAACGGCTCCACGCAGGTTCAACGGCAACCAACGCCACCAAACCCCGTTTTGCCTGGTCAGCGACGCAGCTTGACACTCTCCGCAGATCATGCACCAAGGGGCGGCACCCCCGCACAGGGTGCCGCCCCTTCTTCTGCGCACCGGAGCCGGTGCCGGGTCGGTGAGGGTCGGGGTGACCCGGGGCTGCTCCGGAGATCCGGGACGCGGCCGGGGCCGGTCAGCGGTGGTCGCTGCCCGGTGACTGGGTGGCCGCGCGGCCCGCCTCCAGGCGGGCCACCGGGATGCGGAACGGGGAGCAGGAGACGTAGTCCAGGCCCACCTCGTGGAAGAAGTGCACCGAGTCCGGGTCGCCGCCGTGCTCGCCGCAGACGCCGAGCTTCAGGCCGGGGCGGGTGGCGCGGCCGGCCCGCGCCGCGTCCGCCACCAGCCTGCCGACACCCTCCCGGTCGATGGTCTCGAACGGGCTGACCCCGAAGATGCCCTTCTCCAGGTAGGCCGTGAAGAAGGACGCCTCGACGTCGTCGCGGCTGAAGCCCCACACCGTCTGGGTGAGGTCGTTGGTGCCGAAGGAGAAGAACTCGGCCGCCTCGGCGATCTGGTCCGCGGTCAGCGCGGCGCGCGGCAGTTCGATCATGGTGCCGATCGCCAGCTTCAGCTCGGTGCCGGTCGCCTCCTGGACCTCGGCGATGACCCGGTCGGCCTCCTCGCGGACGATCTCCAGCTCCTGGACGGTGCCGACGAGCGGAATCATGATCTCGGCGCGCGGGTCGCCCTTGGCGTTCCGGCGCTCGGCCGCCGCCTCGGCGATCGCCCTGACCTGCATGGCGAACAGGCCCGGGATGACCAGCCCGAGGCGGACGCCGCGCAGGCCGAGCATCGGGTTCTGCTCGTGCAGCCGGTGCACCGCCTGGAGCAGCCGCAGTTCGTTCTCGTGCGGCTCCTGCCGGGACTCCGCCAGCGCCACGCGCACGGACAGCTCGGTGATGTCGGGCAGGAACTCGTGCAGCGGCGGGTCGAGCAGCCGGACGGTCACCGGCAGCCCGTCCATCGCCTCGAACAGCTCGACGAAGTCGTGCTTCTGGAGCGGCAGGAGCAGCTTCAGCGACTCCTCGCGCTCGGCCTCCGTGTCGGCCAGGATCAGCCGCTCCACCAGTTCGCGCCGGTCGCCGAGGAACATGTGCTCGGTGCGGCACAGGCCGATGCCCTGGGCGCCGAAGCGCCGGGCCCGCAGCGCGTCCTCGGTGTTGTCGGCGTTGGCGCGCACCCGCAGCCGGCGCTTGCGGTCGGCGAAGGCCATGATCCGGTGCACCGCCTCGACCAGTTCGTCGGCGTCGTCGGCGCCCGCGTGCATCCGGCCCTCGAAGTACTCGACCACCGGGGACGGCACCACCGGGACCTCGCCGAGGTACACCTTGCCCGTCGAGCCGTCGATGGAGAGCAGGTCGCCCTCCTCGACGACGTGCCCGCCCGGCACCGTCATCCGGCGCCGCTTGGTGTCGACCTCCAGTTCCTCCGCGCCGCAGACGCAGGTCTTGCCCATGCCGCGGGCGACCACGGCCGCGTGCGAGGTCTTGCCGCCGCGGGAGGTCAGGATGCCCTCGGCCGCGATCATCCCGTCCAGGTCGTCGGGGTTGGTCTCGCGGCGCACCAGGATGACCCTCTCGCCCGAGCGCGACCACTTGACGGCGGTGTACGAGTCGAAGACCGCCTTGCCGACCGCGGCGCCCGGCGAGGCGGCGATGCCCCGGCCGACCTGTTCGGCCTGGGCATGCTCGTCGAACCGCGGGAACATCAGCTGCGCGAGCTGGGCCCCGGTGACCCGTTGCAGCGCCTCTGTCTCGTCGATCAGGCCCTGGTCCACCAGCTGGGTGGCGATCCGGAAGGCGGCGCCCGCGGTGCGCTTGCCGACCCGGGTCTGCAGCATCCACAGCTGGCCGCGCTCGATGGTGAACTCGATGTCGCAGAGGTCCTTGTAGTGGTTCTCCAGGGTCTCCATGATCTGCATGAGCCGGCCGTACGACTTCTTGTCGATCGACTCCAGCTCGGCGAGCGGGACCGTGTTGCGGATGCCCGCGACCACGTCCTCGCCCTGCGCGTTCTGCAGGTAGTCGCCGTAGACGCCCTGGTGGCCGCCGGCCGGGTCGCGGGTGAAGGCGACGCCGGTGCCGGAGTCCGGGCCGAGGTTGCCGAAGACCATCGAGCAGATGTTGACGGCGGTGCCGAGGTCGTGCGGGATGCGTTCCTGGCGGCGGTAGAGCCTGGCCCGGTCGCCGTTCCAGGACTCGAAGACCGCCTTGACGGCGAGGTCCATCTGTTCGCGGGGGTCCTGCGGGAAGTCCCGGCCCGCCTCGGCCTTGACGATCTTCTTGAACCGGGTGACCAGTTTCTTGAGGTCGGCGGCGTCCAGTTCGGTGTCGACCGCGACCTTCTTGGCCTCCTTGGCCTTGTCCAGGGCCTCCTCGAAGTGGTCGCCGTCGATGCCGAGGACGGTCTTGCCGAACATCTGGATGAGCCGGCGGTAGGAGTCCCAGGCGAACCGTTCGTCGCCGGCCTGCTCCGCCAGGCCCTGCACGGACTTGTCGGAGAGGCCGATGTTCAGGACGGTGTCCATCATGCCGGGCATCGAGAACTTCGCCCCGGAGCGGACCGACACAAGGAGGGGGTCGTCGGCCTGTCCGAGCTTCTTGCCCATGGTCGCTTCGAGGGCTTCGAGGTGCGCACTCACCTCGTCACGCAGTGCCACCGGCTCCTCGCCACTGCCGAGGTAGACCTTGCACGCCTCGGTGGTGATGGTGAAGCCCGGGGGCACCGGCAGGCCCAGATTGGTCATCTCCGCGAGGTTCGCTCCCTTACCGCCGAGAAGGTCCCTGAGGTCCTTGTTGCCTTCGGTGAAGTCATAGACGAACTTCACGCCCTCAACACTCTTGCCCGACGCGCGTACGTGAGGATCTTTGTTTTCCGACACGGGTCTCGACTCCTTGAGGCCGTGATGGCTGCCCTGATGGCGAGGAACATACCCAGATCGAAGGCACCTGGGTACGTCCACTCGTGCGTCATGCGCCCGTAACCAGCCGTCCGCCGCTGGATCGAAAGTCAAGGATGGGTAAGCACTGGGCAGCCGACGTTTTCACTTCTTGAACGAGCCGGGGTCCACCGACCCACACGAACTGCTCAGATGAGCGACTTCCGGCACGGTTGATTTTTCTCGATGAACAATCAAGGGGTGGCACTGAGTGCCACCCCTTGGAGAAGTGCAGTCGTCCATGATCCGCTCATCTGAGCGCAACCCTTATCAAGGGTGGCGAGAATCACGCTGCCACAGCCAGCCGGATTCCACCATGCGGACGGCTCCCCGGAACCCGACCCCGAACGGAAACACCCGCGTCACACCCTGCGTCGCGCCCCGCGCCCCACCTTCGCCTCACACGCCCATCGCCAGCAGTCGCTCCTCCACCCGCTGCGGCGCGTACAGGTACTCCACGACCAGCGCACCGGCGCCGACCAGAGCGGCCCGCTCGCCCAGCCGCGAGGTGACGACGTCCAGGTGGGCGGTGGAGCGGGGCAGCGCCCGCTGGTAGAGCAGCTCCCGTACGCCGGTCAGGAACGGCGTGCCGGCCAGGTCCCCGGCGATCATCAGCACCCCGGGGTTGAGCAGCGTGACGACGGTCGCGAGCACGTCCCCGACCCGGCGGCCCGCTTCCCGGGCCAGCGCGGTCGCCTCCGGATGCCCGGCGGCCAGCAGTTCGCGCACGTCCGAGCCGGAGGCCGCGCGCACCCCGGCCTCGGTCAGCCGCCGGGCCACGGCGCCACCGCTCGCGACGGCCGCCAGACAGCCGTACGAGCCGCAGCGGCACAGCGCGTCCGTGCCCACCCGGATGTGCCCGATGTCCCCGGCGCCGCCGTCGATGCCGCGGTAGATCGAACCGCCCACCACGACCCCGGCGCCGATCCCGGTCGACACCTTGACCAGGACGAAGGCCGAGCAGTCCGGGTGTCCGGTGCGCTGTTCGCCGTACGCCATGAGGTTCGCGTCGTTGTCCACGAGCACCGGCACCGCGGGCGCCCCGGTGTGCTCGGTGAACGCGCGGGAGAGCCGGCCCCTGATGTCGTAGCCGTCCCAGCCCGGCATGATCGGCGGCTGCACCACCCGGCCGCTCACCCGGTCCACCGGCCCCGGCACGGCGATCCCTATGCCGCACACCTCCGTCGCCCGGTGCCCGGCCGCGGGCAGCAGTTCGGCGAACCAGCGGCCGAGTTCGCCGAGGACCGCCTCGGGGCCGTCCTCGACGACCAGCGCGCCCGAGCGTTCGGCGAGGAGGTCGCCGGTGAGCGTGAGGACGGCCGCGCGGGCGTGCCGGGTGTCCAGGTCGGCGGCGAGCACCACCGCGTGCGAGTCGTCGAACTCCAGGGTGATCGAGGGGCGCCCGCCGAGCGGCGAGCCGACCGGGCCGCCGGCCCCCTCGCGCAGCCAGCCCGCGCGGAACAGCCGGTCGAGGCGGTGCCCGACGGTGGCCCGGGACAGGCCGGTGGCCTGCTGGAGGGCGCCGCGCGTGGTCGCCCGCCCGCTGCGCACGAGTTCGAGCAGATCCCCCGCGCTGCCCTGGCCGCGTCCCGTCATACGCACCCCCTTGTGTTTCTTCAGCTTGCATTACATATTGGGTTTTGCGTGTTAAGTAGACGTAACCCTAAGGTACCTACAGCCGAACCAGGTCGGCCGGACGTCTTCGGGGAGCCCCGAGTGGATCGCACTGCCCAGCTCACTGCCCACCGCGCGGCGTACCAGGCGCAGCGCACAGCCCCGTACCAGGCCGTATACGATCCGCCGCCCGCGGTGGACGCTCCCCCGCCCCCGGCCGGGTCGTTGCAGGTCAGGGCGGCACGCGTGCTGGAGGACAACTGGACCGGCACGTCCACGGTGCCCTCGCCCGCCCTGTATCCGCACCAGTGGTCCTGGGACTCGGCGTTCATCGCGATCGGCCTGCGGCACGTCTCGCCGTTACGGGCCCAGACGGAGCTGGAGACACTGCTGGCCGCCCAGTGGGCGGACGGACGCGTTCCGCACATCGTCTTCAACCCCTCCGTACCGCTCGACGCCTACTTCCCGAGCCCCGACTTCTGGCGCTCCTCGACCGCGGGGCGCGCTGCGGGCGCCCCGCGCACGGTACAGACCTCCGGCATCGTGCAGCCACCGGTGCACGCGCTGGCGGCCTGGCTGGTGCACCGCGCCGACCCGGGCCTCTCGCGGGCGCGCGGCTTCCTGGCCCGGGTCTACCCGCGCCTCGCCGCCTGGCACCGCTATCTGCTGCACCGGCGGGACCTGGGCGGCGGCGGCCTCGCGTCCGTCGTGCACCCCTGGGAACAGGGCATGGACAACAGCCCCTGCTGGGACGCCCCGCTCTCCCGGGTCAGGCCCGCCCCGGCCCGCTCCTTCCGCCGCGCCGACCTCGACCACGGCGCGGCCGAGGACCGGCCGACGGATCTGGACTACGGGCGCTACGTGCGGCTCGCGACCGACTACCGCGACGGCTCCTACGCCGACGGACAGGGGCGGTTCGCGGTCGAGGACCCGGCGTTCAACGCGCTGCTCATCGCCTCCGAGCACGCGCTGGCCCGGATCGCGTGCGAGCTGGGCGCGGCCGGCACGGCGCGCCGCGCGCGCGCGGAGCGGCTGACCGCGGCCCTGGTCGAACGGCTGTGGGACCCGGCGCGCGGCATGTTCTTCTGCCGGGACCTGCGCGGGGCGGGGCTGATCCCGGAGCGCAGCGTCTCCGGGCTGGTCCCGCTCCTGCTGCCCGGCCTGCCGCCGGACATCGCGGCGGCCCTCGTGCGCACCCTCACCGGCCCGCACTTCGGCCTCGGCACGGCGACCCGGCTGGTACCGAGCTACGACCTGCTCGGCGATGCGTTCGACCCGCACCGCTACTGGCGCGGCCCGGCCTGGTTCAACACCGGCTGGCTGGTGGAGCGCGGACTGCGGGCGCACGGTGAGCCGGTACGGGCCGACGCGCTGCGGGAGGCGCTGGTGAGCACGGCCGACGGGACCGGGTTCGCCGAGTACGTCGACCCGTACACCGGCGCGGCCTGCGGCGCGCCCGGCTTCAGCTGGACGGCCGCGCTCACGCTCGACCTGCTCCACACACCCCCGACGTCCCGGCCGCGGCCGGTCATGGCGGAGTCCCGTCCCGGACAGGGTGTGTCCCCCACACGCACCGGCACGTTCGACAGGAGTGACAAGGGAGGGGACCGGTGATGACGGACCGGCAGCACCTGCTCGTGCACGGTACGACGTTCGCCGCCGTGGGTGACGGCGGCGACATCAGCGGAGTACGGGGCGGCGCCTCCCCGGACGGGTTGTTCGTCCGGGACGCGCGGCACCTCAGCCGCTGGCAGCTCACCCTCGACGGGGCGGTGCCGGAGGCGCTGGCCCCGGTCGCGGACGGGGACGGGGCGCGCTGCGTGCTCGTCCCGCGCGGCGGCCGGCAGGAGCCGCCCGCGCACACCCTCTTCCGGGAACAGGCCGTCGGCGACAGCTCGTTCGTGGAGTCGCTCCAGGTCACCAGCAACCGCCCGGTGCCCACCACGGTGCGGCTGGCGATCACCGCCGACGCCGACTTCACCGACCAGTTCGAGCTGCGCGCCGACCACCGCACGTACCACAAGGGCGGCGCGGTGCGCTCCCGGCACGTCCTCGACGACGGTGTGGAGTTCGCCTACCGGCGCGGCGAGTGGCGGTCCTGTACGACCATCACGGCGGAGCCGGCCCCGGACGGCGTCGAGGAGACCGGCACCGGCGCCCGCCGCCTGGTGTGGACCCTGGACCTCGAACCGCACGGCACGACGGACCTGGTGCTGCGGGTGATGGCCCGCCCGCACGGCGAGAAGCGCGCGCTGCGCGTCCCGCGCTCCCCGGCCGCCGTGAACGAGCAACTCCTCGCGCTGGAGGGGGAGTTCATGGCGGGCGTGGCCTTCCCGACGGGCTGGCCGGAGCTGGCGGCGGCGTGCGCCCGGGGGCTCGCCGACCTCGCCGCGCTCCAGGTGCCGGCCCGGGGACCGGACGGCGAGGAGTTACGGGTACCGGCGGGGGGCGCCCCCTGGTTCCTGACGCTGCTCGGCCGGGACGCCCTGCTGACCGCCCTGTTCGCCCTCCCCTACCGGCCCCGGCTGGCCGCCGCCACGCTCCCCGCGCTCGCCGCCACCCAGGCGACGGAGAACGGCGCGGGCCCGGTGGCCCAGCCCGGCAAGATCGTGCACGAGGTGCGGCACGGCGAGCTGGCCCACTTCGGGCAGGTGCCGTTCGCCCGCTACTACGGCGCGGTGGACGCGACGCCGCTGTTCCTCGTCCTGCTCGGCGCGTACGTCGAGCAGACCGGTGACACGGCCATGGCCGCCCGCCTTGAACCGTACGCGCGGGCGGCGATCGGCTGGATGCTGGACCACGGCGGGCTGACCTCGCGCGGCTACCTGGTCTACCGCGCCGACCGGGGCGGGCTCGCCAACCAGAACTGGAAGGACTCCCCCGGTGCCATCTGCTCGGCCGACGGCACCCGCCCGAGCGGGCCGGTGATGGCGGCGGGCGCCCAGGGGTACGCGTACGACGCGCTGCGCCGCACGGCGTGGATCGCCCGCACGGTGTGGCGGGACGAGACGTACGCGGCCCTGCTCCGCGAGGCGGCGGCCGATCTGCGCGACCGCTTCCAGCGGGACTTCTGGATGCCGGAGCGCTCCTTCCCGGCCCTCGCGCTGGACGGCGAGGGCCGGCAACTGGACGCGCTGGCCTCGGACGCCGGGCACCTGCTGTGGTCCGGGCTGCTGGACAAGGAGTACGGCGAACTGGTGGGCCGCCGGCTCCTGGAACCGGACTTCTTCTCCGGCTGGGGCGTCCGGACCCTGGCCGCCGGCCAGCCCGCCTTCCATCCGCTCTCCTACCACCGCGGCTCGGTCTGGCCGCACGACAACGCCCTGATCGCCCTGGGCCTGGCCCGCTACGGCCTGCACGACGAGGCCCGCGCGGTCGCCCACGGCCTGCTCGACGCGGCCTCGGCGACCGGGCACCGGCTGCCGGAGGTGCTCGCGGGCTACGGCCGCGACAGCCACCCGGAGCCGGTCCCCTATCCGCACGCGTGCGTACGGGAATCGCGGTCGGCGGCGGCGCCGTTGGCACTGCTCACCGCGGTGGGCGGGGTGTAGCGGGAGGTCCGGCGGGGCGTTTGCCCGGTGTTTGCCGAGCGCGGTGAACGGGCGCGGGCTGCGGGCCGTACGGGATGACGGCGGGCCGAGTGTCGCGGTCGGGCCGGGAGACTTCCGGCCCGGCCGCCGCGCGTGGCCCGCCGTCCCCAGCACGGGCCACGCGCGGAAGGACCCCCGGCTTGCCCCACCACACGAACACCCGCCGGCCGAAGACGACTGCCCCGCCGGAGGCCGATCCCGGACCGGGGACGGCCGGAACCGCTCCCGCTCCCGGCCCCGGTCCCGGGAGGAAGGGCGTCGCGGAAGGCGGGGGCGAGGACGGGACCGAAGGCCGTGGCGGGGTCGAAGGCCGTGGCGGGGTCGGTGTCGCGGGGCGGGGCGCGTCCTGGGTCCGGCGGGTCGTGGGCCTGTCCGTCGGCGGGACACGGGCCGGGCGTCGGCTCCGGGGGCTTCGGGAGTGGTGGGCGGCCCATCCGGGTGCGGGCCGCGGGCTGTCCGTCGTCCTGCACGTGCTCTCCGCCGTGCTGGTGCTCGCGGCGCTGCTGCTGCCGGACACCGTCGTCGGGCTGGGGCCGGCGCAGTTCGCGCGGATACCGGCGGAGGCGGTCGTCTGCGCGGCCCTGGTCCCGGCGCTGCCGCGCGGGCCGCGCATCGCGGTCGCCGGGCTGGCCGGACTCGTGCTGGGCGCGACGACCGTGCTGAACCTCCTCGACATGGGCTTCGGCCAGTACCTGGGCCGCCGCTTCAACCCCGTGCTCGACTGGAGCCTGCTCGCCGACGCCGAGTCGTACCTGGAGGACTCGCTCGGCCGCACCGCCACCCGCGTCGCCGCGGCCGGCGTCGCCGCGGGCGTCCTGCTGCTGTCCGTGCTGCTCGTCCTGGCCGCCGTCCGGCTGGCCGGCCTGCTCGCCCGGCACCGCCGCCGGGCCACCAGGGGCACCCTGATCGCCGCTGTCGCCTGGATCACCTGCGCCGCCTTCGGCCTGCGGATCTCCGGCGTGCCGGTCGCCACGGACCGGATCACCACGGCCGTGGGGAGCCAGGTCCGCCAGGTCGCGGACACCCTGCGGGACGAGGCGGAGTTCCGGCGGACGGCCGCGGCGGACGCGTTCGGGAACACGCCCCCCGACCAGTTGCTGACCGCCCTGCGCGGCAAGGACGTGATCTTCACGTTCGTCGAGAGCTACGGCCGCAGCGCGGTGGAGGACCCGATCACGGCGCCCGGCGTGGACCGGACCCTCGCCGCGGACACCACGGCCCTGGCCGCGGCCGGCTTCCACGCCAGGAGCGGCTGGCTGACCTCGGCGACCTACGGCGGCAGCAGCTGGCTCGGCCACTCCACCGCCCTGTCGGGCCTGTGGGTCGACAACCAGCAGCGCTACCGCACCGTGATGGCCGGCGACCACCTCAGCCTCACCAAGGCGTTCCGGAAGACCGGCGCCTGGGACACGGTCGGCATCATGCCGGGCGTGCAGAAGGGCTGGCCCGAGCAGCGCTACTACGGCCTCGACAAGGTCTACAACGCCTTCCAACTGGGCTACCGGGGGCCGAAGTTCAGCTGGTCGACGATGCCCGACCAGTACGCCCTCGAACAGTTCCAGCAGCGGGTGCACGGCAAGCACCGCGCCAAGCCGCTGATGTCGGAGATCATCCTGACCTCCAGCCACCAGCCGTGGGCGCCGATCCCGCAGCTGGTCGACTGGGACCGGCTCGGCGACGGCTCGGTCTTCGCGGGCATCGAGGCGGCGGGCAGCAGGCCGGCCGACGTCATGTCCGACACCACCAGGTCCCGCGAGGAGTACGGCAGGTCCATCCAGTACTCGGTGACCGCTCTGACCCAGTGGCTGGAGCGCTACGGCACCGACGACACCGTGCTGGTCTTCCTCGGCGACCACCAGCCCATCGCCCGGGTCAGCGGCGACCACGCCGGCCGTGACGTGCCGGTCTCGGTCGTCGCCCGGGATCCGAAGGTGCTCGCCCGGATCGCGGGCTGGGACTGGACGGCCGGGCTGCGCCCGGCGCACGACGCCCCGGTGTGGCGGATGAGCGCCTTCCGCGACCGCTTCCTGACGGCGTACGGCTCGACCCCGCATCCCAGGAGGGGATGACCGGCCGGGAACGGACGAGCGCGGCGGCACGGCGCCCGCGGATCCGGGCCCTCAGGTCGCCTCCACCGCGGCGCGCGCCGCGTCCACGAACCCTTCCAGGCGGTCCGCGTAGGTCGCCCGGGCGTCCTCGAAGCGGGCCCGTGCGCCGGGCTCGCCCCGGGACACGTGCCACAGGGACCGGCTGGCCTCGGTCGCCGCGCCCAGCACCGCCTGGGCCGCCGAGGCCGCCTGGGCCGGTCCCTCCAGGGCGACGGCCCGTACGCAGCCCATCAGGGGGTCGTACGCCTCCCGCACGGACTGCCGCAGCTCCTGGACCCGGGCCACGTAGGCGTCGCCCTCGCCGAGCTGGAACCGTGCGTCGACCACCTTCCGGTACAGCTCGCCCAGGTCATGGGCCCGGGCCATAAGCTCCAGATAGGCGGCCCGCCGCAACTCCCGTGCCCGCTCGACCCGTTCGGCCGCGGCCGACGCCTCCGCCTGTGCCCTGGCCGCCCGGATGGTGCCGCGGTTGGTCACCCAGCTCGCGAGCACGGCCGTACCGCCGGTGAGCACCGCCACCCATATCGCGCTGTCCCCCACGCCGCTCAGTGTCGGACCGGCACCGGGGGCTGTCGAGGGGGCGTCAGCCGCCCGAGGTGTCCACTTCCGCGTCCTCGGTGAGGCCCGCGCAGTCGTACGGGTCGGTCAGCCAGCCGTCCGGGAGGACCACCCGGTTGTTGCCGGACGTGCGGCCGCGGGGTCCGTCGGCGCCGGCCGGCCAGGGCTGGTCGAGGTCCAGTTCGTCCAGGCCGGAGCGGAGCTGCGCGAGGGACGAGGTGATCGCCAGGCGCCCCCGCATCTCCGAGCCGACCGCGAAGCCCTTCAGGTACCAGGCGACGTGCTTGCGGAAGTCGATCACGCCCCGCGCCTCGTCGCCCAGCCACTCGCCGAGCAGGCCCGCGTGCCGGACCATGACGTCGGCGACCTCGCGCAGGGACGGCCGCACCATGTCCTGCGTGCGCCCCTCGAAGGCGGCGACCAGGTCCGCGAACAGCCACGGCCGGCCGAGGCAGCCGCGCCCCACGACCACCCCGTCGCAACCGGTCTCGCGCACCATCCGCAGCGCGTCCTTCGCCGACCAGATGTCGCCGTTGCCGAACACCGGGATCTCCGGCACGTGCTCCTTGAGCCGGGCGATGGCCGTCCAGTCCGCCGTGCCGCCGTAGTGCTGGGCGGCGGTGCGGCCGTGCAGCGCGATGGACGTCACGCCCTCCTCGACCGCGATCCGCCCGGCGTCGAGGTAGGTGATGTGGTCGTCGTCGATGCCCTTGCGCATCTTCATCGTCACCGGCAGCGCGCCCGCGCCGGCCACGGCCTCGCGCAGGATCGCCCGCAGCAGGTTGCGCTTGTACGGGAGGGCCGAGCCGCCGCCCTTGCGGGTCACCTTGGGCACCGGGCAGCCGAAGTTCAGGTCGATGTGGTCGGCCAGGTCCTCCTCCGCGATCATGCGGACGGCCTTGCCGACGGTGGCCGGGTCCACGCCGTACAGCTGGATGGAGCGCGGCTGCTCGGCCGCGTCGAAGCGGATCAGCTGCATGGTCTTCTCGTTGCGCTCGACCAGTGCCCGGCTCGTGATCATCTCGCTCACGAACAGCCCCTTGCCGCCGCTGAACTCGCGGCACAGGGTGCGGAACGGCGCGTTGGTGATCCCGGCCATGGGGGCGAGCACGACGGGCGGGCGCACGGTGTGCGGGCCGATGCGGAGCGGGGACTCGGAGAGGGTCGACGGCGTGGGCATTGCCCCATTGTCCCGCACTCCGCCGGATGCTCCCCGCGGCCTGTGGACAACCCGCGAACGGGTGGCGCCCGCAGGATCATGCATCACTCATTAGTTAGCCGCACTATCAGTTTCGACGTACGATGGAGCCCATGCACCAGCTGAGCCCGCGCCGACGTTCGCTGATCCTCGCGATCTGCTGCATGAGCCTGCTGATCGTGAGTCTGGACAACACGATCCTGAACGTCGCCCTGCCGTCCATGCAGCGTGAACTGCACGCCACCACCTCGGGGCTGCAGTGGACCATTGACGCGTACACGCTGGTACTGGCCTCGCTGCTGATGCTCGCGGGCTCCACCGCCGACCGGATCGGCCGTAAACGGGTCTTCATGGCGGGCCTGGTGCTGTTCACCGCGGGCTCGCTGCTCTGCTCCCTCGCGCCGAACCTGGAGTCGCTGATCGCCTTCCGCATGATCCAGGCGGTCGGCGGTTCGATGCTCAACCCGGTCGCCATGTCGATCATCACCAACACCTTCACCGACCCGCGCGAGCGCGCCCGGGCCATCGGCGCCTGGGGAGCCGTGGTCGGCATATCCATGGCCGCCGGCCCCCTGGTCGGCGGCCTGCTGGTGGACTCCGTCGGCTGGCGCTCGATCTTCTGGGTCAACATCCCGGTCGGCATCGCCGCCCTGCTGCTCACCCTGCGCTACGTGCCCGAGTCCCGCGCCCCCAAGCCCCGCCGCCCCGACCCGGTCGGTCAGCTGCTGGTGATCGCGCTGTTCGGCGCGCTGACGTACGCCATCATCGAGGCGCCGAACTCGGGCGCCGCCACCGTGCTGCCCTTCGCCGCGGTCGCCGTGCTCGCCCTGGCGGCGCTGCTGCGGTACGAGCCCCGCCGCCCGGAACCCCTCATCGACCTGCGCTTCTTCAAGTCGGCACCGTTCAGCGGGGCCACCGTCATCGCGATCAGCGCCTTCGCCGCGCTGGGCGGCTTCCTGTTCCTGTCGACCCTGTACCTGCAGAGCGTGCGCGGCCTCGACGCGCTGCACGCCGGGCTGTGGATGCTGCCCATGGCGGCACCGACGTTCCTGTGCGCACCGCTGTCCGGGCGGCTGGTCGGCAGCCGGGGGCCGCGGCTGCCCCTGCTGATCGCGGGCGTCGCGATGACCACGGCCGGCGTGCTGTTCGCCGCGTTCCACGCGGAGACCTCGGACATCACCAGGTTCGCGGGCTTCGTGCTGTTCGGCATCGGCTTCGGCTTCGTGAACGCGCCGATCACCAACACCGCGGTGTCCGGCATGCCACGGGCCCAGGCGGGCGTCGCGGCGGCCGTCGCCTCCACCAGCCGGCAGCTCGGGCAGACGCTGGGAGTCGCGGTGATCGGGGCCGTGCTGGCGGCCGGTATCGGCGCCTCGGGGTTCGGGACGGCCTTCGACACGGCCGCGCGGCCGGGCTGGTGGATCCTCACGCTGTGCGGTGCCCTGGTGCTCGTCCTGGGCGCGCTGACCAGTGGCCGCTGGGCCCGCGGGACCGCCCTGCGGACGGCCGAGCGGCTGGAGACGACCGAGGTGCTGGAGGCGGTGGGCGCACCCGGGCGTTCCTAGGGTCGCAGCTCGGCGGGGTGGTGCTGACCGGGTTGCTCAGTCTGCGGCTGCCGCGGGCGGTGAGCTGAACGGGGCCCACGCGGGGCAAAGCGGCAGGACACAGCTTGGCCAACTCGCTGTGAAAGGTTTCCTGTTGATGTTGGTCTTCCTGCACACTCCTTGCTGCGTCATCGCCATCCGCTGCACCAGCCGCTGCACAAACCGCCGCACCATCCGCCGCGATATCCGCTGGGATATCCGGACCGCACTCCCCCTGGACGGACGTTGGAGACGTCATGCCGCAGATCAACACGAGCAAGGTGAGCCGTCGGGACCAGCACGGCGGGGAGCATGTGGTCAGGGTGCGGGGGACGGGGGCGCAGCGGGTGATCAGGTGTGACACCTGTGGGTGGCAGCAGCGGGCGCAGTTCCTGCCGTGGCTGAAGGCGGAGGAGCATCTGGCGGAGGTTCATGGGGCGACGGTGGATCCGGAGTAGTCCGCGCCCGGGTCCAGTCCTGGGGTTGTGGGGTATACGCCGTAGGGGCCGTGGAGTGGGGGTGAGTGCGGCTGGGATGTGGCTGGTCGCGCCGTTCCCCGCGCCCCTTCCGAAGCGGCCGGCCCCTTCCGGGGCGGGGGCGTCAGGGGGTGGGTGAGGTGAGGCCGCGTAGCAGGAGGTCGATCATCGCGGTGAACTCGCCGTCGATGCCCGGCTGCTCCCAGTCCCGTGCGTGGGCCGGGTCGTGGAAGCGGCTGGTGGCCTGGAAGACGACGCGGGCCGCCACGGCGGCATCCGGGACGGTGAAGACGCCGGCGTCGACGCCGTCCTGGACGATGCGGGTCAGCTGGGCGGTGAGTTCGTCCAGGTGCTCGCCCACCGCCGTGACGTTCTCCTTGGTCAGCACCGTGTAGGTGTCGAACAGCTCCGGATCGGCAAGGGCCTTGCGCCGCTTCGCCGCGAACAGTCCGGCCAGCCAGTCGCGCAGCCGGGACTCCGGGGCACGGTCCGCGCCGACGATGCCGGACAGCGCCTCCGAGGTGCGGTCCAGCCACCGTTTCGTCACCGCCTCCCGCAGCGCGGCCTTGGTCCGGAAGTGCCGGTACACGCTGCCGTGGCTGACGCCGAGCGCGCGGGCCACGTCCACCACGGTGGCCTTGGCCGGACCGTGGCGGCGCAGTACCTCCTCGGTCGCCGCAAGGATCCGCTCGGCGGTCAGGGTCTCGGTGGTCGGTGACATGCCCTAGACCGTACCCGGCACCGCGGCCACTACTTCGAGCCGAGGTGGGACATCTGCGCGGACGGGTAGCGGTCGCCCCGGGCCGCGTCCGCGGGGACGGCCTCCTCGATCGCGGCCAGGTCCGCCTCGGTGAGCGTGACGTCCAGCGCGCCCAGCGACTCCGCCAGCCGCTCCCGGGTGCGGGCGCCGATCAGCGGCACGATGTCCGCGCCGCGCGAGAGCACCCAGGCGATGGCGATCTGGGCGACCGTCACGCCCTTCTGCTCGGCGACCTCGCGCAGCGCCTCGACCAGGGTCAGGTTGTGCTGGAGGTTGTCGCCCTGGAAGCGGGGCGCGAAGGCCCGGAAGTCGTTCGCGGCGAGCTGCCGGTCCCGGGTGAAGTGGCCGGAGATCAGCCCGCGGGAGAGCACCCCGTACGCGGTGACGGAGATGCCCAGTTCCCGTGTGGTCGGCAGGATCTCCTCCTCGATACCGCGGGAGATCAGCGAGTACTCGAACTGGAGGTCGGAGATCGGCGCCGTGGCGGCGGCCCGGCGGATGGTCCCGGCGTCGACCTCGCTCAGGCCGATGTGGCGGACGTGCCCCTTCTCGACCAGCTCGGCGATCGCGCCGACCGTCTCCTCGATCGGCACGTTCGGGTCGAGCCGGGCGATGCGGTAGATGTCGATGTGGTCGACGCCGAGGCGGTTGAGCGAGTAGGCGGCGAAGTTCTTCACGGCGGCCGGACGGCCGTCGTGTCCGGCCCAGTTGCCGTCCGGGTCGCGCAGCGCGCCGAATTTCACACTGACCAGCGCCTGCTCGCGGCGGGCCGCGGGTGCGGTGCGCAGCGCCTCGCCGACCAGCAGTTCGTTGTGGCCCATGGCGTAGAAGTCGCCGGTGTCGAGCAGGGTGACGCCCGCTTCCAGGGCGGCGTGGACGGTGGCGATGGATTCGGCCCGGTCCGCCTCGCCGTACAGCGCGGACATGCCCATGCAGCCGAGGCCGAGGGCGTAGGTCTGGGGGCCGGTGGTTCCGAGGGTGCGGATGTGCTTCGTCATGCGTCCACCCTGACATGACAGCTGACAGATTTCAATATCTGTCAGCTGTCATCTGCCACTCTCGTCGGCGCGGATTTTGGTCCAGACCTATTGACGAGAGGTCTGGACCACGAGCACTGTCATGCCTACGACACCTCACCGCACCCCCACCGGGAGGCCCCGCATGACCCGCCGTGTCCGCCGCCGACTCCGGCTGCTCGCCGCCGCGCTGACCGCGGCCGTCCTCGTCCCGCTCTCGGTCGCCGTCGCGCCCACCGCGTCCGCGGCCGACACCTGTGCCGTCAAGTCCCGCCCGGCCGGCAAGGTCCTCCAGGGCTACTGGGAGAACTGGGACGGCTCCGCCAACGGGGTGCACCCGCCCTTCGGCTGGACCCCGATCACCGACTCCCGCATCCAGAGCCACGGCTACAACGTGATCAACGCGGCCTTCCCGGTGATCCGCTCCGACGGCACCGCGCTGTGGGAGGACGGCATGGACGCCGGCGTGAAGGTGGCCACACCGGCGGAGATGTGCGCGGCCAAGGCGGCCGGCCAGACGATCCTGCTGTCCATCGGCGGCGCGACGGCCGGCATCGACCTCAGCTCGGCCGCGGTGGCCGACCGGTTCGTGGCGACGATCGTCCCGATCTTGAAAACGTACAATTTCGACGGGATCGACATCGACATCGAGACCGGGCTGGTCGGCAGCGGCAGCATCGGCCAACTCTCCACGTCCCAGGCCAACCTGATCCGGATCATCGACGGGATCCTGGCCCAGATGCCCTCGAACTTCGGCCTGACCATGGCCCCGGAGACGGCCTACGTCACCGGTGGCAGCGTCACCTACGGCTCGATCTGGGGCGCTTACCTGCCCATCGTCAAGAAGTACGCGGACAACGGGCGCCTGTGGTGGCTCAACATGCAGTACTACAACGGCAGCATGTACGGCTGCTCGGGTGACTCCTACTCGGCGGGCACGGTGGCGGGCTTCACCGCGCAGACCGACTGCCTCAACCGGGGTCTGGTGATCCAGGGCACGACGATCAAGGTGCCCTACGACAAGCAGGTGCCCGGCCTGCCCGCCCAGTCCGGCGCGGGCGGCGGCTACATGTCACCGTCGCTGGTCTCCCAGGCGTGGCAGCACTACGGCTCCTCGCTCAAGGGTCTGATGACCTGGTCGATCAACTGGGACGGGTCGAAGAACTGGACCTTCGGCGACAACGTCAAGGCGCTTCAGGGCCGGTGAGCGGCACCAAGACGTCAGCGGCGCAGAGCCGCAGGGACGTGACGTAGGGACGTAGGGACGTAAGCGGTACGAAGGCGCCCACCCGCCGGCCGGCCGAAGCCGGGTGGCGGGTGGGCGTTCGTGTGCGCGCAGGCGGGACGCCTGGCGTCAGCAGCCCAGCAGGCGCGTGGCCAGGTACCCCTCGATCTGGTCCAGCGACACCCGCTCCTGCTTCATGGAGTCGCGCTCGCGGACCGTGACCGCGTTGTCCTCCAGGGTGTCGAAGTCGACCGTGACGCAGTACGGGGTGCCGATCTCGTCCTGGCGGCGGTAGCGGCGGCCGATCGCGCCGGCGTCGTCGAACTCGATGTTCCAGTGCTGGCGCAGCGCCTGGGCGAGACCCTTGGCCTTCGGCGACAGGTCGGGGTTGCGGGACAGCGGGAGCACCGCGACCTTCACCGGGGCGAGGCGGTGGTCGAGCCGCAGCACCGTGCGCTTCTCCATCTTGCCCTTGGCGTTGGGCGCCTCGTCCTCGACGTAGGCGTCGAGCAGGAAGGCGAGCATCGCCCGGCCGACACCGGCCGCCGGCTCGATGACGTACGGCGTCCAGCGCTCGCCGGCCTCCTGGTCGAAGTAGGAGAGGTCCTGGCCGGACGCCTTGGAGTGGGCGCCCAGGTCGTAGTCGGTGCGGTTGGCGACGCCCTCCAGCTCGCCCCACTCGTTGCCGCCGAACCTGAAGCGGTACTCGATGTCGGCGGTGCGCTTGGAGTAGTGGGAGAGCTTCTCCTTCGGGTGCTCGTACCAGCGCATGTTCTCCTCACGCAGGCCGAGGCCCGTGTACCAGTTCCAGCGCTGCTCCATCCAGTACTCCTGCCACTTCTCGTCCTCGCCCGGCTTGACGAAGAACTCCATCTCCATCTGCTCGAACTCACGGGTGCGGAAGATGAAGTTGCCCGGCGTGATCTCGTTGCGGAACGACTTGCCCATCTGCGCGATGCCGAACGGCGGCTTGCGGCGCGAGGTGGTCTGCACCTGGGCGAAGTTGGTGAAGATGCCCTGGGCGGTCTCCGGGCGCAGGTAGGCGACGGAGCCGGTGTCCTGGGTCGGGCCGAGGTGGGTGGAGAGCAGACCGGAGAACTGCTTGGGCTCGGTGAACTGGCCCTTGTTGCCACAGTTGGGGCAGTTGACGTCCGCGAGACCGTGCTCCGGCAGGCGGCCGTGCTTGGCCTCGTACGCCTCCTCCAGGTGGTCCGCGCGGAACCGCTTGTGGCAGGAGGTGCACTCGGTCAGCGGGTCCGTGAAGGTGGCGACGTGGCCGGAGGCCACCCAGACCTCGGTGGCCAGGATGACGGACGAGTCGATACCGACCACGTCCTCGCGCGACGTCACCATGTAGCGCCACCACTGGCGCTTGAGGTTCTCCTTGAGCTCGACACCCAGCGGTCCGTAGTCCCAGGCGGCGCGCTGGCCGCCGTAGATCTCACTGCTCGGGAATACGAAGCCACGGCGCTTGCTCAGGCTGACGATGGTGTCGATCTTGTCGGCGGCCACGGTGCTCTCTTCATTACGACGACGGGCGACGAAGCGAGATGCTTCCAGCGAATGCTTCAGGTTACCGGCGCAGGCTCCCCCTCGGCCAAATCGGTGGGCCCGCGGAGCCTCCCCAGATGCTTGTTGACAACGGTTTCCATATTTGTTGAAAATGACTCTCATGAACGCAAGACGACGCCTCATACCCGCGGCCGCTGTACCGACGGCCGTCACGACCGCCCTCGGCATAGTGGCCCTCTCCGGCTGCTCCAGCGACAGCGCGGCGGCGGGTGACACCGGGAAGTTCGACGTCGTCGCGTCGTTCTATCCCATGGCCTTCCTCGCCGAGCGGATCGGCGGCGACCACGTCCACGTCACCAGTCTCACCCAGCCCGGCCAGGAGCCGCACGACCTGGAGATCAGCGCCAAGCAGACCGCGCAGCTCCAGGAGTCCGACGCGGTGCTCTACCTCAAGAACCTCCAGCCCTCCGTCGACGACGCGGTGGCCCAGTCCGAGATCAAGACGAAGATCGACGCCGCCTCCCTGACCACCCTGGAGAAGCACGGCAACGAGGTCGGCGGGCACGCGGCGGAACACGACACCGAGCAGGGCGAGGAGGCCGGCGGCGAGGACCCGCACATCTGGCTCGACCCGGTGCGTTACGCCCAGGTCGCCCAGGGTGTCGGCAGCGCCTTCGAGAAGGCCGACCCCGACCACGCGGCCGACTACAAGAAGAACACCGCGGCCCTGGTCAAGAAGCTCGGCGACCTCGACAAGCAGTTCAAGGACGGCCTGGCGAACACGAAGACCAAGGTCTTCATCACCACGCACGCCGCGTTCGGCTACCTCGCCGAGCGCTACGGCCTCACCGAGGAGGCCATCAACGGCCTCGACCCCGAGTCGGAACCCAGTGCCGCCCGGGTCAAGGACCTTGAGAAGATGGCGCGGGCCGACGGCGTCACCACCGTGTTCTACGAAACGCTCGTCAGCGACAAGACCGCGAAGACCATCGCAGGCGACGCGGGCCTGAAGACGGACGTCCTCGACCCGATCGAGGGCATCACGGACAAGTCCCGCGGCAAGGACTACTTCTCGGTCCAGGAAGCCAACCTCAAGGCGCTCCAGAGCGCCCTGGGCAGCAAGTGACCGCACCGACCGGCACGGAGGACGACATGGGCGCGACCAGTGGCAACGGCGATCCCGACCCCGACCCCGTCATATCCCTGCGCGGCGTACACGCCGAGCTGGGCTCGCGCCCCGTCCTGCGCGGCATCGACCTCACCGTGCACCGCGGTGAGGTCGTCGCGCTGCTCGGCGCCAACGGCTCCGGCAAGTCGACCGTGATCCGCGGCATCATCGGCCAGGTTCCGCTCAGCGCCGGCACGGTCGAACTGTTCGGCACGGACCAGGGGCGGTTCGAGGACTGGCGGCGTGTGGGCTACGTACCGCAGCGCACCACCGCCGCCGGCGGCGTCCCCGCGACGGTCACCGAGATCGTGGCCTCCGGGCGGCTCTCCCGCAGCCGGTTCGGCCCCTTCCGCCGGGCCGACCGCGCGGCCGTGCACCACGCGCTGGAACTCGTCGGCCTGGCCGACCGGGCGAGGGACTCCGTGGACGCCCTCTCCGGCGGCCAGCACCAGCGGGTGCTGATCGCGCGTGCCCTGGTCGCCGAACCCGAGCTGCTGATCATGGACGAGCCGATGGCGGGCGTCGACCTGGCGAGCCAGGAGGTGCTGGCCCGGACGCTGCGCGACCAGGTCGCGCAGGGCACCACCGTCCTGCTGGTCCTGCACGAACTCGGCCCGCTGGAGCCGTTGATCGACCGGGCGGTCGTCCTGCGCGACGGCGGCGTGACGCACGACGGCCCGCCGCCCCGCGCGGCCTGTCACCCCGCTCCCGCGGACTCCTCGGGCAGCGGGTACCCCCGGCCCGGCCACGACCACGTGCACCCGCACGCCCCCGCCGACGCCGAACCGATCCGCACGGGACTGCTGAGCTGATGGACTTCCTGAACTACGCCTTCATGCAGCGGGCCCTGCTCGCCGCCGTCCTGGTCGGCATCACCGCCCCCGCCATCGGCATCTACCTCGTCCAGCGCCGGCAGGCCCTGATGGGCGACGGCATCGGCCATGTCGCGATGACCGGCGTCGGCCTCGGCTTCCTGCTGTCCGCCTCGCCGGTGTGGATGGCCACCGCCGTCTCCGTGCTCGGCGCGGTCCTCATGGAGCTGATCCGCTGGTACGGCCGCACCCGCGGCGACATCGCCCTCGCGATGCTCTTCTACGGCGGCATGGCCGGCGGTGTCATGTTCATCAACCTCGCGCCGGGCGGCTCCAACGCCAACCTGACCTCGTACCTGTTCGGCTCGCTGTCGACCGTGTCGCAGTCCGACGTGCTGGCGATCTGTCTGCTGGCCGCGTTCGTGGTCCTGGTCACCCTCGGTCTGCGCCGCCAGTTGTTCGCGATCAGTCAGGACGAGGAGTTCGCCCGGGTCACCGGGCTGCCGGTGCGGGCGCTGAACCTGCTCACGGCGGTCACCGCGGCGGTCACCGTGACCGTCGCGATGCGCGTGGTCGGGCTGCTGCTGGTAAGCGCGCTGATGGTGGTCCCGGTGGCCGCCGCCCAGCAGCTCAGCCGCAGTTTCGCGGCGACTTTCGCGATCGCCGTCGCCATCGGCGTCAGCGTGACGATCGGCGGCACGATCACGTCGTACTACCAGGACGTGCCGCCCGGTGCGACCATTGTTCTGCTGACCATCGCCGCGTTCGTCCTGCTGACCGCGCTGGCCACGCCGCTGGCCCGGCGCCGCGCCCGGGCACTCGCCGCCGCGCAGGCCGCCGGCGCCCCCGCGGAGCGTACGGTTCCGGTCACCCGGGGGGCGAGCGAGGAGGTCGGCGTCTGACTGAGCGTAGGCCGGGCTGGCACAATGACCCGGCAGATGCTGATCCGAGGAGGCAACCGGTGACGACCGCTGGACCGCCCGTGAAGGGCCGCTCGACCCGTCAGCGGGCCGCCGTGGCGGCGGCTCTGAACGAGGTCGACGAGTTCCGCAGCGCCCAGGAACTCCACGACATGCTGAAGCACAAGGGCGACTCGGTCGGTCTGACCACGGTCTACCGCACGCTCCAGACCCTCGCGGACGCCGGTGAGGTCGACGTTCTGCGCACCTCCGACGGCGAGTCGGTCTATCGGCGCTGCTCCACCGGCGAGCACCATCACCACCTGGTCTGCCGGGCCTGCGGCAAGGCGGTCGAGGTGGAGGGGCCCGCGGTGGAGAAGTGGGCGGAGGGCATCGCGGCGGAGCACGGGTTTGTGAATGTGGCGCATACGGTGGAGGTTTTTGGGACCTGTGCGGAGTGCGCCGCAGGTTGAGCGGGGTGGGGAGTGTTGGGTTCGTGGTCGGGTGCGGGTGGGTGGGGGGTGGTCGCGCAGGTCCCCGCGCCCCTGGGTGGGATCGTGTGCCCTCGGGGGTGAGGGCGACCCGTGATTGGTGTGGCCGTTCCGGGGCGTGGTCGGGTGCGGGTGGGTGGGGGCTGGTCGCGCAGTTCCCCGCGCCCCTGGGTGGGACGGTGTGCCCTCGGGGGTGAGGGCGGGGGGCCCGTGGGTCAGGGGGTGGTGGGGGCGTTGTTGTCCGTGGGCTGTAGTTCGTTCGGGATCGCGCCGCCGAAGCGGCGGTCGCGGGAGGCGAACTCGATGCAGGCACGCCACAGGTCACGGCGGTCGAAGTCGGGCCACAGGACGTCCTGGAAGACCATCTCGGCGTAGGCGCTCTGCCACAACAAGTAGTTGGAGGTGCGCTGCTCTCCGCTCGGACGCAGGAACAGGTCGACGTCCGGCATGTCGGGGTAGTAGAGGTACTTCTGGATGGTCTTCTCGTTGACCTTGGCCGGGTCGAGGCGGCCGGCCTTCACGTCCTCGGCCAGCGCCTTCGCGGCGTCGGCCAGCTCGGCACGGCCGCCGTAGTTCATGCAGAAGTACAGCGTGAGCAGGTCGTTGTCCTTGGTCTGTTCCTGGGCGACCTGGAGTTCCTTGGCGACCGACTTCCACAGCCTGGGCATCCGGCCCACCCAGCGCACCCGGATGCCGAGGGCGTCGAGTTCGTCGCGGGTCTTGCGGATGAAGTCGCGGTTGAAGTTCATCAGGAAGCGGACCTCGTCAGGCGAGCGCTTCCAGTTCTCCGTGGAGAAGGCGAAGAGCGAGATGTTGCGGATGCCGATCTCGACGGAGCCCTGGAGGACGTCGAGGACGCGTTCGGCGCCGACCTTGTGTCCCTCGGTCCGCGGCAGGCCGCGTTCCTTGGCCCAGCGGCCGTTCCCGTCCATGACGATCGCCACGTGCCGCGGGACCAGCTCGCCGGGCAGCTTCGGCGGCCGGGCCCCGGACGGGTGCGGCTCCGGTGACTTGTACTCGCGGCGCTGGCGTCCCAGGATCCCGCGTACGGCCATGTGCTCTCGTCTCCCTCTACAACTTCCGCGCCGTTCTCGCCGACGCCGTACCTATGACTTTTCCACGTACCTCAGTGAGCGCAGTCCGCGCTCCAGGTGCCAGTGCAGGTAGGCGGACACCAGTCCGTTCCCCTCCCGGACGTACCGCGGCTCGCACGCGTCCGCGGCCTCCCAGTCTCCCGTAAGGAGCGCGCCGAGGAGGACCAGGGCCTGCGGCGAGGGTACGACGCTGCCCGGCACCCGGCAGTCCACGCAGAGACAGCCGCCGGAGGCGACCGAGAAGAAGCGGTTCGGGCCGGGCATCCCGCATTTCGCGCAGGCGCCGAAGCTGGGGGCGTAGCCGTTGACGGCGAGGGAGCGCAGCAGGAAGGCGTCGAGGACCAGATGGGGCGCGTGCTCGCCGCGGGCCAGCGTGCGCAGCGCGCCGACGAGCAGCAGGTACTGCTGGACGGCCGGCTCGCCCTCGTGGTCGGTGAACCGCTCGGCGGTCTCCAGCATGGCCGTTCCGGCGGTGTAGCGAGCGTAGTCGGTGACGATCCCGCCGCCGTAGGGGGCGATGGTCTCGCTCTGGGTGCACAGCGGCAGCCCGCGGCCGACGAGTTCGCTGCCGCGGGCGAAGAACTGCACGTCGACGTGGGAGAACGGCTCCAGCCGGGCCCCGAACTTCGACTTCGTCCGCCGTACGCCCCGGGCCACGGCCCGCACTCGCCCGTGCCCGCGCGTGAGCAGCGTGATGATCCGGTCCGCCTCGCCCAGCTTCTGGGTGCGCAGCACGATGCCGTCGTCGCGGAACAGACTCATGGGCCCCATTGTGCCCTCATCCCGCTGCTGCTCCCGCCGCCCGGCCTCCGTCCGGCGCCGGGCCTCACCCCACCCCGCGGGACTCCTGTGCCGCGCGTGACTCGATGCCGCGGAAGTGGACGGCCATCGCGTGCTGCGCTCCGGCGACGTCCCGGGCGCGCAGCGCAATAACGATGTCGCGGTGGCGGCGGACGGTGACCTCGGGGGCCGGGTCGTCGGTCCAGCCGCGGGCGCCGGCGACCCGCCGGTACACCGTCCAGAACGCGCCGAGGAACTGCGGCACCAGGGCGTTGCCCAGCGGGGCGTAGAGCAACTCGTGGAACTGGCGGTCGAGTTCGGGGAACGGACGGCCGGACCGGCCCGCCGCCTCCATCCGGGTCACCACCGACTCCAGCCGGTCGAGCGCCGGGTCGGTCACCGCCGGCACGACCCGGCGGAGCAGCCCCTCCTCCAGCACCTCGCGGACCTGGAGCAGTTCGGCCAGGGCGCCGGGGTCGTCGTCGTGCCGGGTGAGGGTGCGGAAGGTCAGGCCGTCGACCAGGGGGGTGAGGCCGGCCTGGCCGACGTAGGTGCCGTGGCCGTGCCGGATCTCCACGATGTCGAGGGCCTGGAGCGCCTTGAGGGCCTCGCGGACGGAGTTGCGGCTGACGCGGAGGGCGTCCATCAGCTCCGTCTCGGTGGGCAGCGGCGCACCGGGCCGGAGCTTGCGGTCGAGGATCAACTGGACGACCGCGCGCTGTATCCGGCTGTTCCGGGGCTCCCCTTCGGGCATGCGCCGCATCGTACGCGCACCGGACGTCCCACGTCCCATCTCCGGCCGCGGCAGCACCAACTCCCGCCATTTCCCCGTGCCATTGGTGCGACCTCTGGCGGCTACGCCATTCGTGTGCGATCCCTTGACCGGTCCCACGCACCCTCCTATCGTCGCGCTGATCGGCCGGACGTAGGACGTCGTATCTCCAGGACTGGATCCCGTCTCATCCCCCCATATCGCTCGATTTCCGTTCAGAATCCTGCTTGATATCCGTTCAGCCCCTCGCCTGCTTCCGCAGCAGTTCCCGTGTCCCGACGCCTCCCCCCGCCCCTCCTCATGTCCCCTCCCCGTGCCTCCCTCGCCCTGCCCTCGCCCTCCGTATCCCTTGAGAACCCCGTTCCGGACCCTCTGGAGGAACCGTGCGCGACGATGTGACCCACGACGGGCCGGCGCTGCACCGCCGGTCGTTCCTGAAGTACAGCGGCGCGCTGGGCGTGGCCGGCGCGCTCTCCTCGTCGCTCGCGGCCTGCTCGTCCGGGCCCCAGTCGACGAACGACACCGGCGGCGGGGGCGGCGGCAGCACGCTGACCGCGGTCATCGGTTACGGCAACGACGGCAGCTGGGACCCGACGCAGACGGCGTCCGCGTTCTGCATGGCCGCCAACAACCACATCTACGAGGGGCTGCTGGACACCGACCCGATCTCCCGGGACCCGTACCCGGCGCTGGCCACCCGGGTGCCGGCCGATCCGAACGCCACCACCTGGCGGTTCTCGCTGCGCCCCGGCGCCCGGTTCCACGACGGGAAGCCGGTGACGGCCGACGACGTCGTCTTCGTCTTCGACCGGATCCTCGACCCGGACACGCAGACCCTGGCCAAGGGTTTCTTCGAGAGCTGGCTCCAGGAGGTCCGCAAGGTCGACGCGCAGAACGTCGAGCTGGTGCTCAAGTTCCCCTTCCCCGACGGGCTCTCCCGGCTGACGCTCGCGAAGATCATGCCGAAGCACGTCTACGCGCAGCCCGGTGCGTGGGACGACGCGATCCGGGGCAAGGCGATCGGCTCGGGCCCGTACCGGCAGACCGCGCACCACCCGAAGTCGAACACCACCTTCGAGGCGTTCGCCGACTACAACGGCCCGCGCAGGCCCGCGTTCAAGAAGATGAACTGGCTGACCATCGTCGACGCCGCCCCGCGCGTGGCGAAGATCTCCGGGGCGAGCGCCGGGGCGCAGATCGCCGACAACATCCCGTACGCCAACATCTCCCGGCTGGAGCAGGGCGGGCTGGACGTGGCGGGCGGGGCCGGGATGAACAACCTGTTCCTGATGTTCAACACCGCGCGCAAGCCCTTCGACGACGTCCGGGTGCGCCAGGCGCTGCACTACGCCATCGACACGGAGAAGATGGTCGCGGTCGCGCTGAAGGGGCACGGCAAGCCGTCCTCGTCGTTCCTCAACGAGGGCAACCCCTCCTACCGGCGGGCCAGAACGGTCTACGACCACGACCCGGCCAAGGCGAAGGAACTGCTGGCCGCCGCCGGGGTGAAGAACCTGAAGATCGACATCCTCGCGGTGAACGTCAGCTGGATCGTCGACTGCCTGCCGACCGTCAAGGCGTCCTGGGACGCGATCGGCGTGGAGACGACGCTGTCCCCGCAGGAGACCACGGCCGTGTTCACCAAGATGGACCAGAAGCAGGACTACCAGGTCGTCGCCGCCGCCTCGAACCCCAACCAGTTCGGCCTCGACGCCGACCTGATCATGCATTACAACTACGGGCCCACCAACCTGTGGATGGGGTACACCCGGTGGGCGGGCGACCCGGTGGCCAGGCAGTTGTTCAAGGACATGGACCGGGCGACCCGGGAGCCGGACCCGGACCGGAAGAGGGCGATGGTCCAGGACTACATCGACGTCGTCGCCGAGCAGGCCGTGCTGTATCCGGTCGTCCACAACGAGCTGATGACGGCCTGGAACCCGAAGCGGCTCACCGGCATAAGGGCACAGCCGTACCCCGGCATCAACCTCCTCCAGGCCAAGTGGGTCTGACGGCATGACGGCCGTCGTCCGGATCCTGCTGCGCCGTGTCGCCCTGCTGGTGCCGCTGCTGCTCGGCATCGTGCTGTTCGTGTTCCTGGTGATGCGGTTCTCCGACGTCGACCCGGCGTCCGCGTTCTTCCAGGGGGCCAACCCGACGCCCGAGCAGCTGCACGAGTTCCGGGAACGGGGCGGGCTGCTCGACCCGCTCCCGGTGCGCTACGTCCACTTCGTCGGCGATCTGCTCCACGGCGACCTGGGCACCAGCGCGCTCACCCGGGCGCCGGTCGTCGACCAGGTCACCACCGCGCTGCCGCTCACCCTCCAGCTGACCTTCCTGGGCCTGGGCATCGCGGTGGTGCTGGCGCTGATCGGCGGGGTCACCGCGGCGATCTACCGGGACCGGCTGCCCGACCAGGTCATCCGGGTCGTCTCGCTGACCGGGGTGGCCGCGCCCGCCTTCTGGCTGGCGCTGCTGATGATCCAGTACCTGGCGGTGGACCTGGGCTGGTTCCCGACCGGCGGCTACATCAATCCGGCGGACTCGCTCACCGGCTGGCTGCGCACGATGACGCTGCCCGCGCTCGCGCTGTCGCTGCCGGTCGCCGCGCAGCTCACCCGGATCGTGCGGACGGCCGTGGTGGAGGAGCTGGACAAGGACTACGTGCGGACGGCGATCGGCAGCGGGCTGCCGCCGCACGTGGTGGTCGGCCGGAACGTGCTGCGCAACGCGCTGGTCAACCCGCTGACCGTGCTCGGACTGCGGGTCGGCTATCTGCTGGGCGGCGCGGTGGTCATCGAGACGATCTTCTCACTGCCCGGCATGGGCAAGCTGATGATCGACGCGGTGCAGAACGGCGACCCGGCGGTGGTGCAGGGCGTGGTGCTGACCACGGCCGCCGGGTTCGTGGTGGTCAACCTGGTCATCGACATCCTCTACCTGCTCGTCAACCCGCGACTGAGGGATGCGGCCTGATGTTCACGCGCAAGAGCCTCACCGAACGGCTGGCCCGGCCCGGCCTGCGGCTGCGCGGCTGGCGCCGGCTGCCGCCGCTGTCGAAGACCGCCGTCTGCGTCCTGGCCGTCGTGGTCCTCGCCGCCCTGCTGGCGCCGCTGCTCGCCCCCGACGACCCGCTGGACCAGCAGGACCCGGCCGGCGGCACCGGGCACCCCTCGGCCGCGCACTGGATGGGCCAGGACAGCCTCGGCCGGGACATCCTCAGCCGGCTGATGTACGGGGCGCGCTGGTCGCTGGCCATCGGTCTGGGCGCGACCGCGCTCGCCCTCGTGGTGGGCGCGCTGCTCGGGGCGGTGGCGGCCACCTCCCGCAAGGCCGTCGACGAGACGCTGATGCGCTGCCTCGACGTGGTGATGGCCTTCCCCGGCATCGCGCTGGCCGCGGTGCTCGTCGCCGTGTTCGGCGGCGGCATCGGCGTGCTGATCTGCGCCATCGCGTTCCTGTTCACCCCGCCGGTGGCCCGGGTGGTCCGGGCGAACGTGCTCGACCAGTACGGCGAGGACTACGTGACGGCCGAACGGGTCATCGGCGCCCGCACCCCGCACATCGTGCTGCGGCACGTCGCCGTGAACTGCGCCGCCCCGGTGCTGGTGTTCTGCACCGTCCAGGTCGCCGAGGCCATCGTCTTCGAGGCGTCGCTGTCGTTCATCGGCGCGGGCGTCCGGCCGCCGGACCCCTCGTGGGGCAGCGTCATCGCGGACGGCAAGAACATGGTGCTGACCGGCGGCTGGTGGGCGACCGTCTTCCCCGGGCTGCTGATGCTGGTCACCGTCCTGTCCCTGAACGTCCTCGCCGAAGGCGTCTCGGACGCCTGGGCGGCACCGGCGGCCCGCGAGGTGGACGCGCGGGAGCACCAGGACCGGCTCCAGGCGCCGGAGCCCGGCGGCGGCGAGGTGCTGCCGCTGCCCGGCCTCGCCGACGCCGCCCGGCGGCTGCGGTCCCGGGCCCGTCCGCTACCCGGCCCGGACGGGCAGCCGGTGCTCGCGGTGGAGAACCTGGCCATCGGTTTCACCGACCGGCACGGCGGTGTGGACGTCGTCGACGGGATCAGCTTCGAGGTGCGGCCCGGCGAGGTCCTGGGCCTGGTCGGCGAGTCGGGCTGCGGCAAGTCGCTGACCGCGCTCGCGGTGATGGGCCTGCTGCCCAGGGGCGCCCGGGTCAGCGGCCAGATCCGCTTCGGCGGGCGGGACCTGCTCGCCGAGCCGATGCGCGTCCGGCGCCGGCTGCTCGGCCACGAGATGGCGATGGTCCACCAGGACGCCCTGTCCTCGCTGAACCCGGCGATGACCGTCCGCGCCCAGCTGAAGCAGCTGGTACGGCGCGGCGGGCGGCGCAGCGCCGCCGACCTGCTCGCCCAGGTGGGCCTCGACCCGGAGCGCACCCTGCGCAGCTATCCGCACGAGCTGTCCGGCGGGCAGCGCCAGCGGGTCCTGATCGCGATGGCGCTGTCCCGTGATCCGAGGCTGATCGTCGCCGACGAGCCGACGACCGCCCTGGACGTGACCGTGCAGGCGCAGATCATGGAGCTGCTGCTGCGGCTGCGGGCCGAGCTGGGCTTCGCGCTGGTCCTGGTCTCGCACGACCTGGCGCTGGTCGCGGACGTCACCGACCGGGTGGTGGTGATGTACGGCGGGCAGATCGTGGAGAGCGGGGTGACCGCGGACCTGGTGGCGGCGCCGGCCCACCACTACACCCGCGGGCTGCTCGGCAGCGTGCTGTCGCTGGAGTCGGCGGCCGAACGGATGACGCAGATCCGCGGGGTCGTCCCGGCCCCGGCCGACTTCCCCGCGGGCTGCCGGTTCGCGGACCGCTGTCCCCTGGCGGGCGAGGTGTGCCGGACGGCCGCGCCCGTCCTGGCGGGCACCGCCACGCACACGGCGGCCTGCCACCACCCGGCGGTCGGCCTGACGACGACGGAGAGCGAGGCGGTCACGTGACCGGCGACCGAGTGACCGGCGGTCCAACGACCGGCAACCGCGCAACCGGCGGCCGAGCGAGCGCGCTGGTGGAGCTGCGCGACGCCCACGTGGTCCACCGGGCGCGCAGCGGCGGACTGTTCGCACGGGACCGGGTGTACGCCCTGACCGGGGCCGACCTCACCGTCGCGCCCGGTGAGACGGTGGGTGTGGTCGGCGAGTCCGGGTGCGGCAAGTCGACGCTGGCGAAGCTGCTGGTGGGGGTGGAGCGGCCGACGGCGGGCACGGTGTCGTTCAAGGGCCGCGACCTGTGGTCCATGCCGGCCGCCGAGCGCCGGGCCACGGTCGGCGCGAGCACCGGGCTGGTCTTCCAGGACCCGTCGACCGCCCTGAACCGCCGGCTGCCCGTCCGGCGGATCCTGCGGGACCCGCTGGACGTGCACGGCCGGGGCTCCCGGGCCGGCCGTGCGGAGCGGGTGCGCGAGCTGATGTCCCTGGTGGGTCTGCCGGGCGCGCTCGCCGACGCCCTGCCCGGCCAGCTCTCCGGCGGCCAGCGGCAGCGGGTCGCCATCGCCCGCGCGCTGGCCCTCGACCCGGACCTGGTGGTCGCCGACGAGCCGACCAGCGCGCTGGACGTGTCGGTGCGGGCGCAGATCCTCAATCTGCTGCTGGACCTGCGGGAGCGGCTGGGTCTCGCGCTGGTCTTCGTGTCGCACGACATCCAGACGGTACGGCGGATGAGTGACCGGGTGATCACCATGTACCTCGGCCGGATCGTCGAGGAGACCCCCGCCGACCGGGTCACGGACCGGGCCCGGCACCCGTACACGCGCGCCCTGTTCTCCGCGACGCCCGGTCTGCTCGACCCGATCGACCCGATTCCGCTGGCCGGTCCGGTGCCGTCGGCGACCCGCCCGCCGAGCGGCTGCCCGTTCCGCACCCGCTGCTGGAAGGCCGACGCACTCTGCTCATCGGATATTCCGGACTTTTCGACCGCGTCGCACCCCGGACATCGCTACCGCTGTCATCATCCTGTGGAGGAGGACCAGTCGACCCGCGACCTCGTGCGCCAGAGTCTTCCCAGGGAGCCGTCATGACCGTTGCCGCCCCGCTCACCGGTGTCGTACCGCCCGTGTGCACTCCCCTGACACCGGAGCGCGAGGTGGACGTCCCCGCGCTCCTCAGGCTCGTCGACCATCTGGTGGAGGCCGGGGTGCACGGCCTGTTCGTACTCGGCTCGACCTCGGAGGCCGCCTACCTCACCGACCGGCAGCGGCGGCAGGTGGTGCAGGCGGTGACGGCGCACGTGGCGGGCCGGCTGCCGGTGCTGGCCGGCGCGATCGACATGACGACACCGCGGGTGCTGGACCACGTCGCGGCGGTGACGTCGGCGGGCGCCGACGCGGTCGTGGTCACCGCGCCCTTCTACACCCGCGTCCACCCGGCGGAGACCGCCCGCCACTTCCGGCTGGTCGCCGAGCGCAGCCCCGTCCCGGTCATCGCCTACGACATCCCGGCGGCCGTGCACACCAAGCTCCCCGCGGGTCTGGTGCTGGAGCTGGCCGCGGACGGCGTGCTCGCCGGTCTGAAGGACTCCAGCGGCGACCTGGCCGGCTTCCGCGAGGTCGTGACGGGCGCCCGGGGCCTGAGCGCCGGCACCGGCTTCGCCGCGCTCACCGGCTCCGAACTGGTCGCCGACGCGGCCCTGGCGCTCGGCGCCGACGGCGCGGTCCCCGGCCTGGCCAACGTCGACCCGCACGGCTACGTCCGCCTCTACCGGCTGTGCCGAGCGGGCGACTGGGCGGGCGCCCGGACCGAGCAGGAACGGCTGTGCGCCCTGTTCGGCATGGTGGGCGTCGGTGACCCGGCCCGCATGGGCGGCAGCTCATCGGCGCTCGGCGCCTTCAAGACGGCCCTGCACCTCCGCGGAATCATCCCCTCGGCCACCACGGCCGACCCCCAGGTCCCCCTGTCCCCGGAGGAAACAGAACAGGTCGGCACATACCTGGCGGCAGCGGGCCTGCTGTAGGGCGCCACGAAAAAACGCGGGACCGCAACGCCTCCAAAGGGGCGCGGGGCTGTATCGGCATACGGCTGCGCCGTGCGTGCGCGACCAGCCCCTGCCCGCCCGCAGAGCACAACGCACCCGTAGCCGAACACCACCCCCACCGCCCCAGCGGACCGCCAGGTCACGTCACCGGCAACAGCCGAAACCCGATCGTCTCGTACGCCCCCGAGACCCCCGTCTCGTAGAGCACACCGACCGTCCCCTGATCGATCTGGACGAGATCGGAGTACCCCGCCTTGTCCAGCGACAGCGTCACCGACTTGGTGAACGTCGCCCCGCCGTCCGTACTGCGCCACACGGCCATCGCCTCGCGGGAGCTGGGCACGGACGGCGCCGAGAACAGCAGCGGGGCGTGCGGGCCGCTCAGTTGCAGGACCGATCCTTCGACGACGGGGACGTCGTTCAGGGTGGGCTGGACGGCGTAGGGCCGGTCGAGGGTCCGGCCGCCGTCGCTGGAATAGCTGTCGAGGCGGTTGCCGGGGCGGCTGCCGTTCTGGTCCCGGGAGCTGAAGTAGAGGCGGCCGTCGGGGAGTTGGGCGGCGGTCGACTCGTTGGCGTTGACCAGGCCGTCGTAGGAGTCGTCGACGAAGCCCAGCCGCCAGGTGCATCCGCCGTCGTCGCTGTAGAGGGCGTGCCCGCCGTAGTACTTGGGCTCCTGGCCGGTGTCGGCGGAGCCGGCCGGCGGGGCCGCCGAGTGGTCGGCGGCGACGACCAGCCGGCCCGCGTGCGGGCCGCGGGTCAGGGCCACCGCATGGCCGGGCCCGGTGGCGTACCAGCGCCAGTCGGCCCGCTTCACGTCGGCCGTGATCTCCTTCGGTGCCGAGAAGCTCCGGCCGTCGTCGAGGCTGCGCTGCACGAACACCCGGCGGCTCTGCTCGGGGGTCACCTCGCCGCGGACGATCTGCGCCTCGGTGACCGCGCCGCTGTTGTACGAGGTGAGCAGCACGATCGCGCCGGTGCGCGGGTCGACGACCGGGGCCGGGTTGCCCCGGGTGTCCCCGTGCCCGGCGGCGACCACCGCGAGCGGTCCCCAGGAGCAGCCGCCGTCGGTGGAGCGGCGCAGGACGACGTCTATGGCGCCGCTGTCGCCCGCGCCGTCGTGCCGGCCCTCGGCGAAGGCGAGCACCGTGCCCGCGCGGGTCTCGACGACGGCCGGGATGCGGTAGGTGTCGTAGCCGCCCTGGCCCGCGACGTACGGCACCGAGGAGGTGCAGCCGGGCCCGGCGGAGGCGGGCCCGGCGAGGACGGGGGGCGCGGCCGCCACGGCGATCACCGCGGCGGCGAGAAGGGCGCGGCTCAGGACGCTCATCGATCTCATTATGAGGGCGCACGCACCGTCGGCCGCTCCACGTTCACCACCGCGAACACCACTGACGCGCGCCCCACGGCGGCCGGTTGGCGCGTTGGTACCGCGGGCGGCGGTCGCGTGCCGGGATACGCCCATGGGGGTGACCGGGGCGGTCAGGACGGCGTGCGGGCCGCCGCCAGCAGCCGGGTCACGTCGTCGGAGCAGATGGTCAGGGCGGCTCCGACGGTGGCGAGGACATCGCGTTCGGCGGGGGTGTAGGCGCCGTCGGCGAGGGCGATCCGGGCGGCCTGCAACAGGATGGACTCGCGCCCGCCGGGAGCGAGGTGCGGGGCGAGCGGGTCCAGGGCCTCGTGCAGCTCTATCGCCAGGCCGGCGCCGCCCGGCTGCTCGAAGACCCGGCCGGTGTCCGCGGCCAGCGCCTCGACCAGCGCGCCGAGCTGGTCCTCGGTGCAGTCGGCGAACCCGGCGGCGCGGACCGTGCTGGCGGCGGCGGCCAGCGAGGTACGGGCACAGGAGCCGCCCGCGGCCAGCACCGCGAGGGCGACGGTGTGCACGGCGTCGCGGAGCATCGCGGAGAAGCGGGAGGTGGTCGGGTGGTCGAGGACGTCGGTGCCGTAGTGGTGGCGGCAGGCCGCGCACTCGACGACGGGTCCCGCGGTGCCGCGCGGCAGCACGGGCACGCCGAGCAGGATGAAGCGGCGGCGGCCGGTGAGCCGCTGGTAGTTGCGGTCACCCCCGCAGCCGGGGCAGAAGAACTCGCCGTCCGCGACGGGTGTCCATGCGGTGCGGGTGCCCAGAATGCGGGCAAGCCTGGTGGCACGGCCGTCTCGTCCCCGTACTGGCAGCACGTCGCACCTCCGTAACTCCCCCACTGCCGCAAACGGCGTGGGCGGCGCCCACGCGGCAACGTCGCCGCGTGTGCGTGATGTTAGCCACATCGGCGATGCGGAGTCAGTACCCCGTACGAGACCTTTCCGTTACCTCCTCGCCGAAGTGGCTGGTAAACGACGTGGGCCCGACCGTCGTACACCCCGGCCGGGCCCATGAAACCGCTGGTCAGAGGGGTTCAGCGGGTCGCGCGGTTGACGGCGGAGACGACGGCCTTCAGTGACGCACGCGTCGTGTTCGCGTCGATGCCGATGCCCCACAGGACTTTGTCGCCGATCGCGCACTCGATGTACGAGGCGGCCTGCGCGGAGGCGCCCTCGCTCATCGTGTGCTCCTGGTAGTCGAGCAGTCGCACGTCGACACCGATGGCGTGCAGGGCGTCGAAGAAGGCCGAGATCGGTCCGTTGCCGGAGCCGGTCAGCACGGTGTCCTCGCCGTCGACCGTGGCCTCGACGGTGAGCGCGTCCACGCCGTCGGTGTCGGTGGTCGACTGGCCGGTCCTGACCTGGATGCGACCCCAGGGGTTGTCCGGGTTCGGCAGGTACTCGTCACGGAAGGCGGCCCAGATGTCACCCGGGGTGATCTCGCCGCCCTCGGCGTCCGTCTTCGCCTGGATGATCTTCGAGAACTCGATCTGCATCCGGCGCGGCAGGTCCAGCTTGTGGTCGTTCTTCAGGACGTAGGCGATGCCGCCCTTGCCGGACTGCGAATTGACGCGGATGACCGCCTCGTAGGAGCGGCCGACGTCCTTGGGGTCGATGGGCAGGTACGGCACCGCCCACTCGATGTCGTCGACGGTGACGCCGGCGGCCTTCGCGTCGGCCTCCATGGCGTCGAAGCCCTTCTTGATGGCGTCCTGGTGGGAGCCGGAGAAGGACGTGTAGACCAGGTCGCCCACGTACGGGTGGCGCGGGTGGACCTCCATCTGGTTGCAGTACTCCCACGTACGACGGATCTCGTCGATGTCGGAGAAGTCGATCTGCGGGTCGACGCCCTGCGAGAACAGGTTCATGCCGAGGGTGACCAGGTCGACGTTGCCGGTGCGCTCGCCCTGCCCGAACAGGCAGCCCTCGATGCGGTCGGCGCCGGCCATCAGGGCCAGTTCGGCGGCGGCGACCGCCGTGCCGCGGTCGTTGTGCGGGTGGACCGACAGCACGACGTGCTCGCGGCGGGACAGGTTGCGGTGCATCCACTCGAAGCGGTCCGCGTGCGTGGACGGGGTCGAGCGCTCCACCGTGGCGGGCAGGTTGAGGATGATCTCGCGGCCCGGTCCGGGCTGGTAGACGTCCATCACCGCCTCGCAGACCTCCAGCGCGAAGTCCAGCTCGGTGTCGGTGAAGATCTCGGGGCTGTACTGGTAGCCGAATTCCGTCTCGGGGCCCAGCAGCTTCTCGGCGTACTCCATCACCAGCCGGGTGCCGTCGACGGCGATCTGCTTGATGTCGTCCCTGGAGCCGCGGAAGACGACCCGGCGGAAGACCGGCGCGGTGGCGTTGTACAGGTGGACGGTGGCACGCCTGGCGCCCTTCAGGGACTCCACCGTGCGCTCGATCAGGTCCTCGCGGGCCTGGGTCAGCACGGAGATGGTGACGTCGTCCGGGATCGCGCCCTCTTCCTCGATGATCGAGCGCACGAAGTCGAAGTCGGTCTGGCCCGAGGCCGGGAAACCGACCTCGATCTCCTTGTAGCCCATCTTGACCAGCTGGTCGAACATCCGGCGCTTGCGCTCGGGCGACATGGGGTCGATCAGGGCCTGGTTGCCGTCACGCAGGTCGGTGGAGAGCCAGCGGGGGGCGACGGTGACCCGCTGGTTCGGCCAGGTGCGGTCGGGGATGTCCACCTGCTCGTACCGGCCGTACTTGTGGATCGGCAGGGAACTGGGCTGCTGGCGGTTGACCATGATGGCGTGGGCTCCTCGAAGAAATCCGGTGGGATCCGGTGTCCGGCAGGACGGCCGACGAGACAACGCCAAGCTCCGCGGGGAGGGGGTCGGCCTCGACTACAGGCCCTCGCCGCGGCAGCTAAGGAGAAGCAGCCCGAAACGCATGATGCCGAGCAGCCTAGCCGAGGCCCGCGGTATGCGCGGGTCCGTATCAGCATGCGGGACCCGACGTACAGGGCGGACAAAATCCGCGCCATACCATTGCGTATGACCGGGCCGGGCCCCTTGGCACGGTATTTCACCAATCATGGTTGCTGGTAGTGACATTGCGATAACACAGTGCAAAGGTGCGGGCATGACGACGAACGGGGGCTTCGAGCCCGTCTTCTGCACCATCGTCCCGCCGCACGTTCTCGACAAGCTCGCCCAGCACGAGGACTCCGCCGTCGCCGGGCCCGCGCGGCGCACCCTCGAACAGGACGCCCTGCAACGCACCCGGCGCAGGATCACCGCGGTCCGCAGCGCCGTCGCACCGACCGGCGCACCGTCCGGCAAACCGGACCGCACCGTCTACGACGCCCACGGCGCCGAGACCCTGCCGGGCAGGAAGGTGCACGCCGAGAACGACGGGGCCGCCAAGGACGCAGCCGTCAACCGCGCGCACGCGGGTCTCGGCGCCACGTTCGACCTGTACCTCAAGGTCTACGACCGGCACTCGATCGACGACGCGGGACTGCCGCTGATCGCCACCGTCCACTACGGCGAGAAGTACGACAACGCTTTCTGGAACGGCGAGCAGATGGTGTTCGGCGACGGCGACGGCGAGCTGTTCCTCGACTTCACCATCCCCGTGGACGTGATCGGCCACGAGCTGACCCACGGCGTCACCCAGTACACGGCGAACCTGGAGTACTACGGCCAGTCCGGAGCGCTCAACGAGTCCGTCTCGGATGTCTTCGGGGCACTGATCAAGCAGTACGCGCTCGGCCAGAGCGCCACGGACGCCGACTGGCTGATCGGCGCCGGCCTGCTCGGACCGAACGTCCACGGCGAGGCGCTGCGCTCGATGAAGGCACCGGGCACGGCCTACGACGACCCGGACCTGGGCAAGGACCCGCAGCCCGCGACGATGGACGACTACGTCAGGACCAGCCGGGACAACGGCGGCGTCCACATCAACTCCGGCATCCCCAACCACGCCTTCTACCGCGTCGCCACCGCGCTGGGCGGCAACGCCTGGGAGCGGGCCGGGCAGATCTGGTACGACGTGCTGACCGGCGGCGAGCTGGCGGCGGACGCCCAGTTCACCGACTTCGCCGAGCTGACGGTCGCGGCGGCCCGCGCCCGCTACGGCGAGAGCGAGGAGCACCAGGCCGTACTGAAGGCGTGGGAGCAGGTCGGGGTGCGGACCGCCTAGGTTCCGTACTACACAAGGACCCATGCGGATTCAGGTGAGGCGCACGGGCGGGTTCGCGGGCATCGAGCGGCACGCCGAGGTGGACACCTCGGGGCGGCCCGACGCCGCCGACTGGACGTCCCTGGCCGAGCGGGCACTGTCCGCCGGCCGGGGCTCCCCGCCCGCCGGAGTGCCGGACGGTTTCCACTACGAGATCACGGTGGACGGAAGGACGGTGTATGCGACGGATCCCCATCTGACGGCGGACCAGCGGGCGTTGATCTCGCGGGTGCTCAACGAAGGAGCGTGAGCGCTCCGCTGGGTGGGCAGGTGGGCGTCGCGCCGGTGTGGGGGGCACTCTGATGCCGGCGGGTGCCGACGGCAGGGGGGTGACGTGCCGGCGGGCGTCTGCGGGTGCGTCGTGGCTGGGCGCTCCCCCAAGTTCTCGGCTTCGCTCGAACAGGGGGGACCCCCAGTTCCCCGCGCCCCTTCGGGGGCGTGGCCCTGGGCGGTGGAGTGGTCAACCACCTTTTCCCATCAAGGGCGTTGACTTCCGTTACCGCGGGTACGGATGATCCCGCTCATGGTGACTGATGCAGGTGATCCGATTCCCCGGTTCCCGGACGGCTTCCTGTGGGGGGTGTCGACCTCGGCCCACCAGATCGAGGGGGCGGTGGACGCGCGTGAGCCCTCCGTGTGGGACGTGTTCACCGCCGAGCCGGGGCGCGTGAAGGACGGCTCCACGGCGGCGGTGGCCTGCGACCACTACCACCGCTACCGCGAGGACGTGGCGCTGCTGGCCCGCCTCGGCGTGGACGCGTACCGCTTCTCGGTCTCCTGGCCCAGGGTGAACTCCCCCGGCGGACTGGACTTCTACGACCGTCTGGTGGACGAGCTGTGCGCGGCCGGGATACGCCCCGTCCCGACCCTCTTCCACTGGGACCTGCCCGTCCGGCTGGACTGGCTCGACCGGGACACCGCGCAGCGCTTCGCCGAGTACGCGGCACTGGTCGCCGCCCGGCTCGGCGACCGCGTCACCAAGTGGATCACCCTCAACGAACCGGCCGAACACACCCTGCTGGGGCACGCGCTGGGCGCCCACGCCCCCGGCAGGCGGCTCCTGTTCGACGCGCTTCCGGTCGCCCACCACCAGCTCCTCGCCCACGGCCTCGCGGTACGGGCGCTGCGCGCGGCCGGCGCCGCCGACATCGGCATCGCCAACTCCCACGGCCCGACCTGGCCCGCGTCCACCGCGCCCGAGGACCTGGCGGCGGCCGATTTCTACGACGTCCTGCTGAACCGCCTGTTCGCCGATCCGCTGCTCCTCGGGCAGTACCCGGAGGGGATCGGCGAACTGCTGCCGGGCGACGTCGACGCGGACCTCAAGGTCATCGCCGAGCCGGTCGACTGGTACGGCGTCAACTACTACGCGCCGACCCGGGTGGGCGCCCCGCAGGACACGGAGAGCGAGGTCGGCGGGCTGACCATCCCGGCCGAACTCCCCTTCTCGGTACGGGAGATCGAGGGCCGCCCGGTGACGGACTTCGGCTGGCCGGTGGTCCCGGAGGGCCTGACGGAGCTGCTGACCGCCTTCCGGGACCGCTACGGCGACCGGCTGCCGCCGGTGGTGATCACCGAGAACGGCTGCTCGTACGAGGGCATCGACGACCAGGAGCGGATCACCTACCTCGACGGCCACATCAGGGCGCTGCACCGGGCGGTCGAGGCGGGCGTGGACGTGCGCGGCTACTTCGTCTGGTCGCTGCTCGACAACTTCGAATGGGCCGAGGGCTACGCCCGCCGCTTCGGCCTGGTGCACGTCGACTACGACACCCAGGAGCGCACCCCGAAGACGTCCTACGGCTGGTTCCAGGAGCTGCTGCGGGCGCAGAGGTGACCACGGCCGACCCGCCCGACGACGCCCTGGCCGAGCCCGTCGAGCGGGTCGGCCGGGGCTGGACGGCGGCGCTCTCGCTCGCCAACGGGGCCATCTGGGTGGGCTGGTTCGGGCCGTTGCAGATCCTGCTCGCCGCCCAGGCCGAGGACTTCGCGCCCGGTTCCGGGATGTCCAAGGAGACGATGCTGGCCTGGGTGACCGCCGCGGGCGCGGTAGTGTCGCTGGCGGCGAATCCGTTCTTCGGCGCGCTGTCGGACCGTACGACGTCCGCCCGGGGCCGCCGTACGCCCTGGATCGTGGCCGGCGCGGCGGGCGGCGCGGTGTCGCTGCTGCTGCTCGCGGGCGCGCGCGGGATGGGGACGATGCTGCTGGGCTGGTGCCTGGTCCAGCTGACCCTGAACGCGGCCTTCGCTGCGGTCACGGCGGCGGTGCCGGACCGGGTGCCCCGGCTCCAGCGGGGCGTGGTGGGCGGTTGGCTGGGGGCGGCGCAGATCCTCGGCGTGGTCGGCGGGACCGGTCTTGCGACGGCGGCGGGCGGCACCGGCGCGGGCTATGCGGCGTGCGCCGCGTTCACGCTGCTCGGGGTGGCGCCGTACGTGCTCGGCCACCCGGACCTGCGGCTGGCCGTCGCGGACCGGCCGCCCTGGTCCTGGCGGGGCTTCCTCGCCGGTTTCCTGGTGAGCCCGCGCCGCCACCCCGACCTCGGCTGGGCGTGGCTGACCCGGTTCCTGATCAACCTGAGCAATTCCCTCGTCCTGCTCTACCTCCTGTACTACCTGCGGGACCGGGTCGGTTACCACGACCCGGAGCAGGGCGTGCTGATCCTGACGGCGGTCAACGGTCTGACGCTGCTGGGCACGGTCGTGGCCGGCGGGCTGTGGTCGGACCGGGTGGGCCGCCGCAAGCCGTTCGTTCTCTGGTCGGGCGTGCTGATGGCGGTGGCGACGGCCGCGCTGTCGGCGTGGCAGACCTGGCCGGGGGCGATCGTGGCGGCGGCGGTCCTCGGCGTCGGCTTCGGGGTCTTCACCTCGGTGGACTTCGCGCTGATGACCGACGTCCTGCCGACGGCCCTCGACCGGGGCAAGGACCTGGGCGTCATCAACATCGCCAACGCCCTGCCCCAGGTCGCGGCCCCTGCCCTGGCCGCGCCGATCGTCACCTACCTCGGCGGCTACCGGGTGCTGTACCTGGTGTCGGCAGCGATCGGACTGGCCGGGGCGGTCCTGGTGGGCCGGATCAGGGGAGTCGACTGAGCGCTCCGCCGGAAGCGTCGCGTGGTGCCGTCGTTCGTCCGCGGCGCAGCGGAGTCACCCGGCCCGCTCGGTGCTCCGGCAGGCAGCCGCCGCGCCGGGCGGGCCCTACCCGGCCGCCGGGGCCGTCACAGGGCGCCCGCGTCCCGGGCCGTCCACACCGTCGGGTACAGCGGGCGGAAGCCCAGTTCGCGCCGGATGCGGTCGGTGGACAGGACGCCGTACCAGGGATCGGGGTCGGTCCGGGTGTGGGCCTCCTCGTGCAGGCCGACGCCGAGGATGCCGTGGATGTCCAGTGCGGTGACCGCGGTGTCGTCGGCGATGTTGTAGACGCGGCCGGTGACGCCGGGGGCGTACAGCAGCCGCGTCAGCCCCAGGGCGACGTCGGCCACGTGGACCAGGTGGAAGCGCTTGGCCGCAGGCCAGTCGGCGAGCCGGCTCACCGACCGGGCGAGATGCGGGTCGCCGTCGCCGTACACGAAGGCGAGGCGGCCCACCCGGACGTCGAGCGGGGCGAAGGCCGCGTCGGACAGCAGCGCGCGCTCGGCCGCCGCCTTGGACTGCGGGTAGGCGCCCCACAGGTCCCCGCCGGGCACGCTGTCGTCGTCCTCGACGTGCGGGCGGGCGCGTCCGGCGCCGTACACCAGGCCGGTGCTCACCTGCACGAAACGCCGTACGCCCGCGGCGACGGCGGCCCGGCCCAGCTCCAGGGCCGCGTCCCGGTTGACGGCCAGCGCCTCCTCCTCGGGTACGCCCCGGAAGGCGGCGGCGACATTGACGACGGCGTCGGCCCCGGCGACGGCCCTGCCCAGCGCGTCGGTGTCACGGAGGTCACCCACGGTGACCTCGGCGCCCAGGTCGGCGTAGGCGGCGGCGCGGTTCTCGTCCCGCACCAGGACCCGGACGCGCTCGTCGGGCCCGGCCTGCGCGAGCAGCCGGGGCACCAGGCCGCGGCCGACCTGTCCGGTGGCGCCGGTGACGAGTGTCAGCATGATCTGTTCCTCTCGGTTGGTGCCTCCACCCTGGGGCGGACGGGCGACCACCGGGAGAGACCGCCCGATCAGAGGATCGGGAGGCCCTGGATAAGCCGGGCGGACTGGGCCAGGGTGAAGGGGTGAACCGAGCCGAACTCGCCGACTTCCTGCGCCGCAGCCGTGCCCGGCTGGACCCGCGCGACGTGGGTCTGACCGCGGGCCCGCGGCGGCGTACGCCCGGCCTGCGCCGCGAGGAGGTGGCCTCCCTGGCGGGCATGTCCGTCGACTACTACGCGCGTCTGGAGCAGTCCCGCGGCCCGCGCCCGTCCCGCCCGATCCTGACCGCGCTGGCCCGCGCGCTGCGCCTGCGGGACGACGAACGCGACCACCTCTTCCATCTGGCGGGCGAGGAACCGCCGCGCCGCGAGGCCGCGTCCGGGCACGTGCGCCCCGGCCTGCTGCTGGTCCTGGACCGGCTGGACGACACCCCCGCGCTGGTGATCACGGACTGCGGTGAGGTCCTCGCCCAGAACGCGGCGTCGCGGGCGCTCTCGGGCGACCTGGCCGGCCGGCCGCCCGGCGAGCGCAACCTGATCCGCCGGTTCTTCCTGGAGCCGGCCGCCCGCCAGGTGATCCCGGCGGAGGACCGGGCGGAGCATGCGCGCCAGCACGTGGCCGGGCTGCGGGCGGTGGCGGCGGCCCGCCCCACGGACCCCGAACCGGCCGCGCTGGTCGCCGAACTACGGGCGGCCAGCGAGGAGTTCGCCCGGCTGTGGGAGCAGCACGAGGTCGCCGTGCGCCGCGCGACGACGAAGCGGTTCCGGCATCCGCTGGTGGGTCTGCTGGAGATGGACTGCGAGGTGCTGCTCGACGACGAGCAGCACCATCACCTCGTCATCCACACGGCCCGGCCGGGCACCGAGTCCCACGAACGGCTCCGGCTGCTGTGCGTGCTGGGCCTACAGGACATGACAGCGACCCGGCCCTGACCGCCCGGCCGGGTGCGGGCGGCACCCGCGGTGTCCCGTGCCCCGGCGCTAGTGCCTCGGCAGGCACTAGAAACCGAGCTTGCGCAGCTGCCTGGGGTCGCGCTGCCAGTCCTTGGCCACCTTCACGTGCAGGTCGAGGAAGACCGGCGTGCCCAGCAGTGCCTCGATCTGTTTGCGGGACTTGATGCCCACGTCCTTCAGGCGCTTGCCCTTGGGGCCGATGACGATGCCCTTCTGGCTGGAGCGTTCGATGTAGAGGTTGGCGTGGATGTCCAGCAGCGGCCGGTCCGCGGGGCGGTCCTCGCGCGGGAGCATCTCCTCGACGACCACGGCGATGGAGTGCGGCAGCTCGTCCCGGACGCCCTCCAGCGCGGCCTCGCGGATCAGCTCGGCCACCATGACCTGCTCGGGCTCGTCCGTGAGGTCACCCTCGGGGTACAGCGCCGGGCCCTCGGGCAGCAGCGGGACCAGCAGGTCGGCGAGGAGTTCCACCTGCTTGTCGCCGACCGCCGACACCGGGACGATCTCCGCCCACTCGAAGCCCAGCTCCTTGCCCAGCGCGTCGATGGCGATCAGCTGTTCGGCGAGGGCCTTGGAGTCCACCAGGTCGGTCTTGGTGACGACGGCGACCTTCGGGGTCTTCCTGATCCCGGCCAGTTCCTTCGCGATGAAGCGGTCGCCGGGGCCGATCTTCTGGTCGGCGGGCAGACAGAAGCCGATCACGTCCACCTCGGCCCAGGTGGTGCGGACCACGTCGTTCAGCCGCTCGCCCAGCAGCGTGCGCGGCTTGTGCAGGCCGGGGGTGTCGACCAGGATCAGCTGGGCGTCGGGACGGTGCACGATGCCCCGTACGGTGTGCCGGGTGGTCTGCGGCCGGTTCGAGGTGATCGCCACCTTCTGCCCGACCAGCGCGTTCGTGAGGGTGGACTTGCCCGCGTTGGGCCGGCCCACGAAGCAGGCGAAGCCGGCGCGGTGTAGGGCCTCGGCCGGCTGCTCGGATGACTGGGTACGAACGCTCATGCCGCCCATTGTCCCTGATCCCGAACCCGGCTCGGTACGGCGGACGGCCGGTGCCGAAGTCCCCACCGGGTCCCCGTGGGAAGCGGCGGACGTCACGGTCACGCCCGGACCGTGGCGGGAAGCGGCCGGCATCGCAGTCCCGACGCAGGAAGCAGCCGGCATCGCAGTCCCGCCCGGCCCGCCGCGCGCACCGGCGGGCGTCACGGCCGTGCGCGGCCCGTCGTGGTCTCCGTCGGCTGTGCCGGGCGTACGGGTGCGGACGGGCGGCGGGCGCGGGACCGGCGTGCCCTGCGGGCCCGGACCAGGAGGGCGGCGCCCACCACGGCCGCGGCACACACCGCCGCCGCCAGCCACGGCAGGGCGAGGAACGCGGCGCTCGCCGACTGCCGGGTGCCGGTCGCGTGCGCCGTCAACGTGACCTTCCCCCAGTCGAACTGGGGCGCGTTCCGCCAGCGCTCGGTGAGCCGGACCCGCTGACCGGGCAGCAGTTCGGCGGGCATCCCGGTCAGGTCGCGCGCCAGCAGCGTACGGCCGAACAGGCCCCGCGCCGTCAGCTCCACCTTCGGGTCGAGGGTCACGTTGCCGGTGTTGTGCAGGGTGTAGGAGACGGTCGCGGTGCTGTCGCCGAGACCGGGGACGAGCGGCTGCCGGTGGGCGACGTGGACGTCCTCGACGGCGAGCGCGGGCACCGCGGGGCCGCTCACCCGCAGATAGACGCGGGCGCCGACCGCCCGCCGCACGCCGAGCGCCACCGATCCGGCGCCCGGGTCGATCCGCTCGTCGATCGCCACGATCGCGCCCGGGTGGTCGCCCGGTTCGGCGTCGTCGGGGACGCGCAGGGTGAAGGGCACCTTGACGGTGCGGTGTCCTGGGACGGTGACCCGGGACGTCGCGGGCTTCGCCCAGGCGCCGACCCCCCGCATCCGCTCGTCGGCCGTCCGCACGGCGAAGCCGCCGTCCCGGGCGGTGTTGTAGGCGTCGGCCGCGTACAGCCGGAAGGTGAGGGGTTCGGCGGTCTTGTTGGCGACGGCCACCTCGTCGTCGATGGTCTGGCCGGGGTCGGCGGAGAGGTAGAAGTACGGGCGCGCGGCGGCCTCGGAGGAGACCGGGTGGACGGACCAGCTGCCGTTGTCGGCGGCCCGCGCGGGCGTGGCCGTGAGACCGAGGAGCAGACAGCACAGGCTCAGCAGAAGGGCGTACGGCTTGCGCATGGGTGCGGACCCCCACGGGCGTAGGTCGTGGCGGTCGGGCGGGTGCGGACCCCTCCGGGTGCGGCCCCGGGTGGAGGGGCGCCCGGCCACCGGTGTCGGGTGCGGTCAGGTGAGGGTGAGCGTGAGGACGCCGGAGTACGCGCCCGGGGGCGTGAACGCCGGTACGTCCAGGGACAGCCCGGCGTCCACGGTGAACTCACCGCCGGTGAGCGTCCCGTCGGGGGTCTGCGCCAGCGTGGCCCCCGAGGCGCCCACGGTGCCCGGCGAACCGGCCGCGCAGGTGCTCGGGCTGCCCTCCTTGGCCGCGCAGGCGGGAGACCAGCTCAGCTTCCCGGCGGCGATCCGGCCGCCCGGACCGGTGAAGTCGGTGACCTTGCCGGTCAGGGACCAGCCCGCGGGCCCGCCGCGGAAGTCTTTGACGGTCACCGTCCGCAGGTCGCCCGTCGAGGCGCCGCCCTGGCCGAAGTCGACCGCCGACAGCGCGACGGAGTCCCCGGCCTGGGACATGGACAGCGTGCCCGCCCTGACGGTGGTGGTCAGCTTCTGGCTGCCGTCGGGGACGGGCGTGGTGCCGCCTACGACGTAGGCCGCCGGTCCGGCACCCAGGTCGGCGTTCCAGGCGCTGCCCTCGTAGGCCACGATCCCGGTCGTGGCCGGGTCGTCGACGACGAGGGAACCGCTGAAGGAACCCTGGGCGTTCGCGGTCACGGTCGCCGTGTCCGCGGTCTGCGCGGCCCCGGACCGCCCGGCCAGTGTGACGCTCACGCCGGGCGTGAAGTCGCTGCCGCTCACGGTGACCGCGGCCCCCGGGTCGCCCGAGGCCGAACTCAGCGAGATGGCACGGGTGTTGGCGGGGGTGCCAGAGGTCGCCGTGACGGTCTCGGACACCGGGGCGGGCGGGTCGGTGACCGTGCAGGGCGTGTCCAGTTCGAGGATGTAGCTGGTGTGGATGTTGTAGTCACCGGGCGACAGGGTGATCGCGCCGGGCGAGGTGACGGTGAACGTCCCGGTCATGGAGAACGACGGGAAAGCGCCCTTCCCCGGCACGGGTACGTTCTTCTTCGGCCCCGTGACCGTGATGCTTCCGCTCTGTGCGCCGCCGAGGGTGACCTTCCCGGTCGGGGTCATGATGTCGGCCGGCAGGGCGAGGTCGGTGGGGTTGCCTGCGGCGGCCGTGACCACCGTGTAGGTCACGGTGACGGTGTCGCCGACCGCGGGACTCGTGTCGTCCACCGAGATGTTCGCGGTGGTGGTGCCGTCAATGGGCGGCAGGCCCGCGATGGCGGGCGGGATGCAGTGCGTGGCGAAGTCCACATTGCTGCCCTCGGCGCCGGCCGGGCAGGCCAGGGCGCCGCCCGCGGTGACCGCGAGCGCGGTCGCGCCGAGCAGCGATGCCCAGCGCCACCGTGCGGATCTTCGGAGTGTCGAACCCATGGGCCCCCTCCTGAGGGTTGCGGGCGCAGCGGCTGGGCTGCGCCGCCAGGGGGCCATTGATGTGGAGGTAGCGTGAGAAGTCAATGGAGATGCGGCAGGAAAACTGACAATGTGTCAGCTTTCCTGCCGCGGCCTGCCCGTCGGGTCGTTCAGCGGGCTCAGTCGAACACGAACGGTCCCGGCGACTGCTTGCCGGTCGCCTTACAGGTGATGGTGATGCCGAAGACCGTCATCTGCAGCGAGCCGCCGTATGCCTCCAGGCTGTCGCCGGACGCCACGGTGCCGCTGAGCGGGCCGACGGAGACGGGGTCACCGGCGGCCATGGCGGGGTTCTTCTTGCCGCTGAACACCACCGTGCCGCCGCTCGCCCTGACCAGCGTGAGCTTGGACGTGATCGAGTCCGCCGACAGCGCGAGCGGTGCGGTGACCGCGGTGGACTTGAGGGTCATGGTCGCCGCGGTGCCGCTCTGCGTGGCGGTGAGCGTGGCCGCGCCGCCGCCGAAGGTCCCGCAGTCCGCGGTGAGCGTCGCCGACTGCGGGCTGACCGCCAGGGCGGTGGGCGCGAAGGCCAGCCCGGTGACCGCGAGGGCCCCGACCGCCAGTGCCGCACCAGTTGCTGTTCGCTTGCCTCTCATGGGGATCCGGCTCCCTTCCCGTTGCCTGGGAATGCCATGTGGGGATGGACGGGAGGTACGCGCCGACGGACGGCCCCGGACCAGGTGGGTGCGGGCACTCTGAGGGGGCCAGGATCTGACGGTCCGTCGGGTACTTGCGGTTCCATTGATGCGCGCGGCAACGGCGGCGGCAAGGTGGAAATCCGGCCTATTCGGCCGGGCGGCCCGGACGACCGCTCGGCCGGGGACGGTAGGGGAATCGGCGGGACCGGGCGGCCGGACCGTTCGACCCTCCGGAACTCCTCCGGAACCGCTCAGGGACCCCTCCGGAGGGTTTCCGGAACCGCTCCGGTCAGTCCGCCGACAGGGTCAGCCGCACGACCCCGTCGGCCCCGGCCACCAGCACGGGTGTGCCCGGTCCGCCGAGATCCCGTACGGCCGCCAGGTCCTCCGCGGACACGCCCTCCGCCCCGGTCACCACGGCCGCCGCCTCCAGCGACGTCGCCCCGGACGCCACCGCCATCGCCACCGCCGTCCGCAGGGCGCTGAGCCGCAGCGAGGCGAGGTCGACGGTCCCGGCGACATACGTACGGCCGGTCTCGTCCCGTACCGCCGCGCCCTCGGGCACGCCGTTGCGGGCGCGCGTGGAACGGGCCAGGGTGACGATCTTGCGGTCCTCGGGGTCGAGCCCGGTGCTGTCGGTCATGCCCCGAGCATACGAAGGCCCCGACCGGACGGCCCGCGACGGGGTGTCGGCCCCGAGCGCGGACGACTCCTCGGACACGGACTCTCAGGAACAGTCGCCTCAGGGAGTCGCCTTCAGGGGCGGTCGTCTCAGCGGCCGATCGTCTCAGGGGCGGTCGAGGCGGAGTCGGTCGGCTCGCGGCAGACCGGCCACGACGAGGTCGTACGAATCCTCGACGAGTTCCCGGACGAGCCGGTCCGGGAGTTCGCCGTCCACCGTGACGGTGTTCCAGTGCCGCTTGTTCAGATGCCAGCCCGGCACGATCAGGCCCGGGTGGTCGGCACGCAGCCGGACCGCGTCCTCCGGGTCGCACTTCAGGCTGACCTTCAGGGGGCGGCCGTCCAGGCCGGTCAGCGCGAAGACCTTGCCCAGCACCTTGAAGACCGAGGTCTCCGGGTTGAACGGGAAGTCCTCCACCGACGCGTTGAAGGAGAGGCAGAACGAACGCAGCTCCCCGGGCGTCACTCGTCCTCCTTGACCGGCTCCTCCGCCGGGCTCACCGGCTCCACCAGCACGGTCACGATCTTGTTCCGGCGTCCGGCCGCGGCCTCCGCCGTCAGCCGCACCTCCCGGCCGTCCGGCAGCTCCACGGCTGCCGAGGCACCGGCGATCGGCACCCGGCCCAGTGCCTTCGCGAGCAGCCCGCCGACCGTCTCGACGTCCTCGTCGTCGTACTCCTCGATCCCGTACAACTCGCCGAGGTCGGTGATGTCCAGACGGGCCGTGACCCGGTAGCGGTCGTCGCCCAGTTCCTTCACGGGCGGCAGTTCGCGGTCGTACTCGTCGGTGATCTCGCCGACGATCTCCTCCAGGATGTCCTCGATGGTGACGATGCCGGCCGTGCCGCCGTACTCGTCGATGACGACCGCGACGTGGTTGCGCTCCTTCTGCATCTCCCGCAGCAGATCGCCGGCGTTCTTGGTGTCGGGCACGAAGACGGCGGGCCGCATGGCCGTGGACACCAGGTCGCTCTCCGCTTCACGGCTGATGTGCGTCTTGCGGACCAGGTCCTTCAGATACACGATCCCGACGATGTCGTCCTCGCTCTCACCGGTGACCGGTATGCGCGAGAAACCGGATCTGAGGGCCAGGGTGAGGGCCTGGCGGATGGTCTTGTACCGCTCGATGACGATCAGGTCGGTCCGCGGGACCATGACCTCCCGCACCAGGGTGTCGCCGAGTTCGAACACCGAGTGCACCATCCGGCGCTCGTCGTCCTCGATCAGCGACTCCTGCTCGGCCAGGTCGACCAGCGCGCGCAGCTCCGCCTCGGAGGCGAACGGGCCACGGCGGAAGCCCTTGCCGGGGGTGAGCGCGTTGCCGATGAGGATGAGCAGCGACGGGATCGGGCCCATCACCCGGGCCAGCGGCACCAGTACATAGGCCGCCGCGGTGGCCGTGTTGAGCGGATGCTGGCGGCCGATGGTGCGCGGGGAGACACCGACGGCGACGTACGACACGAGGACCATGACGGCCACCGCGACGAGCAGGGCCTCGGCGGTGGAGCCGGGGAACTCCTCCAGGCAGGCGTAGGTCACCAGGGTCGCCGCGGCCATCTCGCAGGCCACCCGGACCAGCAGCGCGACGTTGAGGTAACGGGTGGGGTCGGCGGCCACCTGGGCGAGCTTGGCGCTGCCGCGGCGGCCGGACTTCACGGCCCCGTCGGCCCGGAAGCTGGACACGCGCGCGAGGCCCGCCTCCGCACAGGCGGCGAGCCAGGCGACGACGACCAGCGCGACCGCGCCGAGGACGATCTGTGCGCTCATGGCGGGCCCCGCCTAGGAGACCGTGGGCGCCGGGGACGGGCCGGTCAGGCCCTTCTCCGCGCGCCAGCCGTCGACGATGGCCGCCTGGAGGCCGAACATCTCGGCCTTCTCGTCGGCCTCCTCGTGGTCGTAGCCGAGCAGGTGCAGCACTCCGTGGACGGTGAGCAGCTGGAGTTCCTCGTCCATGGAGTGCTGCGTCGGGGCCTCCGCCCCCTGCTTCGCCGCGACCTCCGGGCACAGCACGATGTCGCCGAGGAGTCCCTGCGGCGGCTCGTCCTCGTCCTTGCCGGGCGGCCGCAGCTCGTCCATCGGGAAGGACAGGACATCGGTCGGGCCCGGCAGGTCCATCCACTGGATGTGCAGCTGTTCCATGGCATCGGCGTCCACGACGATCACCGAGAGTTCGGAGAGCGGGTGGATGCGCATCCGTGCGAGTGCGTAGCGGGCGATGTCGAGGATCGCCTGCTCGTCGACCTCGGTGCCGGACTCGTTGTTGACGTCGATCGACATGGTGCGGTGCTTGTCTACTTCCCCTTGTGCCCGGCCTTGCTCCGGCCGCCCTTGTGCGTGCCGTTCTCGGTGCCGTGCTTGCTGTCGTACTTCTCGTACGCGTCGACGATACGGCCCACCAGCTTGTGCCGTACGACATCGTGGGACGACAGCCGGGAGAAGTGGACGTCGTCCACCTCGTCCAGGATGTCCTGGACCTGCCGCAGACCGGACTTGGTGCCGTTCGGCAGGTCCACCTGGGTCACGTCACCCGTGATCACGATCTTGGAGTCGAAGCCGAGCCGGGTGAGGAACATCTTCATCTGCTCGGGGCTGGTGTTCTGGGCCTCGTCCAGGATGATGAACGCGTCATTGAGGGTCCTGCCCCGCATGTACGCCAGTGGCGCCACCTCGATGGTCCCCGCCGCCATCAGCCGCGGGATCGAGTCCGGGTCGATCATGTCGTGCAGGGCGTCGTACAGCGGGCGCAGGTACGGGTCGATCTTCTCGTAGAGGGTGCCGGGCAGGAAGCCGAGGCGCTCGCCCGCCTCGACCGCCGGGCGGGTCAGGATGATGCGGTTGACCTGCTTGGACTGGAGCGCCTGGACGGCCTTGGCCATGGCCAGGTACGTCTTGCCGGTACCTGCGGGGCCGATGCCGAAGACGATCGTGTGCTTGTCGATCGCGTCGACGTAGCGCTTCTGGTTGAGGGTCTTGGGGCGGATCGTGCGGCCACGCGAGGACAGGATGTTCTGCGTCAGCACCTGGGCCGGGGTCTCCTGGCCGTCGCTCTCCCCGTTCTCGCTCGCCTTGAGCATGGCGATCGAGCGTTCCACTGCGTCCTCCGTCATCGGCTGTCCGGTGCGGAGCACCAGCATCATCTCGTCGAACACGCGCTGGACGAGGGCGACTTCACCTGGGTCGCCGACCGCGCTGATCTCGTTGCCCCGGACGTGGATGTCGGCCGCCGGGAAGGCCGTCTCGATCACGCGCAGGAGGGAGTCGCCGGAACCCAGCACGGTGACCATCGGGTGCTGGGCGGGGACCGTGATCTGTGCTCTCGCCTGCTCCTGCGCGGGGCTGTGAGCTGTGGGTGTCTGAGTCATGGGCCGGCGCTTAAGGCCTGCGGTTCCTCCTCGTCACGGCCGCGTAGCTGAGGGCGGCCTCGCGCTTCCAAGACTACGTCGGAGCACCGACAACGCCGTAGGGCTTTTCATCGGGTGATATGGGACGGGGAGGGTGAGGACGGCTCAAGGTGGGGCCCGAGGCGGGCGGCCGGGGCCCGAGGGGGGCGGCCGGCGGCGCGCCGAGCGGTGCGCGGATGCCGACCGACGGCACGCCGAGCGGCCGGCGGGGGGCCGGCCGGCGTCACGCGGAGCGGCCGAAGCCGATCGTGGGGACCGCGCGGCGGCGGGGCCACGGCCGGATCCGTTCCTCCGGCACCAGCCGCTCCAGGAACGCGTACCGCCGCAGTGCGGCCGGGTCCTGGCCGTCGACCGACTGCACCCGCCGCCACCAGGCCCCGATCTCCGCCCAGCCGGGGGCCGACAGGGAGCCGCCGAACTCCTGGACGGACAGCGCCGCGGTGAGTCCGGCGAAGGCCAGCCGGTCCGCCAGCGGCCAGCCGGCCAGGGTGCCGGTGACGAAACCCGCCACGAAGACGTCGCCGGCGCCCGTCGGGTCGAGGGCTTCCACGGCGATGGCGGGGACCTCGGCGGTCTCCGCAGTGCGCCGGTCGACCGCGTAGGCGCCTTCGGCACCGAGCGTGACCACGGCCAGCGGTACGTGGTCGGTCAGCGCGTGCGCCGCAGCCCGCGGGCAGGCGGCACCGGTGTAGCGCATCGCCTCCTCGGCGTTGGGCAGGAACGCCTCGCAGTGGTGCAGGTCGGTGAGCCCGGCCAGGTCCCAGGCGCCCGTGTCGTCCCAGCCGACGTCCGCGAAGATGCGGGTGCCCTCGCGTGCGGCCTGGGCGATCCAGGGGGCGCTGATGCCCGGGGTCAGGGCCGCGACCGCGGCACGCGCGCGTGGCGGGCAGTCGGGGGCCGTTCCCTCGGGGGGCGGCTCGTGGCCGTGGGAGACCATGGTGCGTTCGTTCTCGTAGGCCATGGAGACGGTCACCGGGGAGTGCCAGTCGGGGACCGTGCGCGAGGCGGACAGGTCGATGCCCTCGCCCTGGGCCAGCGCGTCCCAGCAGTACTCGCCGTAGTGGTCGTCGCCGAAGGCCGCGGCGAGGGAGGTCCGCAGGCCGAGCCGGGCCAGCGCCGCGGCCATGTTGGCGACGCCGCCAGGGCTGGATCCCATGCCGCGGGCCCAGGATTCCGTGCCGCGCACGGGGGCGGAGTCGAGCCCGGTGAAGATGATGTCCAGGAAGACGGTGCCGGTCAGGTAGACGTCCCAGGGCGGGTCGCCGGGCGCGCGCAGGGCGGCCAGCGGGTCGACGTGGACCTGCCCGTGCTGCGGCTGGGTGAGGTGCTCCGGTTCCTCTCGGGCCATCGCGTTGGACGCGGTCACGGTGTGCTCCCTGACGTGGTACGGATCAAGCCAGTGTGCACCCTTTTTCCGTAACGGGGGTCACTTTGGGCCACAGAAGCGCCCCTTGGTGCCCGGGGGAACGGTCGGGTGCCGCCCGGAGGAACGGTCATCCTGGGCGAACCGGGCGGCGCGGCGCGCGCCGCCGGCCGGTGCCGTCACCCGGTGCCGCCGCCCAATGGGGCCTTCTGTACGGCCTCGACTCGGTCCTCGGCACGACTCTCGGCATGGCCCTCGGCACGGATCTCGGCACGGCTCTCGGTACGGTCCGGACGGCACCGGCGGGGTGCCGTCCGGATCCGGTCATCTCCCGGAGGCGGCCGGAGACGACACCGCTCCCCCGCGCCGGCCCCACCGACGGGACTTCGCGACGGGGACTTCGCGACGGGGGCCTCTCCGACGGAGACTTCACGACGGGGATTTCACGACGGGGGCCTCACCGACAGGGACCTCACCATCGGGGGACGGCCGGGGTGACCCACTCGGGATCGACGACTCGCATCGCCGCCGCGTCGTCGCGTTCCCTGAGCCCGCCGTCGTCGGCGACCCACCGGCGGTGCAGGAACTCCAGCCGGTCGCGGTCGAGTTCGATACCCAGGCCGGGCGCGTCCGGCACGGTGAGGCTGCCGCCGGTGAAGGTGAGGCGTTCGGTGAGGACGTCCTCCGACTGCCAGGGGTAGTGGGTGTCGCAGGCGTGGTGCAGGTCGGGGAGGGTGGCCGCCACGTGGGTCATCGCGGCCAGGCTGATCCCCAGGTGGGTGTTGGAGTGCATGGAGACGCCGACGCCGAAGGTCCGGCAGACGGCGGCGAGTTGCTGGGTGTTGCGCAGTCCGCCCCAGTAGTGGTGGTCGGAGAGCACCACCTGGACGGCGCCCGTGGTGAACGCCTCCTGGATCTCGGCGAAGGTCGTCACGCACATGTTGGTGGCCAGTGGAAGCCAGCCGTCCGGTCGCGGTCCGCCTTGGTCCGAGGCGCTTCCCGCCGCCTCCTTCAGCCCCTCCGGATCCACTTCCTTCCGCTCCTTCCGCCCTTCCGGCCCCTTCGGTCCTTCCGGCCCCTTCGGTCCTTCCGGCCGCCTCAGTCGTTCCGGCCCTTTCAGCCCTTTCAGCCCGGCGGCGACCTCGGCCATGGCGGGGGTGCCGAGCGCCGGATCCTCCAGGTATTCGAGGACGTCGGCGAGTTCCTTCGCCACGGTGAGCGCGGTCGGGACGGACCAGGCGCCGTTGGGGTCGAGCCGCAGCGGGCGGCCGGGGAAGGCCCGGGCCAGGGCGCGCACGGCGGCGATCTCCTCGGCGGGCGGGAAGACGCCGCCCTTCAGCTTGAAGGAGGTGAAGCCGTACCGGTCCGTGAACTTCCGCGCCTGCTCGACGATCCCGGCCGGGTCGAGGGCCGCGCCCCAGTCGTCCCGCTCGTGGGCGACGCCCTCGGGGTGGCCGGCCCATTTGTAGAAGAGGTAGGCGCTGTACTCGACGGCGTCACGCACCTTGCCGCCGAGCAGCGCGTGCACGGGCAGGCCGAGCGTCTTGCCGAGGGCGTCGAGACAGGCGACCTCGAAGCCGGAGACGACGGACAGCCGGAGCTTGTCGGCGGTCTGGACGCCGCGCAGGCCGCCGACGTCGACGGCCTCGCTCACCCGGGAGGAGTCCACGGCGACCTCGTCCACGATGGTGAACAGGCTGTTGAGGTCGGACACCCGGCGTCCGGTCAGCCGACGCGCGAACGGCCTTGCCAACTCCAGGTACTTGGTGTCCCCGTAGGTCTCGCCGATCCCCGTGACGCCGTCCGCGGTGATCACCTCGATGATCAGCCGGGGCGTGTACGGCTGGTGCACGCCCTGCGTGTTCAGCAGCGGCGGGTCGGCTACGAGGATCGGGGTCAGCCGGGTCTCGGCGATGGTCAGGTCCCGGGTCACAGGGCGGCTCCCACGAGGTCGAGTCCGGTGGCCGGCCGGGTTCCCAGGTCGCCCAGGTGCCCCGCCGTGCCCGTCTGGGTGGTCACCCGTGCTCATCTCCCCACGCGGCCGTCATCCACATATGAAAACAGAGGTTAGGTACGCGAACAGCGGGCGTCAATGGCCACCAGGGCGCCACCCGAGCCGGCCGATCCGGTCGCCACAATTGGTCTCCGCGCCACCACTACCGGTCACCACCTCACCGCGACCGGTCACCGCCTCACCGCCTCACCGCAACCGCGACCGCGACCGCGACCGGTCACCGGCTCACCGCACAACCGGTCCCGGCTGTCTCACCTGCGCTTGGGAAGCGGCACGCGCAGCAAGTCGTACGCCACGGTCAGCTCCCCTTCGAAGCCCGCGGCCCGGGCCTGCCGCTCGAAGAGATCCGGGTCCGGGTAGCGCTGGCTGAAGTGGGTGAGCACCAGCTGTCGCACCCCGGCGTCCCGGGCCGCGCGGGCGGCCTGTCCGGCGGTCAGGTGCCCGTGCTCCGCGGCCAGTCCGGCGTCCTCGTCCAGGAAGGTGGACTCGATGACGAGCAGGTCGCAGCCCTCGGCCAGCGCGTGCACCCCGTCGCACAGCCGGGTGTCCATGACGAACGCGAACCGCTGCCCGCGCCGCACCTCGCTGACGTCGTCGAGCGTCACACCGCGCAGGACGCCCGCGCGTTGCAGCCGTCCGACGTCCGGTCCCGCGATCCCGTGCGCGGCGAGCCGTTCGGGCAGCATCCGGCGCCCGTCGGGCTCGACGAGGCGGTAGCCGTACGACTCGACGGGGTGCGACAGTCTGCGGGCCTGGAGGGTGTACGCGGGGCTCGCCGCGAGGGTGCCGTCGCGGTCCACCGGTGCCTCGGTCAGCTCGACGGTCTCCCGGTAGGCGGTGGCGTACCGCAGCCGGTCGAAGAAGCGCTGCCCGGAGCGCGGGTAGTGGGCGGTGACCTCGTGCGGCACCCGGTCCAGGTTGATCCGCTGGATCACCCCGGCCAGGCCCAGCGCGTGATCCCCGTGGAAGTGGGTGACGCAGATCCGGTTCAGGTCGTGGGCGGCGACCCCGGCCCGCAGCATCTGGCGCTGGGTGCCCTCGCCGGGGTCGAAGAGGATCCCCTCCCCGTCCCACCGCAGCAGGTAGCCGTTGTGGTTGCGGTGCCGGGTGGGGACCTGACTGGCGGTGCCGAGCACCACCAGTTCACGGACGGACACGGCGGTCTATCCGGGGGGCCACTGCATGCCGCGGCCACCGAGGACGTGCGCGTGGGCGTGCCAGACCGTCTGGCCGGCGCCGCTGCCGGTGTTGAAGACGGTGCGGTAGCTCTCCAGCTTGTCCTCGTCGGCGACGGCCTTGCTCTCGCGCAGCACGTCCGCGGCGAGCGACGGAGCGGCGGAGGCCAGTTCGGCCGCGTCGCGGTAGTGCGCCTTGGGGATCACCAGGACGTGCGTGGGCGCCTGGGGGTTGATGTCCCGGAAGGCGAGCGTGGTCTCGGTCTCACGGATGATCGTCGCCGGGATCTGGCCCGCGACGATCTTGCAGAACAGGCAGTCGTCCCGCGGTGTTCCGTCCGCTTGTTCCCCTGCCATGCGTGTGCCTCCTCACGCCGGATGATCTGGTACGGGTGCATGGTAGCGAGGGCGGTCGACGCCCGGCCGCCGGGAACGGCGCCCGAGCCGCGCCGGCCGGCCGCGGCGCCGTCGGGCCGGCCGCGCGGCCTCCCGCGCTCCGCCGGGCGCCGCAGCCGCCCCCGCCGACCGGGCGGGGGCCGGGCCTCACGGCAGCTGTGGCGGTGTCTTGGCGGGGGTGGTCTCCAGGGCGGCCAGGGCCAGCGCCACCGCCTCGTCCAGCTGGGGGTCCCGGCCGGCCGCCCAGTCCTGCGGGCGCTGTACCACCTCCACGTCCGGGTCCACCCCGTGGTTCTCCACGCCCCACGCGTAACCCTCCAGCCAGAACGCGTACTTGGGCTGGGTGATCAGGGTGCCGTCGACCAGGCGGTAGCGGCTGTCGATGCCGACGACACCGCCCCAGGTGCGGGTGCCGACCACCGGGCCTATGCCGAGCGCCTTGATCGCCGCGTTGACGATGTCCCCGTCGGAGCCGGAGAACTCGTTGGCGACGGCCACGACGGGCCCGCGGGGCGCGTCCATCGGGTAGCTGATGGGCCGCAGACCGCGCGGCATGTCCCAGCCGACGATCCGCCGGGCCAGCTTCTCCACGACGAGCTGCGAGGTGTGCCCGCCGCGGTTCTCCCGGACGTCCACCACCAGGCCCTCGCGGGCCACCTCGATCCGCAGGTCGCGGTGGATCTGCGCCCAGCCGGGCGCCTGCATGTCCGGCACGTGCAGGTAGCCGAGCCGGCCGCCGGAGCGCTCGTGGACGTAGGCCCGCCGGTCGGCGACCCAGGCGTGGTAGCGCAGCGGTTCCTCGTCGCCGAGCGGTACGACGACCGTGTGCCGCAGGTCGCCGCCGCCGGCCGGGGAGACGGTCAGCTCGACCGGCTGCCCGGCCGTGCCGACGAGCAGCGGGCCGGGACCGGTCACCGGGTCGACGGACAGACCGCCGACCGCGACGATCGCGTCCCCGGCGCGCACCGCGGCGCCGGGCGCGGCCAGCGGGGAGCGGGCCCGCGGGTCCGAGGTCTCCGCGGGCAGGATCCGGTCGACGCGCCAACTGCCGTCCGGGTGCCGGGAGACGTCCGCGCCGAGCAGGCCCTGGCGGGCGCCGGAGCCGTAGCCGCCGCGCGGCGTGACGTAGGCGTGCGAGGTGCCGAGTTCGCCCTGCACCTCCCACAGCAGGTCGACCAGGTCGTCGTGGGTGGCGACCCGGGCGAGGACCGGGCGGTAGCGGTCGAGGACGCCGGCCCAGTCGACGCCGCCCAGGTCGGGCCGCCAGAACTGGTCGCGCATGATGCGGCCTGCCTCGTCGTACATCTGCCGCCACTCGGCCGCCGGGCGCACCGTCTGCCGCACCCGGCCGAGATCGACGGTGACGCTGGTGTCGCCGTCGTCGTCGTGGCCGGCCCGCCGGTCGCTGGGTACGACCCTGAGCCGGTCGTCGGTCCACAGCAGGACCCGTTTGCCGTCGCCGCTGACCTCGAAGTGGTCGGCGTCGGCGGCCAGGTGCTCGATGCGCTGCTGGACGAGGTCGTAGCGCTCCAGTTCGGTCTTCGGGTCCGGGTCGTCGGGTGTGGCCCGGGTGGCGCCGAGGACACCGCGCACCGGGTGGCGCAGCCACAGCACGCCGTCCTTGGCGGCGCGCAGGTTGGAGTAGCGGGCGGCCTCGACCGGGAAGGGGACGATCCGGTCGGCCAGTCCCTCCAGGTCGATACGGGTGGCCGGGGCGCCCTCGCTGTCGGGGGTCTCGTCCCGGTCCGGGGTCTCGAACGGCCGGCCGTGCCGCTGCGGCCCGAACGGGGAGGGCGTGGTCGCGGCCAGGGTGATCAGGTGCGGGCGGTCGCCGACCACGAAGGCCAGGTCGAAGACGTGCTCGTCGTAGACCGGGTCGAAGGACCGGTTGGACAGGAAGGCGAGGTGTTTGCCGTCGAGGGTGAAGGCGGGCGCGTAGTCCCGGAAGCGCAGCGGGGTCGCCTCGGTCACCGACAGATCGGTGGTGTGGGCGAGCCGCAGCTGGGACAGGGGGTGCGGGCCGGGGTGGGACCAGGCGAGCCAGGCCGAGTCGGGCGAGAAGACCAGCCCGGACACGTCGCCGTCGGCGCTGCGGTCGACCTCGCGGATCTCGCCGGTCTCCCGCTCGACGAGCAGCAGCCGCCCGTCGTGCACGGCGACGGCGGCCCGGCTGCCGTCGGGTGCCATGGCCAGTTCCAGGACCCGGCCCAGTTGTCCCGCGGCGAGCCTGCGGGGGACGGCCCCGGGCGTGATGCCGGTCGCGGGCGCGAACTCCAGGGCGTCCTCGCCCTCGGCGTCGGTCACCCACACCGCCCACTCCTCGCCGTCCGCGCGAAAGCTGCGCGGCAGCCGGGCGCGCACGCCGGACTCCGCGGCGAGGGCGCGGGCGGGGCCGGAGCGGTGGGTGACCCAGTGCACGCCGCCGCGCACGCAGACCGTGCTGCCGCGCCCGGTGTGGTCGGGGGACGCGGCTCCGAGCCAGCGGGCGGCGTTCACCGGGTACGGCTGGAGGTCCAGGCCGGGCCCGCCCGGCCGGATGTCGAGCCGCCGCGGTTCGGCGCCCGCGAGGTCGTCGAGGAGCCACAGTTCGCCGGCGCTGGAGTAGACGACCCGGGTGCCGTCGGAGGCGGCGTGGCGGGCGTAGAAACCGTCGAGGGGGGTGTGCCGGCGCAGCTCGGAGCCGTCGGCGAGGGAGGAGTACAGCGCGCCGGTGCCCTCGTGGTCGGAGAGGAAGGCGATCCGGTCCCCCACCCACAGCGGGTACTCGATGTTCCCGTCCAGTTCCTCGTGCAGCCGGACGAACTCCCCGCCGCCCGCCCGGTCGCCGTCCCGGTCGATCCACAGCTTGCCCGCCGTACCGCCCCGGTAGCGCTTCCACCAGGCGGCCTCGCGGCCCATCGGCGCGGACAGCAGGACGGTGGCCGGTCCGAACGCGACGTCGCCGACGGGCCCGTACGGCAGGGTGTCGGCGGGGCCGCCGTCCAGCGGCACGGCGCGGGCCCAGCTGCGGCGCAGGCTCGGCTGGCCCTGGGTGCTGAGCGCCAGGACCCGCCCGTCGGGCGTCCAGCCCCGCACCTGGGTGCGCGCGCTTCCCCAGTGCGTCAGCCGCCGCGCCGGTCCGCCGGTGGTGGGGGCGACATGCACCTCGGGGGCGCCGTCGCGGGTGGAGGTCCAGGCGACGGCGGTGCCGCCGGGCGAGATGCGCGGGTGGGTCACCGGCACGTTGTCGGCACTGACCCGCCAGGCCCGGCCGCCGTCGAGCGGGGCGAGCCAGACGTCGTCCTCGGCGGTGAAGGCGACCAACTCGCCCCGCAGATGGGGAAAGCGCAGATACGAAGACCCTGGGGGGACGTCGGCCGAACCCGCCGCGCTCGCCACGTCCGCCGATATGGACTCAGTCACCCGGTCACCCTATGCAGCAAGCGCCGCCGATGGACGTGGTTCGGATCACTTGCCCGCGACAGGCCGGCATCTCGGGTCGGTCTCGCACCACACGGTACGGGTGACGGTCACGGTGACCGTGGGCGCGGGCTGCGGCCCGCCCGGGGGGCGATAGGTGACGGACGGGGGACGGTACGTGACGGGCGGGGTGTACGCGGGGCCGGGGGTGGCGTCGCAGTCGCCCAGGCCGCTGACGTGGAACCGCTCCTTGCCGTCCACCGCGGCGACGAGGTCGCCGCGCACGCACGCGCCGCCGACGGCCCTGGTGACCCGGCCGATGACGGTGATCATCCGGCCGTCCTTCGTCCGCCCCTGGCAGTCGACGGAGACGACGGTGGTCTCGGTGGCGGAGGGCGTCCGCGCGGTGGCAGATGCGCCGGCCGCCGTGCCGCGGCCCGGTGTGGCGTCGCCGCCGGTGCAGGTCAGCCAGCTCACGTCGACATGTTCCCGTTCGAGCCGGGCCGTCGCGGTCCAGTCGGTGGTGTAGGCGGCCGTCGCGCTGTTCAGGCCGCCGGGCCGACAGGCCACCGCGCCGCCCACGGCCAGCGCCGCGAGCCCCGCCACGGCCCCCACCCGCGGACCGCGCAACCCACACCGAATCAGCCTGAATGCCCCCATGCAGGGCAGAGTGCCATCGACTGCGGCGCCGCGGTAGGCCGTTGACGGCCAGTCACCTGTACGTGTGAGACCGCTCCGGAACGGCCGGGGCCGGGGTCAGGACCAGCGGCCGGTGCGGCCCAGCAGCAGGGCCGCGGCGGCGGTCCCGGCGGTCGAGGTGCGCAGCACCGTGTTCCCGAGGACGTACGGTTCGGCGCCCGCCTGCGCGAAGACCGCCAGTTCCTCCGGGGAGACGCCGCCCTCGGGTCCGACGACCAGCACGATGTCGCCCTCGGCGGGGAGTTCGGCGGTGGCCAGCCGTTCCCGGCCGCTCTCGTGCAGCACAGCGGCGAAGTCGGCCGCGGCGAGCAGCGCGGCCACCTGCTTGGTCGTCGCCGGTTCCGCGACCTCGCAGAAGCGCACCCGGCGGGACTGCTTGCCCGCCTCCCGGGCGGTGGCCCGCCACTTGGCGAGCGCCTTCAGGCCCCGGTCGCCCTTCCACTGGGTGATGCAGCGGGCGGCCTGCCAGGGGACGACGGCGTCGACGCCGACCTCGGTCATGGTCTCCACGGCCACCTCGCCCCGGTCCCCCTTGGGCAGCGCCTGGACGACAGTGATCCGGGGGGCGGCCTCCGCTTCCTCGGAGACCGAGGTCATGCGGACGATCAGCCGGTCCTTGCCCTCGGTGTCGATCACCTCGCACACGGCGTACCGCCCGGCGCCGTCGGTGAGGACGACCTCCTCGCCGGGGCGCAGCCGCTTCACGGAGACCGCGTGGCGGCCTTCGGGCCCGTCCAGGACGTACCGGTGGCCGTCCGAGCGGAAGTGCTCGACGACGAAGACCGGGGCCGTCATCGCAGGTCGCCTCCGGTTGACAACGCTGTCCGGGCGGCGGCGAGTTCGGCCGCCAGGACCTCGACCAGTTCCCCGGCGGGCAGGTCGCGGGCCATCCGGTGCCCCTGCCCGGCCCACAGCGCCATGCCCTGCGGATCACCGGCCTTGGCGGCGGCCTTGCGCAGCGGCGAGGTCAGGTGGTGGACCTCGGGGTAGGCGGCGGGGGCGTACGGGCCGTGCTCGCGCAGGAACCGGTTGACCAGGCCGCGGGCGGGCCGCCCGGAGAAGGCCCGGGTCAGCTCCGTACGGGTGAACAGGGGGCTGGTCAGGGCCTGCTTGTGCAGGGCCGGCGCGCCGGACTCGGGGGTGGCGAGGAACGCGGTGCCGAGTTGGGCGGCGTCCGCACCCGCGGCGAGGACCGCGGCGATCTGCGTGCCGCGCATGATCCCGCCGGCCGCGACGACCGGGATGTCCACGGCGTCGCGGACCTGGGCGACCAGGGAGAGCAGTCCGAGCCCTGAGCGGTCGTTCTCCGGGATGTCGCGGTGGGTGCCCTGGTGGCCGCCGGCCTCCACGCCCTGGGCGATCACCGCGTCGGCGCCGGCCTGCCGCACGGCCTGGGCCTCCTCCGCGGTGGTCGCGGTGACCAGGGCGAAGGTGCCGACCCGGTGCAGCGAGTCGATGACGTCCCGGGCCGGGACGCCGAAGTGGAACGACACCACCGGTACCGGGTCGTCGAGCAGCACGGCGAGCTTGGCCTCGTAGCCGTCGTCCCGGCCGCTGTCCGGGTCGCCGAGTTCGATCTCGTACCAGGCGGCCTCGCCGGCCAGTTGCTGTGCGTAGATCTCCACCGCGGCGGACGCATGCCCGGCGCCCGTCGCCGTGGTGCCGCCGGCGTTCGCGCCGGGGAATTCGGGCTGGGGCATGAAGAGGTTCACCCCGAAGGGGCGGCCCGTCAGCCCCCGCATCTGCTTGATCTCCTGGTACATGCCGTCGGCGGTCTTGTACCCGGCGGCGAGGAACCCCAGCCCACCGGCCTCGGACACGGCGGCGGCGAGCTGCGGGACGGAGACACCGCCCGCCATGGGGGCCTGCACGATCGGATGTGGGCAGAGATCGGTCAGTGCGGAGGACATGACGGCATGTTGTCACGTCCTCCGAACAAGTCCGAATCCGGCCTTGGCTTGGCATAGGCCATCGGCAACGGACGGTCACCGGCCCCCGGCGGCTCGTGCCGGCGGCCGGCGAACGCGTCCTCCGACCGGGAGAACACCCCCTGGCCGCCCGGGGTGGCGGCTCCCGCCCAGGGGCCGCCGCCCAGGCCCCCGGCAGGGGAGCCGGGCAGCCCGGGAACGGTCGTTCAGCTCACCCGGCCCGCGCGGCTCGCACCGTCGCCCGGCCCGTGTCAGCGGCCGTTGAACGCGTCCTTCAGCCGCGAGAACAGGCCCTGCTGACCGGGCTGGAACTGGCCCGTCGGACGCTCCTCGCCGCGCAGCTTGGCCAGCTCGCGCAGCACCCGCTCCTGCTCGGGGTCGAGCTTGGTCGGGGTCTGCACCTCGACGTGCACGATGAGATCGCCCCGGCCGCCGCCCCGCAGATGCGTCACACCGCGGTTGTGCAGGGGGATCGACTGACCGGACTGGGTGCCGGGACGGATGTCGACGTCCTCCAGGCCGTCCAGGGTCTCCAGCGGCACCTTGGTGCCGAGGGCCCCGGCCGTCATGGGGATGGTCACCGTGCAGTGCAGGTCGTCGCCGCGCCGCTGGAAGGTGGAGTGCGGCAGCTCGTGGATCTCGACGTACAGATCGCCGGCGGGGCCGCCGCCGGGGCCGACCTCGCCCTCGCCCGCGAGCTGGATGCGGGTGCCGTTGTCGACGCCGGCCGGGATCTTCACGGTCAGGGTCCGGCGCGAGCGCACCCGGCCGTCGCCCGCGCACTCCGGGCACGGGGTCGGCACGACCGTGCCGAAGCCCTGGCACTGCGGGCACGGGCGCGAGGTCATGACCTGGCCCAGGAAGGACCGGGTCACCTGCGACACCTCGCCGCGCCCGCGGCACATGTCACACGTCTGGGCGGTGGTGCCCGGCGCCGCGCCCTCGCCGTTGCAGGTCTTGCAGACGACGGCCGTGTCGACCTGGATGTCCTTCGTCGTGCCGAAGGCCGCCTCGTCCAGCTCGACCTCGATCCGGATCATCGCGTCCTGGCCGCGGCGGGTGCGCGAGCGCGGCCCGCGCTGCGACGCCGTGCCGAAGAACGCGTCCATGATGTCGGAGAAGTTGCCGAAGCCGCCGGCCCCGAAGCCGCCCGCGCCGGCCCCGCCGGACTGCGAGAGGGGATCCCCGCCGAGGTCGTAGACCTGCTTCTTCTGCGGGTCCGACAGCACCTCGTAAGCGGCGTTGATCTCCTTGAACCGCTCCTGCGTCTTCGGATCGGGGTTGACATCCGGGTGCAGCTCGCGTGCGAGCCGTCGGAAGGCTTTCTTGATCTCTTCCTGCGACGCGTCGCGGCGCACGCCGAGAACGGCGTAGTAGTCCGTGGCCACTACGACTCCGCCAGGATCTGTCCGACGTACCGTGCCACTGCGCGTACCGCTCCCATCGTTCCCGGGTAGTCCATGCGGGTCGGTCCGACCACGCCGAGCTTGGCTACTGCCTCGCCGCCCGAACCGTAGCCGACCGACACCACGGACGTGGAGTTGAGTCCCTCGTGGGCGATCTCGTGGCCGATGCGCACGGTCATGCCCGGATCCTTCGCCTCGCCCAGCAGCTTGAGGAGCACGACCTGCTCCTCCAGCGCCTCCAGGACGGGCCGGATGGTGAGGGGGAAGTCATGTCCGAAGCGGGTCAGATTGGCGGTGCCGCCGATCATCAGCCGCTCCTCGTTCTCCTCGACGAGCGTCTCCAGGAGGGTGGAGAGCACCGTCGAGACCGTACCGCGGTCCTCGGCCTCGAAGGCGTCCGGCAGGTCCTCGACCAGGTTCGGCACATCCGAGAAACGACGGCCCGCGACCCGGCTGTTGAGCCGCGCGCGCAGGTCCGCCAGGGACGTCTCGCCGAACGGCGCCGGGCAGTCGATCATCCGCTGCTCGACCCGGCCGGTGTCCGTGATCAGCACGAGCATCACGCGCGCGGGGGCGAGCGCGAGCAGTTCCACGTGCCGCACGGTCGAACGGGTCAGGGACGGGTACTGCACGACCGCGACCTGCCGGGTCAGCTGCGCGAGCAGCCGCACGGTCCGGGCCACCACGTCGTCGAGGTCGACGGCGCCGTCCAGGAAGTTCTGGATGGCGCGCCGCTCGGGCCCGGTCATCGGCTTGACGCCCGCGAGCTTGTCCACGAACAGCCGGTAACCCTTGTCCGTGGGGATCCGCCCGGCGCTGGTGTGCGGCTGGGCGATGAACCCCTCGTCCTCCAGCACCGCCATGTCGTTGCGGACCGTGGCCGGGGAGACACCGAGGTTGTGCCGCTCCGTGAGGGCCTTCGAACCCACCGGCTCCTCGGTGCCGACGTAGTCCTGGACGATGGCGCGCAGCACCTGGAGTCTGCGTTCACTCAGCATCTCGCGCCCACCTCCAGAAAGTCGTCCCCGCGGCCTTTCGGGTCTTTCGCCTGGCACTCTGTGCAGGGGAGTGCCAGCGTCCCCGGGGCCAGTGTACGGCCGTGGGGTACGCCCCGGGCAAGGCTGGTCACGTCCGTTCGTACCCGGAGCCTCCCGGACGCTAGCGTCGCCGTATGAGGGCGACTTGGGAAGAGGCGGGCTGGGAACGGGTGGCCGCGGGGGTGGGCCGGTGCCGGCTGCCGGGGTGGGACTGCACCGCCGGACTGGTCCTCGGAGAGGGCACGGCGCTCATGGTGGACGCCGGGTCCGGCCTGGCGGAGGGCGCGCGGCTGCGGGCACGGGCCGGGGAACTCGCCGGTCACCGTGTGACGCATCTCGCGCTCACCCACCCCCACTTCGATCATGTCTTCGGCGCCGCGGCGTTCCCGGACGCGGAGGTGTACGCGGCCGCCGGTGTGGACGCGGTGTTCTCCCACGAGCGGGACGGACTGCGCCGGGACGCGGTCGACAACGGCCTGGACGCGGGGCTCGCCGCCGAGGCAGCGGCCGCCCTGGTGCGCCCCCGCCACCTGGTCCGGGACGAGTGGCCGCTGGACCTGGGCGGCGGCCGGCGGGCGGTACTGGCGTTCGTGGGCCCCGGCCACACGGCCCATGACCTGGCGGTACTGGTCCCGGGCGAGCCGGCGGTGGTCTTCTGCGGCGATCTGGTGGAGGAGTCCGGCGAGCCGCAGGCGGGCCCGGACGCCGTACCGTCCCGCTGGCCCGCGGCCCTGGACCGGCTGCTCGCCCTGGGCGGCGCGGACGCGCTGTACGTGCCCGGTCACGGAGCGGTGGTGGACGCCGAGTTCGTACGCGCGCAGCGGGACGCGCTGGCCACACGGTTCGGCGGCTCGGCGTGACGTGATCGTCCGGCGTGTCGTGACCGTCACCTGGCGGGTTCTCCTATCGTCATCCGAATGCGCCCACCCGTCTCCCACCACCACCCTTCCAACGAGGGCCCTTCGGCCCCGCCCCCTCATCCCGTCTCCCACCACCACCCTTCCAACGAGGGCCCTTCGGCCCCGCCCCCTCATCCCGTCTCCCACCACCACCCTTCCAACGAGGGCCCTTCGAGCCCACGCCCCCGTGCGTACTCACCTGACCTCACCCCACCCTGGAAGAAGCCCAGGCCCGTCCCCGAGGTCCCGGCCGAGCCCGGGCTCGTGGTGGAGGAGCCCGGCACCGGCTTCTGCGGCGCGGTGATCCGCTGCGAGGCGGGCACGGTGACCCTGGAGGACCGCTTCGGCAAACACCGCGTCTTCCCGCTCCAGCCGAGCGGCTTCCTGCTGGAGGGGCGGGTGGTGACGCTGGTGCGTCCGTCGGCGGCGGCTCCGGCACGGCCCGCCCGTACGGCGTCCGGTTCGGTCGCCGTCCCCGGCGCCCGCGCGCGAGTGGCCCGCGCCGGGCGGATCTACGTCGAGGGCCGGCACGACGCGGAACTGGTCGAGAAGGTGTGGGGCGACGACCTGCGCATCGAGGGCGTGGTCGTGGAGTACCTGGAGGGCGTGGACGACCTGCCGTCCCTCGTGGCCTCGTTCGCACCAGGACCGGACGCGCGGCTCGGCGTCCTCGTGGACCACCTGGTCCCCGGCACCAAGGAGTGGCGGATCGCACAGGCGGTGACGAGCGAGCACGCGCTCGTGGTCGGCCACCCCTACATCGACATCTGGGAGGCGGTGAAGCCGTCCGCCCTGGGCATCGCCGGGTGGCCGAAAGTACCGCACGGGCAGGACTGGAAGACGGGGGTGTGCCGGGCGCTGGGGTGGCCGGAGAACACCGGGGCGGCCTGGCAGGGGATCTTGTCGCGGGTGCGGTCGTACAGGGATCTTGAGCCGGAGCTCCTGGGCAGGGTCGAGGAACTGATCGACTTCGTCACGGATAGCGATGGGGCCTGACGCCGGGAAATGTGCCGAAGTCGTGCGTGTCCAGTTCGAGACCCAGAACCTTCAGGGGCAGCGGGTCTCCGAACTTCACGATCTCCTGGCTCCGATAATCGGCGTCCTCGCCCCCGCCCGCGGGTTTCGTCAGCAGCACGCAGTGCGCCATGATCGGGTCCACGATGAGGTAGGCGGAGATCCTTCCGGCCGCGTAGATCGAGCGCTTGATCACGTAATCCTGGTGAATGCTGCTCTTGGAGACGACCTCCACGACCATCGTGACCAGATCCGAGGGCAGCAGACGGCCCGAACCGGGCAGGACGTCACGCGCCACGATCGCGAGATCCGGTACGGGCTCGCTCGCCTCGTCGACGATGCCGACATCCTGGGTCTGGAGGGGGTACCAGCGGTCGAGCGGGATCTGCCTCTCCGTATGCAGCACGATCAGGTTGTGCACCAGATCAGGGCTGGCCATCATCACGATTACCCCCCGGAGAAGCTCGACCTTGACGCCCTCGGGAGGCTCAAGCTCCTCGAAGTACTGGGTCATCCCGCGCTCGTCCACAGCGGTCATCTCCGTGGCCCTCCACATCCGCCGCGTACTTTTCGCGGCAGCCTACGAACCAGGTTAGGGACCGAACCCGCGTTCCGCACCGATTCACCCGCGAGGGTGATCAGTCCACCAGGTCCCGCACCACCGCGTCCGCCAGCAACCGCCCCCGCAGCGTGTGCCGGGCGCTGGGGTGGCCGGAGAACACCGGGGCGGCCTGGCAGGGGATCTTGTCGCGGGTGCGGTCGTACAGGGATCTTGAACCGGAGTTGTTGGGGAGGGTGGAGGAGTTGATCGATTTCGTTACGGTCGGCGGTGACGTTTGACGGGAGGCAACGTCCCGAACTCACCGGTCTCCAGCTTGATGCCAAGCATGTCCAACGCCAGTGGCATGCCGAATTTACTTGTCCGTTCCACCTGGTAATCCGCCTCTTCGCCCTGCCCGGTCGGTTCCGTGAGCAGCAGGCACTGCGCAGCCATGGGATCGATGATCAAGTAAGCGGGAACCTTGCCCGCCGCATAGATGGAGCGCTTGTCTCCGTAGTCGCGGTCGACGCTGTTCTTCGAGACGACTTCCATCACCAGGGTGACCGCCCCAGATGGCACCAGGCGTCCGGAACCAGGTACTGCGTCGCGTTCGATCACCACCAGATCGGGCACCGGCTCGCTGAACTCGTCAGGGATGTCGATGTCCTGCACCTGTAGCCGTCGCCACCGATCACGCGGGATCTGGTCCTGGACCGATTCCACGATTATGTTGTGGACCACACCCGGCCCCGCCATCATCACGATGTCCCCCCGGAGGAGCTCCGCCTTGTATCCCTCGGGAACCTCAAGGTTCTCGAAGATCTCGACAGCATCAGTGATCGGTCGGTCATCCACAGCGGTCATCTCCGTGGCCCTCCACATCCGCCGCGTACTTTTCGCGGCAGCCTACGAACCAGGTTAGGGACCGAACCCGCGTTCCGCACCGATTCATCCGCGAGGGTGATCAGTCCACCAGGTCCCGCACCACCGCGTCCGCCAGCAACCGCCCCCGCAGGGTCAGCGCGGCCCGCCCCTCGTCGTAAGGGCCGGTCTCCAGCAGCCCGTCCGCCCGTGCCCGGCGGGCCGCCGCGAGGCCGTCGGGGCGCAGCAGGTCCAGCGGGACGCCCTCGCGCAGCCGCAGCTCCAGCAGGATCCGCTCCACCCGACGGTCCTCGTCGGACAGGATCTCCCGTCCGGCGCCCGGGGTGCGGCCCGTCGCCAGGGCCGCCGCGTACGCCCCGGGATGCTTGACGTTCCACCAGCGCACGCCGCCCACGTGGGAGTGCGCGCCGGGTCCCGCGCCCCACCAGTCGGCGCCGCGCCAGTACAGCTCGTTGTGCAGGCAGCGGCCCGCGGCGGAGGCGGCCCAGTTGGAGACCTCGTACCAGTCGAGACCGGCCGCGGTCAGGATCTCCTCCGCGATCAGGTAGCGGTCCGCGTGGACGTCGTCGTCGGTCATCGGGACCTCGCCGCGGCGGATGCGGCGGGCGAGCTGGGTGCCCTCCTCGACGATGAGGGCGTACGCGCTGATGTGGTCGGGGCCCGCGCCGAGCGCCGCCTCCAGGGAGGCCCGCCAGTCGTCGTCGGACTCGCCGGGCGTGCCGTAGATCAGGTCCAGGTTGACGTGCTCGAAGCCGGCGGCGCGTGCCTCGGCCACGCACGCCTCGGGGCGGCCCGGGGTGTGGGTGCGGTCGAGGACGTCCAGCACGTGCCGCCGCGCGCTCTGCATGCCGAAGGAGATCCGGGTGAAGCCGCCCTCCCGCAGGGCCGTGAGGTAGGCCGGGTCGACCGTCTCGGGGTTCGCCTCGGTCGTGATCTCCGCGTCCGGCGCGAGGCCGAACTCGGCGCGGATCGCGCCCAGCATCCGTACCAGGTCGGCCGCGGGCAGCAGGGTCGGCGTGCCGCCGCCGACGAAGACCGTGCGGACCTCGCGCGGGTCGTCGCCGAGCACCTTGCGGGCCAGGCGGATCTCGTCGGTCAGGGTGTCCGCGTAGTTCTCCCGGGAGGCGAGCACTCCGCCGGTGCCGCGCAGTTCGCCGGCGGTGTAGGTGTTGAAGTCGCAGTATCCGCAGCGGGTCGCGCAGTACGGGACGTGCAGATAGAACCCGAGGGGTCGGTCGGCGGCACCGTCGAGCGCGGAGGCGGGCAGCGCGCCGTCGGCGGGGACGGGCTCGCCGTCGGGGAGTGCGGAAGGCATGTGGTCCATTGTCCCGTACCGGTGTCCGGGCCGGGTCGTCCCGTGCCAGGACGGCGGTGGACCGGGTCGGCTCGCGGGCCGGGGCCGGGCTCATGGGCCGGGGCGGCTCATGGGCCGGGGCCGGGCTCATGGCCTGGGGCGGCTCATGGGCCGGGGCCCGGTCACTCCGCCTGGAGCACCAGCAGGGCCAGGTCGTCCTCCGGAGGACGGACGCCGAAGTCGTGCACCAGGCGCCTGATCCGGTCCGCGATCAGCTCGGCGCTGAGCCCGGCGCAGCCGGCCAGCGCCAGGGCGAGCCCGTCGCCGTCGTCGAACTGGCGGGATCCGCACCGGCGCTCGGTGACCCCGTCGGTGACGCACAGCAGGCTGTCGCCCACCCCCAGCGCGATGGTCTCGCTGGTGTACGTGGCGTCCTCGACGACACCGAGCAGGGTCTGCGGATGCGCCGCCGTACGGACCTCGCCGTCGGGCCCGAGCACCAGCGGCAGCGGATGGCCGGCGGAGGCGAGGGTGCAGCGGACACCGCCGTCGAAGGGGACGAGTTCGCCGTAGAGGAGGGACAGGAACCGGGTCTGGGGGCCGTCGCCGGGGGCCACAGGACGGCCGCCGGCCGCCACCAGCGCACGGGCCGCCGCGTCCGCGGCCTCCGTCGCGTCGTCGAGGAGGAGCTGGTTGAGGCGGTCGAGGACGTCGGCGACCCGGTAGCCCTCGCGGGCCAGCAGCCGCAGCCAGGGCCGGGCCAGGCCGATCACCACTGCTGCCTCGGGACCCTTGCCCTGGACGTCGCCGATCGCGAAGCACCAGCGGCCGTCGCCGGCCGGGAACAGGTCGTAGAAGTCGCCGCTCGGTCCGCCCTGGTCGCACGGCTCGTAGACGAGCGCGCTGCGCAGCCCCGGGATCTCGGCGACCGCGCCGGGCAGCAGCCCGCGTTGCAGGACGGCGCTGATCGTGGCCTGCCGGGCGTACTGGCGGGCCGCGCCGATGGCGAGGGCCACCCGGCGGGCGAGGTCCTCGACGAGACCGGTGATCTCGTCCGGGAAGCGGGTGAGGCCGCACCGGCCGATGACCAGCGTGCCCAGCGGGCGGCCGCCCGCGATCAGCCGGTAGGCGAGCGCCGCGCCGTGCGCGGCGCGCGGGCCGAGCGCGGCGCCCGGCCAGGGGTAGGGCTCGGGTCCGGAGCGCAGGCCGTCCCGGGGGCACGGCGGGTCCTTCTCCAGGGTCCGGCGCAGTTCCTCGATCCGGTTCTCGCTCTCGTGCCAGACCCGGGCGAGCCGCGGTCCGGCGAGGCCCGTGCCGTCCGCCCAGCCGCCCCGCACGGTCGACTCGTCCTCCAGCCACACCGCGCACCAGTCGGCGAGCCGCGGCACGATCAGCTGGCCGGTGAGCGCGGCGACCAGGTTCTCGTCGAGCTGCCCGGCGAGCAGGTCGGACGCCTCGGCCAGAAAGGACAGCGCGCCGCGGCCGAGCCAGTCCCGGTCCCGCTCGGCCCGGTGCGGCTCGGGCGCCAGGACCTCGGCGACAGCCAGCGCACGCTCCCCGGCGTACGTCTCACGTCCGTCGGCGAGCGGCCCGTCCTCGGGCGTCAGTCGCGCCCACACCGTCTTGGCGCCGGTGCGGTAGGTGACGCCCCAGGACTCGGCGAGCGTGGCGACGAGGCGCAGGCCGCGGCCGTACTCCGGGATCTCGTACGGCGTTTCGGCGCCGTTGTCGCGTGGGGCGCGCGAGGGGTGGTGGTCGCCGACCTCGACGACGACGGCGCCGTCCTCCTCCAGCCGGCAGACCAGTTCGACGTCGGTGCCCGCGTGCACGACGGCGTTGGTGACGAGTTCACTCACCACGATCATGACGTCGTCGGCCAGCCGCTCGTGTCTCACCAGGCCGAGTTCGGCCCACTCGGTGAACGCCCTGCTCACCAGTCCGCGGGCGGAGCCGGCCGCGAGCGGGCTGCCGGGCAGCGTCGCGTGCGCCCGGCCGCGCCGGTCCGCTCCGCCGCGCTCGGACGGCTGCTCGGACGGCGGCTCGCAGGGATGGTCGGCCGGATGCGCGGACGGCTGCTCGGCCGGATGCTCGGCCGGATGCGCGGACGGACGCGCGGACGGCTCGAAGCCACGGAACACGGTCTCCCGTTGCGTCGGTATGGCCCCCATTGCCAGCTCCCCGAGCGTTTCGGACGATTAGGCCCTCGGTCGTTGCCGACAGGGTGACAGACCGGCCGTATCCATAAGCGCGGAGTTACCGAAGTGGGCTGCCATGGGTGAGAACAGTGCTATGGGGTGCTACGGGTGTGTTCGAAGACGGACCGGATCAGGAACAACTGAGGAGGGGGCGGGACGCCGGGCGCCCCACCCTCTCCTTTCCCCTGGTCGGGGCGTGGGCCCTACGCCTCGCGGGTGCCCGCGTACATCTCGTCGAGCAGGTGCTTGTACTGCCGTTCGACGACGGGCCGCTTCAGCTTCAGGCTCGGCGTGACCTCACCGTGTTCCACGTCCAGGTCGCGCGGGAGCAGCCGGAACTTCTTGATGGTCTCCCACCGTTGCAGTCCCTGGTTGAGCTCCTTGACGTACCCGTCGATGAGGGCGACTGTCGCGGGCGCGGCCACGATGTCGGCGTACGTCTTGCCCGCCAGGCCGTTCTCCTTCGCCCACTCCACGATGGCGGCCTCGTCGAGGGCGATGAGCGCGGTGCAGAAGTTCCGGTCCGCGCCGTGCACGAGGATGTTGGAGACGTACGGGCAGACCGCCTTGAACCTGCCCTCGACCTCGGCCGGCGCGATGTACTTGCCGCCGGACGTCTTGATGAGGTCCTTCTTGCGGTCGGTGATGCGCAGATAGCCGTCGGCCGACAGCTCGCCGATGTCACCGGTGTGGAACCAGCCGTCGGACTCCAGCACCTCGGCGGTCTTCTCCGGCAGCTTGTGGTAGCCCTGCATGATGCCGGGGCCGCGCAGCAGGACCTCGCCGTCGTCCGCGATGCGCACCTCGCAGCCGGCCAGCGGCTTGCCGACCGTGCCGGTGCGGTACGCCTCGCCGGGGTTGACGAAGGAGGCCGCGGAGGACTCGGTGAGGCCGTAGCCCTCCAGGATGTGGATGCCGGCGCCGGCGAAGAAGTAGCCGATTTCCGGCGCGAGCGCGGCCGAGCCGGAGATGCAGGCACGCAGCCTGCCGCCGAATGCGTCGCGGAGCTTGGCGTAGACGAGCGCATCGGCGACCTTGTGCTTGGCGGTCAGGCCGAACGGCGCGGAGGCGGTGCCGGTGCGCCGGAAGCTGTCCTGGCTGGCCTTGGCGTACTCGCGGGCGACATCGGCCGCCCACTGGAAGATCCGGAATTTGGCCGCGCCGCCCTCGCGGGCCTTGGCCGCGACGCCGTTGTAGACCTTCTCGAAGATGCGCGGCACGGCGGCCATGTAGGTCGGCCGGACGACCGGAAGATTCTCGATGATCTTGTCGACGCGGCCGTCCACGGCGGTGACGTGGCCGATCTCGATGTGGCCGGACGTGAGCACCTTGCCGAAGACGTGCGCCAGCGGCAGCCACAGGTACTGCACGTCCTCGGGGCCGAGCAGATCGGTCGCGGCGATCGCCTTCGCCATGTACGACCAGTTGTCGTGCGGCAGCCGCACCCCCTTGGGACGGCCGGTGGTGCCGGAGGTGTAGATGAGCGTGGCCAGCTGGTCCTTGGTGATCGCCGCCACCCGGTCCTTGATCAGCTCCGGGTGCTTCTCCAAGTGGGCAGCGCCGCGCTCCTCCAGCTCGGCCAGGGTGAGCACGCCGTCGCCGGTCTCGACGCCCGCCGGGTCGAGCACCACCACCTGGGTGAGGTCGGGCAGCTCGGCGCGCTTCTCCTGCGCCTTGGCGAGCTGGGCCGCGTCCTCGGCGATCAGCACCCGGCTCCCGGAGTCGGAGAGGATGAACGCCGACTCGTCGGCGTTGGTCTGCGGGTAGACGGTCGTGGTGGCGGCGCCCGCGCACAGGATGCCGAGGTCGGCCAGGATCCACTCGACCCGGGTCGAGGAGGCGAGCGCGACCCGTTCCTCGGGCCGCACGCCCAGTTCGATGAGCCCGGCGGCGATCGCGTAGACCCGCTCGGCCGCCTGCGCCCAGCTGAGTGACTTCCAGTCGTCCGGGCCCTGACCGGACGAGGGGGGCACCGGGTAGCGGTACGCCTCGGCGTCCGGTGTGGCCGCGACGCGGTCCAGGAACAGGTTCGCCACGGACGGCGGACGGTTCTCGATCAGTGTCTGTGTGTCGCTCACGACATCCTCCGGGCCCGCGACGATGCGGCTGGCTCAGTGCGGCTGGGGTGCACCCGCGGGGCGGCTCTCCGGGCCGCCGCCCGGCGTTGTTCAACCCACGAGTTAACCCACGAGTAACTATCGAGCAGGGATCAGAGTAGAGCCCGCCCAGCCGACACGTAAGGGGCGGCGGCCTGTCACTTCCTACCGTCAGCGACCCTACGCACGCGTAGAGGCCCGCCGCACTTTCTCGCGACGAGCCCCTGTTGCGCCCGGTTTGCCGGGGTACCGGGGGGTAACCCGGAGTGACCGGCGTTACTTCTTGGCTTTGCTCGACCCCGCGCTGTCATCGCTGGACAGCACGGCGATGAACGCCTCCTGCGGAACCTCCACGGAACCCACCATCTTCATCCGCTTCTTGCCTTCCTTCTGCTTCTCCAGCAGCTTGCGCTTCCGGGAGATGTCACCGCCGTAGCACTTGGCGAGGACGTCCTTGCGGATGGCGCGGATGGTCTCGCGGGCGATCACCCGGGAGCCGATGGCCGCCTGCACCGGCACCTCGAAGTTCTGCCGCGGGATCAGCTCCCGGAGCTTGGCGACGAGCCGTACGCCGTACGCGTACGCCTGGTCCTTGTGGGTGATCGCGGAGAAGGCGTCGACCTTGTCGCCGTGCAGCAGGATGTCGACCTTGACCAGGGAGCTGTTCTGCTCGCCCGTGGGCTCGTAGTCGAGCGAGGCGTACCCGCGGGTCTTGGACTTCAGCTGGTCGAAGAAGTCGAAGACGATCTCCGCGAGCGGCAGGGTGTAGCGGATCTCGACGCGGTCCTCGGACAGGTAGTCCATGCCGAGCAGGGTGCCGCGCCGGGTCTGGCACAGCTCCATGATCGCGCCGATGAACTCGGTGGGCGCGAGGATCGTGGCCCGTACGACCGGCTCGTACACCTCCTCGATCTTGCCCTCGGGGAACTCGCTCGGGTTGGTCACGACGTGCTCGGTGCCGTCCTCCATGATCACGCGGTAGACCACGTTGGGGGCGGTGGCGATCAGGTCGAGGCCGAACTCGCGCTCCAGCCGCTCCCGGATCACGTCCAGGTGCAGCAGGCCGAGGAAGCCGACGCGGAAGCCGAAGCCCAGCGCGGCGGAGGTCTCCGGCTCGTAGACCAGCGCGGCGTCGTTGAGCTGGAGCTTGTCGAGCGCTTCGCGCAGGTCCGGGTAGTCGGAGCCGTCCAGCGGATACAGGCCCGAGAAGACCATCGGCTTCGGGTCCTTGTAGCCGCCCAGCGCCTCGGTGGCGCCCTTGGCCTGGCTGGTGATCGTGTCACCGACCTTGGACTGGCGGACGTCCTTCACGCCGGTGATCAGGTACCCCACCTCGCCCACGCCGAGGCCGTCGGCCGGCAGCATCTCGGGCGAGCTGACGCCGATCTCCAGCAGCTCGTGCGTGGCGCCGGTGGACATCATCCGGATCCGCTCGCGCTTGTTGAGCTGGCCGTCCACGACCCGGACGTACGTCACGACTCCGCGGTAGGAGTCGTAGACGGAGTCGAAGATCATCGCGCGCGCCGGGGCGTCCTTGACGCCGACCGGGCCCGGGATCTCCTCGACGACGCGGTCGAGCAGCGCGTCGACACCGAGCCCCGTCTTGGCGGAGACCTTGAGCACGTCGCCGGGCTCGCAGCCGACCAGGTTGGCCAGTTCCTCGGCGAACTTCTCCGGCTGCGCGGCCGGCAGGTCGATCTTGTTCAGCACCGGGATGATGGTGAGGTCGTTCTCCATCGCCAGATAGAGGTTGGCGAGGGTCTGCGCCTCGATGCCCTGGGCGGCGTCCACGAGGAGGACGGTCCCCTCGCAGGCGGCGAGCGACCGCGAGACCTCGTAGGTGAAGTCGACGTGCCCGGGGGTGTCGATCATGTTGAGGATGTGCGTGTTGCCCGGGTCGTGGGTGGGAGCCCACGGCAGACGCACCGCCTGGGACTTGATCGTGATGCCGCGCTCACGCTCGATGTCCATGCGGTCGAGGTACTGAGCGCGCATCTGGCGCTGCTCGACCACGCCGGTCAGCTGGAGCATCCGGTCGGCAAGCGTGGACTTGCCGTGGTCGATGTGCGCGATGATGCAGAAATTCCGGATCAGAGCCGGGTCGGTACGGCTCGGCTCGGGCACATTTTTAGGGGTCGCGGGCACGCAGGGTCCTGTCTCTTGAGGCGCCTTCTGCCTCGGGTCGGATCGATACGTAGTCTCCATGGTCCCACGGGCGGGCACCGGGGAGGGGTTTGGGCTGGCCGCGGGGCCACTGGTACCGTGAGTGGCTGTGCCTCGTGCCTGCTCGGCGCGGGGTACGTCTCAGAAGATCACCGGCACGGGACCCCAGGGGCCCGTGCCAGAACCTGAAAAGGCTCATTCGTGGCGAACATCAAGTCCCAGATCAAGCGGATCAAGACCAACGAGAAGGCCCGGCTGCGCAACAAGGCCGTCAAGTCCTCCCTGAAGACCGCGATCCGCAAGGCCCGCGAGGCCGCTGCCGCGGGTGACGTCGAGAAGGCGACCGAGTACCAGCGCGCCGCTGCGCGCCAGCTCGACAAGGCCGTCTCCAAGGGCGTCATCCACAAGAACCAGGCCGCCAACAAGAAGTCGGCCCTGGCCTCCAAGGTCGCGTCCCTCAAGGGCTGAGTCAGTTCCGACTTGACCGCCGGACGGACCAGAGCGGGCCCTCTCTCATCCGCTCCCGGCCGGCACCCGGAGCCCGTTCGCGGCCTGCGTTCGCCACGCGGGAACGGGCTCGACAGCTTTGACCGGAGGTCCCGGTGCTCGCCCTTCCCCAGGGCGGACGCCGGGACTTTCGACGTTTTCGACTCCGCTCAGGCCACGTTTGCGGGTCTGCTCAGGCCGTGTTTACGGGTCTGCTCAGCGCCCGTTTGCGGCTCCGCACACTTTCGACTCCGTTCAAGCCACGTTTCGGGTCCGCTTCAAGGTCGTCTTCAGGCCCGCTTGAGGAACCGCTTGAGGAACCGTTTGAGGTCCCTGAGGTCTGTGAGGTCTGAGGTCTGTGAGGTCCGTTCCGGGTCGGCTTTCGATCCGTCCGGGACCGGTCCCGCGCGTCAGGCCCGCCGATCATCGCCGGCCCGCGCTTCAGACCCGCCGATCATCCCCGGCCCCGCGACCGCGCCGCACGCGCGATGGTCACGACGGCCTTCTCCAGTGCGTACTCGGGATCGTCCCCGCCCCCCTTCACTCCGGCGTCCGCCTCGGCCACCGCCCGCAGGGCCACCGCCACTCCGTCGGGCGTCCACCCCCGCATCTGCTGCCGCACCCGGTCGATCTTCCACGGCGGCATCCCCAGCTCCCGGGCGAGGTCGGCGGGACGCCCGCCGCGCGCCGACGACAGCTTCCCGATCGCCCGCACGCCCTGCGCCAGCGCACTGGTGATCAGCACCGGCGCGACCCCGGTCGCCAGCGACCACCGCAGCGCCTCCAACGCCTCCGCCGTCCGCCCCTCGACGGCCCGGTCCGCCACCGTGAAGCTCGACGCCTCGGCACGACCCGTGTAGTACCGCCCGACGACCGCCTCGTCGATCGTCCCCTCGATGTCCGCGACCAGTTGCGCCACCGCGGACGCCAGCTCCCGCAGATCGCTCCCTATCGCGTCGACCAACGCCTGGCACGCTTCGGGCGTCGCCGACCGGCCGAGCGTGCGGAACTCGCTCCGCAGGAAGGCGAGCCGGTCCGCCGGCTTGGTCATCTTCGGGCAGGCCACCTCCCGCGCCCCCGCCTTGCGTGCGGCGTCGAGCAGCCCCTTGCCCTTGGCGCCCCCCGCGTGCAGCAGCACGAGCGTGATCTCCTCGGCCGGCGCCCCGAGATAGGTCTTCACGTCCTTGACGGTGTCGGCCGAAAGATCCTGCGCGTTGCGTACGACCACCACCTTGCGCTCCGCGAAGAGCGACGGGCTGGTCAACTCGGCGAGCGTGCCGGGCTGGAGCTGGTCCGGTGTCAGGTCACGTACGTCCGTGTCGGCGTCGGCGGCCCTGGCGGCGGCCACCACCTCCTGCACGGCACGGTCGAGCAGGAGGTCCTCCTGGCCCACGGCAAGCGTCACCGGGGCGAGAGGGTCGTCATGAGCGGTCTTCCTGGCCATCTCGACAAGCATCGCACGGGCCACTGACAACGGGGGCGGCGAGCCGACGCGGGAGTACTAGGGCTCCTCCCGCCAGCCCTCCCACTCCCCCGCCAGCGCGTCCAGTTCCGCCGGGTCCAGCCGTTCCTCCTCGTCCCGCAGGACGACGAGCCACTGGGCGTCCTCGGCATCGTCCTCACCGGCCAGCGCGTCGCGCACCAGCCGCGGCTCCTCGACGACGCCGAACCGCTCCCCGAGCGCTTCCGCCACCTCGTGCGCGGCATCGCGGTCGGGCAGCACCAGCACATGTCTCACATCGCTCACGGAGCCATTGTCCGGTGACGCGGCGGTGCCGGACGACCGGCCCGGATGTCAGCTCTTGGGCACCAACTGCACGTCGAGGTCGATCTGGATGCTCGGTCCGACCACGGCGATGCCCCGGGCCAGCATCGTCTGCCAGCTCACGGTGAAGTCGTCCCGGTGCAGTTCCGTGGTGGCCCGGCAGGCCGCGCGCGTCTCGCCCTCCATGCCGTTGCCGAGTCCGAGGTACTCCATGTCGAGCGTGACCGTACGCGTCACTCCGTGCAGCGAGAGCGCGCCGGTGACGGCCCACCGGCTGCCGCCCCGGTGCACACACCGCTCGCTGTAGAACTCCAGCGTCGGAAAGCGCTGCACGTCCAGGAAGTCCGCCGAGCGCAGGTGGTCGTCGCGCATCTGTACGTTCGTGTCGATGGACGCCGCGTCGATCACCACGTGCATCGCGGACTGCTCCACCGAATCGGCGATCCGCACCGCCCCGGCGAAGGTGTTGAACCGTCCGTGAATCCGGGCCAGCCCGATGTGCCGCGCGGTGAAGGCGATCGAGGAATGCGTCGGCTCGATCTCCCAGTCACCTGCCGCCGGCAGGTCCGGCGGCGCGGCGACCTGGAGGGTCACATCACCCAGCGAGGCCAGCGAGTTCTCACCGACCAGCGCGGTCGCCCGGTAGGGCGTGTAGCCGTCGGCGGAGACCGCGAGCCGGTACTCGCCGGCCGGGACCGTCGTCATGAACGACCCGTAGGGGTCGGTGCCGCCGGTGACCAGCGTGCGCCCCATGGCGTCGCTGACCGCGAACTCCGCGTGCGCGACCGGCTCGTTGACCGGGTCGAGCACCCGGCAGCTGAGCACCCCGGCGTCGGGTGGGGTCTGGATCGCCGCGAGCGGACTTGCCCGACGCGCCCGGTTCGTGCGATTTCCCAGCAATCGGCCGAACATCTACGACCCCCGTGCTCCTCGACATCTCCTGCTACCGAAGATGCATTCGATCACCGATGCGGTATTCGAGGCAACACGGGCCTACATCAGAGGAATCCAGCACATGTGATGGGACTGCGTACGAGTAGCAGCAACTTACCGTCTGTGGATGGAATTGGTCGGACGGATTCCAATTTCACACAGTCAACACACAGGAATGCCCGCGGCGTTGCGGGGAATCGGGACCCGGACCACAGACATCATCCGCGCTGCCGAAGCCCCTGCGTCCGCATCCGCATCCAGATCCGCAACCGCATCCAGATCCGCAACCGCATCCGGGTCCAGATCCGCATCTCCGCCTGCGTCCGCCCGCCCACCTTGCCGCCGCGCGGATCCACCGGATGCGCAGTCACGCGCCGGGCTCGGGCTTGGCCTTGGCGCCGGGCTTGGCCTTGGCGCCGGGCTCGGGCTTGGCGCCGGGCTCGACCTCTGGCTCTGGCTCTGGCTCTGGCTCTGGCTCTGGCTCTGGCTCAGCCTGCGTCCCGGTCCCGGTCTCCGTTCCAGCCTGCGTCCCGGTCCCGGCCTGCGGGGATCCAGCGGTCAGACAGGACCTGACGAAGTCCTGAACCACAGGGTTGGTGTCGTCGGCGGGCGCCCACGCGACACCCACCCGGCTGGGGCTGACGCCGCTGACAGGTCGGTAGACGATGCCGGGCCGGCCGTAGTAGCGGGCGGCGGATTCGGGGGCGAGGGCGATGCCGTAACCGTTGGCGATCGCGCTCAGCCAGTCGTCGGGCAGGTCGGTGACGGCCCCGACGCGGACCGGGTGGCCCTCGCGTTCACCGGCGGCCAGCCAGTAGTCCCGCCAGGCCCCCGATTCGGGTGGGGCCGCCACGAACGGTTCGTCCCACAGGTCCCGGAACGCAATCCGGTCACGTGCGGCGAAACGGTGTCCCGCCGGGAGCGCGATCCAGCGTGGCTCGCTGAACAGCACCGCCACCCGCAGGGCCTCCTGGCCGGGGAAGGGCAGCCGCAGCAGGGCGACATCGCTGTCGCCGTCGGCGAGCCCGGCCGTCGGGTTCGACCAGGCGGCCTGTCGCATGTCGGCCCGCCAGCCCGGCCGGCGCCGGCCGAACTCCGCGACGATGCGCTGGGTCGCCTCGTTGGCGGCGCTGGCCAGGAAGCCGACCCGCAGCACACGGGCCGCCCGTGCGGCCGTCCCCTTCGTCTCCCGCAGCAACCGGTCCCAGTCGGCCAGCAGAGCGGGCGCCCGCTCCGCCAGGGCCCGACCTGGTTCGGTGAGGGCCATCCCGGACCGGGACCGGGTGAACAGCCGTAGCCCGAGCCTGCCCTCCAACTGCTTGATCTGCTTGGTCAGCGCCGGTTGGGAGAGGAACAGCCGCTCTGCCGCACGGGTCAGACTCCCCGTCTCCGCCACGGCGACGAAGGAACGCAGCAGCCGGGTGTCCACATCCATGCTTTCAGGTTATAGATGCAGGTATTGGACGCCAAACGGAGGATCGGCAAGGCTTTTCACAGATGAGTGGGCAGTTACCCGCACCCGCCCGCGATGCACCCGGCCGAAAGGGGAGGCTCATGATCACCGCCTATGTGATCGTCACCGTCGTCACCATCGTGGCCAACGCCGGGATCGCCGTCGCGGACCTGCTGCGGGCCGGATTCGTCCTCGCCAACTCGGCCGAGGTGAGGCTGCCGCGGTCCTGGCTCCCGTGGCTCGCCACGGCCAAGGCAGCCGGGGCCGCCGGACTCCTGCTCGGGCTCCTGGGCGCCCGGCCCCTCGGCATCGCGGCCGCGGTGGGACTCGTCCTGTTCTTCCTGGGCGCCGTCGCCGCACACGTCCGCAGGCGCGTGTACCACAACATCGCCTTCCCGGTCGGCTACCTCGGGCTCGCCACCGCCTCCCTCGTCCTCGCCACCGCGCGATGACCGTCGACCGCTTGCGCCGGGCACAGCTCACGGGGTCTCCGGCCCTCACTCGCGCGTCACCCGCAGTTCCCCACCCGGCTTGCCCGATCCGGCGACGGCGAGCGAACCGTCCCGGTCCGTGCGCAGCACCACCGCCCCCGACGCCCGCAGCGCCGCCACGGTGCTGGGCGCCGGATGGCCGTACGGGTTGTCCGCGCCGCACGAGACCAGCGCCACCCGCGGTGCCACCAGCCGTATCAGCTCCGGGTCCTGGTAGGCCGAGCCATGGTGCGCGACCTTGAGCACGTCCACCCGGGCCAGCCCGGCCGCTGCCGGAGACCTCGACAGCGCCTGCTGGGCCGGCGGTTCCAAGTCGCCGAGCAGCAGCAGCCGCAGCCCGGCCGACCGGACGAGCAACGTCACGCTCGCATCGTTCGGACCGTCCGGTTCCGGTCCCGGGCGCGGCGGCGGCCACAGCACCTGCCAGGTGAGCGGACCGGTGCGCCGCCGTTCTCCCGCGACGGCGCGGGTCACCGGGACACGATGCCGAGCCGCTTCCCTCCTCACGAACTCCGCCTGCTCCGCGGGTTCTTCGAAGCCGGTCGTCTCGATCGCGGCCACCGAGCGCCCGCGCAGCACACCGGGCAGTCCCGCGACATGGTCGGCGTGGAAATGAGTGATCAGCAGGAGCGGGACACGGGTGATGCCGAGGTCCCGCAGGCAGCGGTCGACCAGTTTCGGATCGGGGCCCGCGTCCACGACCACCCCGCTGCCCTCGCCCACCGCGAGCACCGCCGCGTCCCCCTGCCCGACGTCACACATCGCGTACCGCCAGCCGGGCGGCGGCCAGCCCGTGATCACCCGGGTGAGCGGCGCCGGCCGTATCACCAACAGCAGGAGCAGCAGCACGCAGACTCCGCACCACCACGGGTGCCGCAGCAGCCGCCGTCCGACCAGCACAACGGTCACCGTGACCGCGGCGAGCAGCAGCGCCCCCGTCCAACTGCCCGGCCAGTCCACTCCCCCACCGGGCAGCGCGGCCCCGGTCCGGGCGACCCGCGCGATCCAGTCGGCCGGCCAACTCGCACACCAGGCGAGCGCCTTGGCCACGGGCATCGCCAGCGGCGCGGTGGCCAGCGCCGCGAATCCCAGCACCGTGGCAGGCGCGACGGCGATCTCGGCGAGCAGGTTGCACGGCACCGCCACCAGGCTCACCCGCGCCGACAGCACGGCGACGACCGGCGCACAGACTGCCTGCGCCGCGGCGGCCGCGGCCAATGCCTCCGCCGCCCGCCGCGGCACCCCGCGTCTGCGCAGCGCCGCGCTCCACCCCGGCGCGAGCACCAGCAACGCACCGGTCGCCAGCACCGACAGCAGGAAACCGTAGCTGCGGGCCAGCCACGGGTCGTAGAGGACCAGCAGCAGTACGGCCGTTGCCAGCGCGGGGATCAGGGACCGGCGGCGTCCGGTGGCCAGGGCCACCAGCGCCACGGCTCCGCAGGCCGCCGCCCGCAGCACGCTCGGATCGGGGCGGCACACGACGACGAAACCGAGGGTGAGCGTCCCAGCGAGCAGTGCCGTGCTCCGCAGCGAGAGCCCGAGGCGCGGCGCGAGTCCGCGGCGTTCGACGTGCGCCGCCAGGCCGGGCGGTCCGACGAGCAGGATGAGCAGGATGGTGAGGTTGCTTCCGGAGACGGCCAGTGTGTGCGCCAGATCCGTCTCCTTGAATGCCTCGTCCAACTCGGGGGTGATGCGGGAGGTGTCCCCGACGACCAGTCCGGGCAGCAGCGCCCGCGCGTCGGCGGACAGTCCCTCGGTCGCCGTACGCAGCCCGGCCCGCAGCCGGCCCGCCAGTCGCTGCGGCCCGTTCGGTTCACCCACGATCTCCGGCGCGTCCGCCTCCGTGACCCGTAGCACCGCGGCCAGCCCGTCGCCGGCCGCCAGCACGGGGGCCAGTCGCGCGCTCACTCGCAACCGGGTGGAGGGCAACAGACCGAGCCAGGCCGAACGCGCACTGCGCGGGCCGCTTTCGGAGGCAGGTCCGGGCCCCGGAACGTCCGGGTGCGCCGGTGCCGGGGCATCGGGACGCGCTGGTGCCGGGACGTCCGTGTCCACGATCATCAGCACGGGTGCCCGGGTCGTCATCGCCGACCCATCGGTCCGCTCCACGCGCCGTACCTCGGCGCGGGCCAGCACGGCGGCCGGGGCGGTGTGGTCGCCTCGCACCCGTGGTCTGCTGAGCCAGGGGTCGGAGCCGAGCCGGACCTCCGCGGTCACCGTGGCATGGCGGCGGGCCAGCTCCGGCACCGGTCCCCGGTCGGTGTCCGCCCCGTGCAGCCCGCCGGACACGGCGGCCGCGGCCACGCACAGCAGTACGGCGGCTACCGAGGTCCGGGGCCAGGTGAACCAGGCGGGCGGGCTCGCCGGCGGCGGGGAATCCGCGGGCGGGCCGTTCGCCTGCCCTGTAGCACGGCGTCGGCCGGCCCGGCCCCTACGGGTCAGGAGCAGCACAAGCGCCACGATCAGCGCCCCGGCCGCGACTCCGGCAGTCCATGACGGTGGGGTGTCCAACGTGACCGCAGCCGTCGCCCAGGCCGCCAGCGCGGGCGGTACGAGACGCAGGTCCGTCGGCCCCTCCTGGCGGGGGTGCGCGTCGCCGAGTCGGCGCCCGGAGGCCGCGTGCACGGCGGGGCGGGTGGACGGTGTGTGCAGGGAGGCCGCAGCGGTGGCGGGTCGACCATCGGCGCCTCCGGACACCGTGGCATCGGACAGCGTGGGCTCCAGGGCGGTGGGCCGAGAGGCAGTGGGCTCAGAGGTAGTGAGTTCAGAGGTGGTCGCCTGAGGGGCGGTGGGCTGTGGAGTAGTGGGCTGTGGAGTAGTGGGCTGTGGAGCGGTGGGTTCAAGAGCAGCGGCCTCGGGAGCGGTGGGCTCAGGAGCGGCGGGATTCAGGGCGCTGGGCTCGCGGTTCATGGCCGTACCAGATTCCTCAGGTCGGCGAAGCGCTGGTCGCCGATGCCGTTGACCTCGCGGAGTTCGTCGACGGAGCGGAATCCGCCGTGCTGGGTGCGGTACTCGATGATGTGCCGGGCCAGCACGGGGCCCACCCCGGGCAGGGCGTCGAGTTGGTCCACGGTGGCCGTGTTGAGCGGAACCGGGGCCGCCGCTCCGGGCGCGGTGCCCGCCGGACCGGATCCGGTCGCCCCGCCGAATCCGGGTCCGGGCGCCGCCCCGGGAGCACCGACGACAATCTGCTCGCCGTCCGCCAGGAAGCGGGCCCGGTTGAGGCCGTCGGTGTCCGTGCCCGGGCGCACTCCGCCCGCCGCGCTCAGGGCGTCGACGACCCGTGAACCCGCGGGCAGCCGATGGATTCCGGGCTTGCGGACCTTCCCACTGACGTCGACCACGATCTCCGCGCCCGCGGCCCCCTGCACAGCTCCGGCCAAAGCCCCCGGTCCCGGACTTCCGCCCGCACCGGCCCTCCCGCCCGCCTCGCTCTCCTCACCCTGCCCGCCCTCCGCGCCCTTGGCCTCCACAGCGAACGGCGTCTGCACCCTTACCACTTCCGGCGCGCTTACGGACTGGGTGCGACCGGTCCAGAAGTGCTGCACGGCGAACACTGCGGCCGCGGCGAGCAGCACCGAGAGCGCGATCACACCCCGTTGCTCCAGTCCGCACCTGGCCTGCAACCACACCGGCATCCGCTCCCGCAGGGTGGTCCCGATGCGCTCCCGCCAGCCCGGTGTGGCTGACTCGTCCGGGTCATCCGGGTCGTCCGGGTCGTCCGGGCCATGCGGGCCATGCGGGCCGTGCGAGTGGCCTGAGTGGTCCGGGTCATCTGGGTCACCCGGGTCGTCCGCTCGTAGGGTGTTCACCCCATTCACGGCATCGAGCTTCGGCGGCGCGGGCATGGCCGCCGGCCGCGCAGGATTCATTCCGGGTGCCGTTCCGAACACCCTGCCGGTCAGCGTCGGGGGAGGAACACGAGACCGTGCAACCGGCGGTCCGTGGCCCGCCTCCCGAGGTGCAATGGGCTCCCGGCACCCGCCGGACTCGCTGCGCGCGTCTGATCCGCCGCGCACGCCCGGCTCCGTGCGTGCAAACGCCTTCTGGCTGACAACCGGCTGCTGGCGTTCACCCGAGCCCCGCCGTTCATCCGATCCACGGGGTTCACCAGATCCGCGGGGTTCGCCCGGCTGTCGGCCTTCGCCCGGCTCCCCGCGTTCCTTCCATGTCCGGCCTTCCTCAGCGCGTTCGCCGAAGAGGATTTCCGCGCGGCGGCGCAGTTCCTCCGCCCGTGCGTGCCGCCGGCGGGCGTAGCCGTGACCAGGTGGACGCCGATGCCGGGTGCGGCCGTCGGAGGCGGGACCGCGGCCCGGGCCGCTGGTCGGGGTCGTGATGCGTGAGCGTGATCGAAGTGGCATGCGACGAGGATCGGGCATTCCACCAGTTCGCGATGATCTTGCTCAATTCCCGGGGATTACCCACCGGTTGTGGAAAACCCCGTCACCCACACGAGTGCACGGCACGGCCGGCTACGGCTACGGCTACGGCTGTCACGGGGTGGCCATCCCCGCGCACGCCCGTCACCTCGGCGAGACGACGGCGCCGAGCAACCCGGGCCCGGTGTGCGCACCGATCACCGCTCCGACCTCGCTGACATGCAGGTCGGCCAGCCCCGGTACCCGCGCTCGCAGCCGTTCGGCGACGGCCGAGGCCCGGTCGGGTGCGGCGAGATGGTGGACGGCGATGTCGGCCTCGGCACCGCCCACCCGCTCGACGACGATCTCCTCCAGGCGGGCGATCGCTTTCGACGCCGTACGCACCTTCTCCAGCAGCTCGATGCGGCCGCCTTCCAGTTGCAGCAGCGGTTTCACGGCGAGGGCGGAGCCCAACAGGGCCGCCGCGGCGCCGATGCGGCCGCCGCGGCGCAGATAGTCGAGCGTGTCGACGTAGAAGTAGGCGGAGGTGCCCGCGGCCCGTTTCTCGGCCGCCGTGACGGCCTCGTCCATCGTGCCGCCCGACTCCGCGGTCTCGGCGGCGGCGAGCGCGCAGAAGCCGAGGGCCATCGCGACCATCCCGGTGTCCACCACGCGCACCGGCACCGGAGCCTCACGGGCCGCGACGACCGCGGCGTCGTACGTACCCGACAACTCGGCGGAGAGGTGCAGCGAGACGATGCCCGTGGCGCCGGACTCGGCCACCGCGCGGTAGGTCTCCGCGAACATCGACGGGCTGGGGCGGGAGGTGGTGACGGGGCGCCGTTTCTGCAGTGCCTGGGCCAGGGAACGGGTCGAGATCTCGGTGCCCTCTTCGAGCGCCTGGTCGCCGAGGACCACGGTCAGGGGTACCGCGGTGATGCCATGCCGCTCCATCGTCCGGGGCGGCAGGTAGGCCGTTGAATCGGTGACGATCGCGACATGGCGGGACATGAGCTGGAGGTTACCTGGCGTATAGCCCGCATTGCAGCCCGCCCCCTCACACCTGCGTCGGGGCCGGTGACATCAGGTGGTGCTCTCGGGCCGTGGCTTCTTCTGCCACGGGTGGGCCGGACGCCCGCCGGGCGGCTTGATGGCCGGGCGGGGTTGTTCCCCCGCGGGTCCGGATCGCTCGGACCGGGACCAGGTCTGCGGGCCGTTCGAGCCGTCGCCGGCGGGGGCTTCGGGCCACGGGGGCGACGCGGACGGCGCGGGTCCCGGCTGTCCGGGCGCGGTCGGGGAAGCCGCGGGAGGTGTCGGCTCGTCGCGCTGCCAGTGCCGCAGCGCGCCCGCCTCGACGTCGATCTGCGCGCTCAGCGCGTCCAGGTCGTCTTCGCCGAAGCGCTGCGCGCGGTCGAGGGCGGCCCACCGCAGCGCGTCCGCGGACTGGGTGATCCGCTCGGTGCGCCTGCGCAGTTCGGGCATCCGCGCGGCGAGCGTGGCCCGGTCCGGCTCCGACTCCAGGCGCTTGAGTTCGTGGTCCAGTTCCTGCCCGTGCGCGCTCAGCCGCTCGAAGAGACCGAGCGATTCCCGCAGCGCCGTGTCTTCCGCCACGCCCGCGTGCAGCGTGTCCTGCGTGGCCCGCATCGAGGTGCGCAGGTCGAGCCGGAGCTTGGCGACCTCGCCGACCGGGCCCGGCTGGGCGAAGGACTTCGCGCGCAGCGTGTGGTCCTCGACCGTGCGGCGGGCCTGTGTGACCGTACGGTCGATGCCTCGTTTGGCCGCGCCGACCGCCTTGATCGTGACATACCCGCCCAGAAGGACGCAGAGCAGAAAGAGCACGGCGAACACTGCGATCACTGCTTCCACGGCGCTCCTCCTCCGACCTCGCGACGCGACCCGCCCCGCTCCTCCACGGTAAACGCAACAGGCAGGCCCGGGGTTCCAGAAAAACCCCGGACCTGCCCGTAGGGGACGCCCCGGAGGCGGCGTCCCCGCGCATACGTCCCAGCCGTCCCCGCGCTTACGCCGGGACGATGTTCACCAGCTTCGGCGCCCGCACGATCACCTTGCGGATGGCGGCGCCGTCCAGTGCGGCGACGACCTTCTCGTCGGCCAGTGCCGCCTTCTCCAGTTCCTGCTCGGAGATGCCCGGCGGGACCTCCAGGCGGGCCTTGACCTTGCCCTTGACCTGGACGACGCAGGTCACGGTCTCGTCGACGGCGTACGCCGGGTCGGCGACCGGGAAGTCCCGGTGGACGACGGTGTCGGTGTGCCCCAGCCGGTGCCACAGTTCCTCGGCGATGTGCGGGGCCAGCGGCGCGACCATCAGCACCAGCGCCTCAGCGACCGGCCGCGGCACCGTGCCGGTCCGCCGCCCGCCGCCGGCCTCCGCCGACGTTCCCGCGGCCCCTCCTCCGTACACCTTGGTCAGGTGGTTGTTCAGCTCCGTGACCTTGGCGATGGCGGTGTTGAAGCGCAGGCCCTCCAGGTCCTGGCGGACGCCGTCGATCGCCTTGTGCAGGGCGCGCAGCGTCTCCTCGTCGGGTTCCGCGTCGGAGACGGTGACCTCGCCGGTCGTCTCGTCGACGATGTTGCGCCACAGCCGCTGCAGCAGCCGGAACTGGCCGACCACCGCGCGCGTGTCCCACGGCCGGGACACGTCCAGGGGACCCATCGCCATCTCGTACAGGCGCAGCGTGTCGGCCCCGTACTCGGCGCAGATCTCGTCGGGCGTCACCGCGTTCTTCAGGGACTTGCCCATCTTGCCCAGCAGACGGGTGACCTTCTCGCCCTGGTGGTAGTAGGCGCCGTCGCGCTCCTCCACCTCGGCGGCGGGCACCGCGATGCCGCGGCTGTCGCGGTAGACGTACGCCTGGATCATGCCCTGGTTGAACAGCTTGTGGAACGGCTCCGCGGAGGAGACGTGTCCCAGGTCGTACAGGACCTTGGACCAGAAGCGGGCGTACAGCAGGTGCAGTACGGCGTGCTCGGCGCCGCCGACGTACAGGTCGACGCCGCCGTGCGGCATGCCCTCGCGCGGGCCCATCCAGTACCGCTCGATCTCGGGGTCGACCAGTTGCCGGTCGTTGTGCGGGTCCAGGTAGCGCAGCTCGTACCAGCAGGAACCGGCCCAGTTGGGCATGGTGTTGGTCTCGCGGCGGTACTTCTTCGGCCCGTCGCCCAGGTCCAGGGTGACGTTGACCCAGTCCGCGTTGCGCGACAGCGGCGTCTCGGGCCGGGTGTCGGCGTCGTCCGGGTCGAAGGTGCGCGGCGAGTAGTCCTCGACCTCGGGCAGCGCCAGGGGCAGCATCGACTCGGGCAGCGCGTGGGCGGTGCCGTCCTCGTCGTAGACGATCGGAAAGGGCTCGCCCCAGTAGCGCTGGCGGCTGAACAGCCAGTCACGCAGCCGGAAGTTGACGGTGCCCTCACCGATGCCCTTGCGCTCCAGCCACTCGGTGATGCGCGCCTTGGCGTCGGCTACGCCCAGGCCGTCCAGCTTCACGTCCTCACCGGAGGAGTTGATGATCTTCGCGTCGTACGAGGCGAAGGCGTCGTCCCAGGTGGACGGGTCGGTGTCGCGGCCGTCGGACGGCTCGACGACGCACCGGATCGGCAGTTCGAAGGCCCGCGCGAAGGCGAAGTCACGGGTGTCGTGAGCCGGGACGGCCATGATCGCGCCGGTGCCGTAGCCCATCAGTACGTAGTCGGCGATGAAGACGGGGATCTTCTCGCCGTTGACCGGGTTGGTGGCGAAGGCGCCGGTGAAGACACCCGTCTTGTCCTTGGCCTCGGCCTGGCGCTCCACGTCCGACTTGGCGGCGGCCTGCGCGCGGTAGGCGGCGACGGCGTCGGCGGGCGTGGCGTGGCCGCCGGTCCACACGGCGTGGGTCCCCTCGGGCCAGACCGCCGGGGTGAACTTCTCGACCAGCGGGTGCTCGGGGGCCAGCACCATGTAGGTCGCGCCGAACAGGGTGTCCTGGCGGGTGGTGAAGATCGTGATGTGCTCGCCGTCGATCGGGAAGTCGACGCGGGCGCCCTCGGAGCGGCCGATCCAGTTGCGCTGCTGCAGCTTGATGGCCTCGGGCCAGTCCAGCTCCTCCAGGTCCGTCAGCAGGCGGTCGGCGTACGCGGTGATGCGCATGTTCCACTGCCGCAGCTTGGCCTTGAAGACCGGGAAGTTGCCGCGCTCGGAGCGGCCGTCGGCGGTGACCTCCTCATTGGCCAGCACGGTGCCCAGGCCGGGGCACCAGTTGACGGGCGCGTCGGAGGCGTAGGCCAGGCGGAAGTCGCCCAGGACGTCGGCGCGCTCGACGGCGGTCAGCTCGTGCCACGCGCGCGTGTGGCCCGGTACGGCCCGCTCACCGGACTCGAACTGGGCGATCAGCTGGGAGATCGGGCGGGCCTTGGCGGCTTCGTCGTCGTACCAGGAATTGAAGATCTGCAGGAAGATCCACTGGGTCCACTTGTAGTAGTCCGGGTCGATCGTGGCGAAGGACCGGCGCTTGTCGTGGCCCAGGCCCAGCCGGCGCAGCTGGGACTTCATGTTCTCGATGTTGGCCTCGGTGGACACGCGCGGGTGCGTGCCGGTCTGCACGGCGTACTGCTCCGCGGGCAGGCCGAAGGCGTCGAAGCCCAGGGTGTGCAGGACGTTGTGGCCGGTCATCCGCTGGAACCGGGCGAAGACGTCGGTGGCGATGTAGCCCAGGGGGTGACCGACGTGCAGGCCCGCACCGGAGGGGTACGGGAACATGTCCATGATGAACTTCTTGGGCTCGGCAACCGTCGCGGGATCGCCGGCCAGGTCACCCTTGGGGTTCGGCGCGGCGTACGTGCCCTCGGCGTCCCAGAAGTCCTGCCAGCGTGCCTCGATGTCAGCGGCCATGGCAGCCGTGTAGCGGTTCGGCGCCACCTCCGCCGACGTGGCGGAAGCGGCGGGGTTCGTCTCGCTCATGATCCTCAAAGCTCCATAGGTCGTCTCTGCCTGCGGAAACGAAAAATCCCCTCACACAGGAGGGGACGCCGCGCCGATGCCGACCACGGGATTCACCGGCGGTCGGGACTGATCAGCGCGGCCCGCTAAGCAGAAGGCGTACGGCACGCATGGCGACAGACTACCGCAGCCCTTGAGCGAGCCGCGACGGGCTTCCGTACGCCTGGTCGACACGACGAGCACTGAACCACATGAAGTTGTTACTTCGCGTAACACCCGCCAAGAGGCGTCACAACGCTCGCGTCGTCCTTTGATGCCACGCAATGACTCAAACCTCGTACTGATCGGTACGACGCCGCTCAGAGTGCGGCAGTGGGATCCGCCCCAGAAGATCTACGTGGGCTGGACGCCGCGCCGGGGCCGCGGGCCGTCCCGCGCAACCTTCCGGCCCCCCAGGGCCGTGGTCGGCGCGCCCTGGGCCACCGAGCACGTGAACGGCATGGTCGTCCGGGCCCGGGGGACCCGCCGCCGCACGGGAAGGGCCGCCGTGCACAAACGGGCCCCGCACACGCAGAAAGCGGATCATCCACCCGGATGATCCGCTTTCTCGATCTGTGGAGCTAAGGAGAATTGAACTCCTGACCTCCTGCATGCCATGCAGGCGCTCTACCAACTGAGCTATAGCCCCTCGCGGTCACGCGGCCAAGCCGCTTGCCGACCGTGCCGCCCGATCTCCCTGGCGGCGACGCCAACATTACACGGTCGACGGGGTGCACCACCAAATCGTTTCCTTTCTGCGGCGGTACGGCAGCTATTGTCGCCCTTCATGATCGTGATCGCGCCCTCCGGAACCCGCCGTCGCGTGCCGGTCGCCCTGGGGGCGTGCCTGGTCTCCTTGGCCGTGTTCTGGATCGCGCAATGCGCCGCACACGTGTCGATGATCGACCTGCTGGTGTACCGGGCCGAGGGCGCGACCGTACGCGCGGGAGGCGATCTGTACGCCCTGCGGGCGACCACGGCCGGGCTGCCCACCACGTACCCGCCGTTCGCGGCCCTGGTGTTCACGCCGCTGACCCTGCTGGAGTCCGCCCAGCTGCGCGTGCTGGCCACGCTGGGAAACCTGGTCCTCCTGGTGGTGTTGGTGCGGCTGTCGCTGAGACTCGTCGGGCACGCGCGCGTGGAGAGCGTCTGGTGGATCGCCGCGGCGGCCGTGTGGTGCGAACCGGTCTGGACGACGCTGCGCTACGGACAGATCAATCTGCTGCTCGCCGTCCTGGTGCTGTGGGACCTCTCCCGCCGCTCCGCCGACGGCCCGAACCGCTGGGCGGGCGCCGCTCTCGGGCTGGCCGCCGCCGTCAAGCTGACACCCGCCCTGTTCGTGGTCTTCCTGGTCGCCACCGGCGTCGTGGCGCACCTCAGGGGCGGCGACGGGGGGCCATGGCTGAGGCACGCGCGCGGGGCGGTCGTCGCTTTCACCGGCGCGACCCTGCTGGCGGCGGCCGTCCTGCCGTACGACTCGTGGCGTTTCTGGACCGACATGGTGTTCCGCACGGGCCGGGTGGGTCACGCCGAGGACACCGCCAACCAGGCCCTGCGCGGCGTTCTGGCCCGGCTGCTGCACACCGGGGCGCCGGGCGGCCTCTGGGCCCTGCTGGCGGCCCTGACGGCCGTCGCCGGGTTGTGGCTCGCGATCACCGCGGAGCTGCGGGGCCGGCGCTCCTGGGCGGTGGTCGCCTGCGCGGTGACGGCGCTGCTGATCAGCCCCGTGTCGTGGTCGCACCACTGGGTGTGGTGCGTGCCGCTGGTGGTGGTGCTGTGGCGCGACGGCCACCGTGTGACGGCCGTGGCCTGCGCGGCCGTGTTCTGTTCGTACGGCCTGTGGTGGGTGCCGCACGGCAGCGGACGGCCCGAACTGCACCAAGGGGGCATCGAGTTGACGCTGTCGGCCCTCTACGGAGCGTGCGGTCTGCTTTTCCTCGTCCTCACCGGACACCGCCTTCGGCGGACACCGCTGCCGAGGACCGGCGCCGGTCAGGCGGTGACGAACGAGTAGAACCGCTTGAGGGTGCAGTGCTCCTCCAGGAGGCGGCCGTAGATCGGTTCACCCTCCAGTTCGCGGTACGTCTCGATGGGATCGCCCTTTATGATCAGCGCCCGCGCGCATTCCTCGCACCAGTACTGGTAATCCGGGTTGATCGGCTCCATGTCTCGGACGATCGGCGTGCCGTGCCCGCACCAATCGCACTTTCGCCGGTGTGCACCCATCGATCAGCTCCAGCTGTGGCCGCAGGCCGTGCACACGTACGAGATTCCGCCGTTGTCGCCCAGGACTTGGGCCACATGCGCGGAACTGCAGGAGGGGCAGTCGAGCCGGGTGGCCGTGTCCCGTATCAACGCCGCGTCGAGGAGGTGGCCGACCTCCTCGTCGAGGATGCTCGCAGGCATCGCTACTCCCTCCCGTCGGGCCGCGCCCCCTACCGGCGGTTTGATTCTGCCACGGCCGGGCCAATACGGTCAGCGACGCCTCAGTACCAGTCCGGACACGGCAGCGAGCGCGGCCGTCCTGGCCGGCGGACGACGTTCACGATGACGACGTCGAGGGCCGCCATGCAAAGGGCTGTGAGCACGAGCGCGAGCAGCAGCCGGGGCCCATTGTCAGTGGTGGGTAGTTCACTGTCCTCAGGGCTCGAAACGGATGCGGGACCTGGTTCAGGCTGCCGGGACGTCGTCGTCATGCCGTCGAGTCTGGTGACACGCCGGTACGGATGCCGAGAGGCCGCTGATACCGGCAGTGCCGGCAGCCGGCAGCGGACAAGTCGGGCGCCGGCGATGCGATGTGGGGTACGACGGCGGAAGGACGGGGGGCAATGGCGGGGGAAGGAACGACGCGGCGCATGACGACGCGTGAGGTGATGGCGGGGCGGGCGGGAGCGCGCCGCCGGTCCGAGCCTGCCGCGTTCTCATGCGCGCGCTCGCGGCGGCCGGTCCGTACTTCGCCGAGTTGTGGGCGAGCGCCGCCGTGGCACCGCCGGGGCCAGAGGTGAAGACGTTCCGTCACAGGGCGGTCGGTGAGCTGCGGATGACGTCGCCGTCGCTGTCGCTCGACGGGATGCCGGATCGTGGCCTCCATACCGGAGAGCGACGAGGCGCGCGGGAGGATGGCGTCGCTGAGGGAGTGCGGACAGCGGCTGTGGCCGCCGACGGACAAGGGGGCTGCCGAAATCATCCGTCCGTGGAACGAAGAAAATCCCGCCCACTGAAGGGGACGGGATCCTCATCACCGATCTTTGACAACTCAACAGAGTGCCGATCAGTGGAGCTAAGGAGAATTGAACTCCTGACCTCCTGCATGCCATGCAGGCGCTCTACCAACTGAGCTATAGCCCCTTGTTCCACGCGGCGAGCCGCATGGTGTCCTGCCCCGCCCAGCGGGGCGAACAAGAAGAACTTTAGCCTGTGACCTGCCGGAAAGTGAAATCCATGTCCCCGCTCCGACAGGCTCAGTCGTCGTCGCCGAGGACGGCCTCCGGGAGGGTGCCCGCGTTGTGCTCCAGGAGGCGCCAGCCGCGGGCGCCTTCGCCGAGAACGGACCAGCAGCAGTTGGAGAGACCGCCGAGACTCTCCCAGTGCCGGGCCTCCAGGCCGAGGAGGCGCCCGATGGTGGTGCGGATGGTGCCACCGTGGCTGACCACCACGAGGGTGCCGTCCTCGGGCAGCTTCTCGGCATGCCGCAGCACGACCGGGGCCGCCCGGTCGGCGACCTCGGTCTCCAGTTCGCCACCGCCGCGGCGGACCGGCTCGCCGCGCTTCCAGGCGGCGTACTCCTCGCCGTGGCGGGCGATGATCTCCTCGTGCGTCAGCCCCTGCCAGACGCCCGCGTAGGTCTCGCGCAGCGCCTCGTCCCGGGTGACGTGGAGGCCGGTGAGCGCGGACAGTTCGGCGGCGGTGTCCGTGGCCCGTTGAAGGTCCGAGGCGACGATCGCGTCGGGCCGCAGGGAGGCGAGCAGCCGGGCGGCGCGGCGGGCCTGGCCGACGCCGGCCGCGGTCAGCTCGACATCCGTGGTGCCCTGGAAGCGGCGCTCCACGTTCCAGGCGGTCTGACCGTGCCGCCACAGGATGACGCGCCGCCCCCGGCCGGCATGGTCGGTCACCTCGCCGGTGGCGCTCATCGCCATTCACCCTGTGTTTCGGCCGTGTCCTCGGCGGCCTGCTGCCGGGCGTACTCCTCGGCCTTGCCCCGGGTGGCCTTGGCGTCGGCCGGCAGCTCGATCTCGGGGCAGTCCTTCCACAGCCGCTCCAGGGCGTAGAAGATGCGCTCCTCGCTGTGCTGGACGTGGACGACGATGTCGACGTAGTCCAGCAGGATCCAGCGGGCCTCGCGGTCTCCTTCGCGGCGCACCGGTTTGACGCCGAGCTCCTTCTGGAGCCGCTCCTCGATCTCGTCGACGATCGACTTGACCTGGCGGTCGTTGGGCGCGGAGGCCAGCAGGAAGGCGTCCGTGATCGACAGGACATCGCTCACGTCGTAGGCGATGACGTCGTGGGCGAGCTTGTCGGCGGCTGCCTGGGCGGCGGTGTTGACGAGTTCGAGGGAACGGTCGGTGGCGGTCACTACGTAGCTTTCGGTCGGGGACGGAGATCGGGGGGCGTGGAGCGACCCCCCGCACGGCACAGCTCGTCGGCGGTCACTCGCCATCAAGGGTCTCACGGACCGCCCGGGGCACCCCACGTGATTATCGGATCACCTGGGGTGCCCGCACCGCCTTCCGGTGCCGTCCGTCAGGAGGACGACGGCTTGTAGTCCTGGCCGAGGACCACCGAGACGTCGGCGTTCGAGCCGACCGTGCCCTTAGCCACGGCACTGTCGGGCAGCCCCAGGGTCTTGGCGACCTCGGAGGCGTCGTCCTTGTGGGAAGTGTCCGAGTAGAGCACCTTCGACGTGGCCTGGGTGGTGCTGTCGGTGCCGCCGTCCTGGAAGGTGAAGCCGCCGTTGAGGAGGACCACGCGGGCCTTGTCCGAGTCACCCTTGGCGCCGGTCGCGTTCTGCACGGAGACCCGGACGGCGGAACCCTGGTCGGGGCTTTTCGCGGTGCCGCCGAGGATGTTCTTGATGACGTCGGAGCTGGTCTGGGCGCTCAGCGTGCCGTCCGACTGCACGGGCAGCAGCGCCGTCTTGTAGTCGCCGCCCTTGGCGAGGTCGGCGAGCCTGGCGAGGAAGGCGCCGAGGTTCTTGTCGGACAGCGGCGGCTCGATGATCTGCCCCAGCGTCTGCACGGTGACGGTCGCGCCGTCGGCGTCGGACGAAATCTTGCGCAGCACGCCCTGGAGCACCTGGCCGAACCGCTCCAGCTGGGCGTTGTCGGACTCGCCCGTGGCGCGGTAAGTGGCGTAGGCGACGGCCGCCTTGCCACTGAGGGGCTGGTCCTTGCCCTTGTGGACGAGCGGGGCGGTGCCCTTCTTCTTGCTGTCCGGGTCGGGGACGTCGGCGTTGGTGTCGACGTCGATGTTGCCGACGAGTTCGACGAGGTTCTGCAGGTAGGGGGTGTCGAGCCGCCAGGTGCCCTCGATGCTCGTGCCGAGGACGGTGTCGAGCTGGTCGCGGGTGCCGGCGGAGCCGTCGTCGTCGACCGACTTGGCGAGGGTCGTGACGCCACCGGAGTCGTCGGACAGGGAGAGCGAGTTGGGCAGCAGGACGGTGGTGCCCTGTTTGGTGGTGCTGTTGTCGACGAGCAGCGCCGTGGAGGTGCCGCCCTTCGCGGTGTTGTGCAGGTGGACGACGATCACCTCGCGCTTCTGGTCGCCGACCGCCGTCGAGGTACCGCCCTTGGCGTCCGACGAGGGCAGGCCGGGCAGCTTTCCGGCGTACCAGAGGTAACCGACACCGCCGACCACGACCAGGGCGAGGACGACGACCAGGGCGAGGACACGGCGGCGTGCGCGACGGCGGGCCTCCTCACGGCGCTCGGTGCGGTTCTCCGTGAACTTCAGCCAGTCGATGACGTCCTCGGAGTCGCCGTCCGGCTCCTCCACGAAGGCGAACTGCTCGGTGTGGTAGTCCCGTTCACGGGCGGCCGGGCCGTCGTCGTCCGGCACTTGGGCCGGGCCGGGCTGCTGCGGGATGTGGGCGGTGTGCTCGGCGACCAGGGGCTGCTGGGTGCTCGCCGCCTGCCCGTAGGCGTCGTGGGTCGCCGTGCCGCCGGTGGCGTGCGTGCCAGTGCTGTACGGGTCGTAGCCGGGGGCCTGGGAGCCGTAGGAGGGGGCCTGGGGCTGCGGGCCGGTGTCGTACGGGTCGTACGCCGGCGTGGGCGGCTGCTGCTGTCCGGTCGCGTACGGGTCGTAGCCGTAGCCCTGCTGCGCGTACGGGTCGTACGCCGGCTGCTGGGGCTGCTGGGCCGGGATCTGGCGGTACACGGGCCGTCCGTACTCGTCGTAGCCGACGAGTTCGTACTGGTCGCTCCCGTACCCCGGGTCGTTTCGGTCGTTCACCGGTGCCCCTCTCGGCTCACTCGCCGCGGTACAGCTCGCGCTTGGCGATGTAGCGCACGACTCCGTCCGGCACCATGTACCAGATGGGATCCCCCTTGGCGACTCTGCCACGGCAGTCTGTGGAGGAGATGGCCAGCGCGGGAACTTCGACGAGCGAGACACCGCCCTCAGGGAGCCCGGCGTCGGTCAGGTGGTGGCCGGGGCGGGTCACCCCGATGAAGTGCGCGAGGGAGAACAGTTCCTCGGTGTCGCGCCAGGTCAGCAGCTGGGCGAGGGCGTCGGCGCCGGTGATGAAGAAGAGGTCGGTGTCCGGGTTGAGCGCGCGCAGGTCGCGCAGGGTGTCCACCGTGTAGGTGGGACCGCCGCGGTCGATGTCGATGCGGCTCACCGAGAACTGCGGGTTCTCGGCGGTCGCGATGACCGTCATCAGGTAGCGGTCCTCGGCCGGGGAGACCTTCCGGTGCGACTTCTGCCAGGGCTGGCCGGTGGGCACGAACACCACCTCGTCGAGGTGGAACTGCGCGACGACCTCGCTGGCCGCCACGAGGTGCCCGTGGTGGATCGGGTCGAAGGTCCCGCCCATCACACCGAGACGGCGCTTGCCGGTGCGCGCGGGGCCGCCGCCCGGCCTGTGCTGCGGGGTCCTCACCGTGCTGTTCTCCGCGTCGTACGCCGGACCGGTAGGCATGTCCTGCTCTCCCATGCGTGCAGACCCTACCGGCCCGGTCCCCGGGCCCCGCCCGCCAGACCCCCGGATACGGCCGTGGGGCCGGCCGGCGGGCTCAGCGGTCGCGGTTGAAGCGGGTGGTGATCCACAGCAGAAGCAGCAGGACGAGGAAGGCGCTGCCACCGGTCACGAGCGGGTCGAGGCTGGGGTGGTTGCCGCCGCGCTCCTCGCCCTCGGCGGCGACGGTGACCAACTGGACGGCAGTGGTGTGGAAGCTCATCTTCGGCAGGACCTATCCGGTGTGGGCGGGATAAAGATGTCGGCTCATGGTAAAGGGACGCTGCCGTGGCGCTCACGCCGACTCCACCGTTGGGCACGGCGGAGGGCGCCCCCGGACGCTCACCGGGGAACGCAGAGGGAACCTTCCCGGGGACTCAGTCGTCCTTCTGTTTGTACCCACGCAGCAGGAACCACGCGGTCAGCACACAGCCCAGGACCATCACCACCAGGACGATCCGGAGCAGATTCCCCGTCCCGTGCTGTTGTGCGGCGACGGCGGCCTCGGCCAGCCGGGCGGTTGCGGGGTTGTGCTCCATGACGTGGACTCCTTCGGCTGTACTGCCCGTCCACGGTATCTCCGCCTAGGCTGGGCCCTGCCTCGGGGGCTCACCGGCACACAACGCACATGGGGGACGACATGACCGACAGCGGCCATGAGCACAACGGGCACGAGCACGTGCCGAGCAGGCAGCGCAGGCGCTTCCCTGGGATCTCCTCGCGTGCGTACGAGCACCCCGCCGACCGCAGCGCCCTGGTGGCGCTGCGGCGGCTGAGCGGCTTCGACACGGTCTTCAAGGCCCTCAGCGGGCTGCTTCCGGAGCGCAGTCTGAGACTGCTGTTCCTGTCCGACTCGGTGCGCGTCTCGGAGCAGCAGTTCGCGCATCTGAACGACATGCTGCGGGACGCCTGCTACATCCTGGACCTGGAGAAGGTCCCGGCGATGTACGTGAACCAGGACCCGCAGCCGAACGCGATGTGCATCGGTCTGGACGAGCCGATCATCGTCGTCACCACCGGCCTGGTCGAGCTGCTCGACGAGGAGGAGATGCGGGCGGTCGTCGGCCACGAGGTGGGACACGCCCTGTCGGGGCACTCGGTGTACCGCACGATCCTGCTGTTCCTGACCACCCTCGCGCTCAAGGTGGCCTGGATTCCGCTGGGCAATCTCGCGATCATGGCGATCGTGACCGCGCTGCGGGAGTGGTTCCGCAAGTCGGAGCTGTCGGCGGACCGGGCCGGTCTCCTGGTGGGGCAGGATCTGCGGGCCTCGATGCGGGGCCTGATGAAGATAGCCGGTGGCAACCATCTGCACGAGATGAACGTGGACGCGTTCCTGAAGCAGGCCGAGGAGTACGAGGCGGGCGGCGACCTGCGCGACTCGGTGCTGAAGATCCTGAACGTGCTGCCGCGCTCCCACCCCTTCACCACGGTCCGCGCGGCCGAGCTGAAGAAGTGGGCCGAGACCCGCGACTACCAGCGGATCATGGACGGTCACTATCCGCGGCGCAGTGAGGACAAGGACGCCTCGGTCAGCGACTCGTTCAAGGAGTCGGCCGCGAGCTACGCCGGCGATGTGAAGAGTTCCAAGGATCCGCTGATGAAGCTGGTCTCGGACATCGCGGGCGGGGCCGGGAACCTGGGCGGCCGGGTCCGGCGGGGCTTCGACGGCTTCACCAGCTCCCCGAAGGACCAGCGGCCCAAGGACACGCCCCCCGGGGACACGCAGCCCGGGGGCGGCGAGACCGACGACTGACCCCGCCGCCACCAGCGACAGCTCTCGCCGCCATCACGGCGACAGCACTCGTCACCACCACGGCAACGGCACTCGTCACCACCCCGGCAACGGCTCCCGCCACCGTCATACCGACAGCGCCCGTGACCACCACTCTGACGGCCCGCGTAACCACGCGCTGACGGCCCCCGTCACCGTCGCGGCCCGGGTTCCCCTTCCCCGTCAGAGTCACGGCGTCGGCTGTGCCCCGGGGGCCAGTGTTCCGCACAGGGCCGTCGTGCCGTCGGTCGCATAGGGGTCCGTGCCCGCCGGGCCACCCGCCTTGGCGGTCTGGCCGGCCAGGAGCGGGCGGAACCGGTCGGCGGAGTCCTCGGCGCAGGAGAGCGGGCCCGCCTGGACGTAGGAGGCGATCAGCTGCACCTGGCGGGTGCGCAGGTCACCCTGGTCGAAGCGGAAGGTCAGCTCCCGGCGGACCGTGAACAGGGAGACCCGCGCCTTGTCGCCGGAGCCGGTGGGCCTCAGCGCGTAGACGAAGGTGTGGTCCGCGTTGACCTCCAGGGTGGCCGCATCCGTCTCGATGACCTGGAGTGACCCCTGGACCCGGATCTTCTGGTCGGCCAGTTCGGCGCGGGTGGGGTCGAAGCGGACCAGCCATCCGGTGGGCGCGTGCCTGCCGTCCGCGACGGGGTGCTCGAAGCCCTGGTCGAACTGGTCGAGTTGGCCGGGGTCGACCAGCATCCGGGCCGGCTGGACCTGGCCGGCGTCCAGCACCTCGGGGTAGAGCGAGGAGTGGACCAGGTAGTCCTTGGCCGTGGTCAGGGCGGTCAGCACCTGACTGTCGGAGAAGTGCTCGGTGCGCCGGGTGGCCGGCAGTGGTATCCCCTCGGCGCCGACGCTGAACTGCGCCGCGGGGCTGTGATCGTACACATATTCGGCGTCGGTCGCGCCGGGTACCTTGCCCTGCGGGGAGAGCGGGATGACGGTCATGCGCAGAGGTGTCGCGGGTTTCTGGGCGTCGGCTGTGCCGTAGGGGTGGCGTACGCCCATGTAGATCGCAGTGCCGAAGGCGACGGCGATCAGCATGACGAGGATCAGGGCCTGCCGGGACAGCCCGCGGTGCAGGGGCGGGCGACGGCGCACGGCGGGTGCGTGGTCGGCCATGCGCTCCCGTGCGGAGTACTCCTGGAGGCGTGCAGCGCGGACGAACGACTCGTCGAACACGACGGATCGGTATTCGTCTTCTCCACCACCGGGAGCGCCCGTGGGTGTCCCCTCAGGTGGGTCTCCTGGCCCGCCCATACTTTCAGAGTAGGTCTCAGGGGGCTCAGGTAAACGCCCTGGTACACGACAAGTTCTGACAGGTTCTCACCAGGGGTGTGCACGGGCGCTCAGGGCGTGCGGGGCACCGCGGAGACCGCCGGCGGGGAGTACTCGGCGGACCCGGAGGGAGCAGCCGACGTGCCCTGTTCGAGGCCGGTGGAAGCGGGTGCCGGCACCTGGTGCTCCCGGTTGCCCGAGGAGGCTCCGCGGTAGACCGCCGCGAAGGCCAGGGCGACCATGCCGACGCCCATCACCACGGCGAGCACCCAGGCGACGGGTCGGTGCCAGCGGATGTGCTTGCCGAACCCCAGGGGGCCGTAGCGGTCCTCCAGGGCATCGAGGTCGTCCGGGTCGTCGAGGTCGCCGTCATGGCCGAAACCGTGCCCGTCGGGGCCGTACGCCTCGTCGTACCGCTCGCCTCTGGCGTGTGCGCGGCGTGCCTCCGCCTCGGATGCCTCGGCTCTGGCCTGGGCGGCGGCAAGGAGGCGCTCGACGGCGGTCGGCTCGTGCACCACTGCCGCCCGTACGAAGCCCTCGTCGAACACCACGGAGGCGAACTCTTCGTCCGACACCCCGTGGTCGTGGTCGTCGTCGGGCTCCCAGCCGTCAGGGAACGGCGTGCCCCCCACGTCCTCCGGCACGAATCCAGAGTAGACCTGAGGGGTCAATTTGGGCAGACGGTATGGAAATTCATCCACGTGCTGAGACACCCCTCGGGCTCCCCGGCCCGCGCGGCCCGTGCGGCGCCGGTACGCGACCGCTCACGCCCCGCGAGCACGTCCCCCGCGAGCACGTCCCCCGCGAGTACGCGCCTCGGACCCGCTGTCCCGTGGCCACCGCACCCCGGATGCCCCGAACCGCCGCACCTGATGTCCCGGGCTGCCGCACCCGACGCCTCGGGCCCCGCCCGCCGATGCCCCGGGCCTCGCGGGGCCGCCGGTGCGGCCCCGCCGGGACCGGGTCAAGGCCGGTTCCCGCGGTCAGCGGCGTACATGGCCGTCGCCGGTCACGATGTACTTGGTGCTGGTCAGCTCCGGCAGCCCCATCGGGCCACGGGCGTGCAGCTTCTGCGTGGAGATGCCGATCTCCGCGCCGAAGCCGAACTGGCCGCCGTCGGTGAAGCGGGTGGAGGCGTTCACGGTGACGGTGGTGGAGTCGACCAGTTGGGTGAAGCGGCGGGCGGCCTGCTGCGAGGTGGTGACGATCGCCTCGGTGTGGCCGGAGCTCCACAGCCGGATGTGCCCGACGGCCTGGTCCAGCGAGTCCACGATCCCGACGGCGATGTCGTGGGACAGGTACTCGGTCTCCCAGTCCTCCGGTGTGGCCTCGACGACGGTCGCCTTGGAGTCCTTGGCATATGCCAGGGTACGCTCGTCGGCGTGGACGGTGACCCCGGCCTCGGCGAGGGCGTCCAGGGCGCGCGGCAGGAACGCGGCGGCGATGTCCTGGTGGACGAGCAGGGTCTCGGCGGCGTTGCAGACGCTGACCCGCTGGGCCTTGGAGTTGATCAGGATCTCGACGGCCATGTCGAGGTCGGCCTCGGCATCGACGTAGACGTGGCAGTTTCCGGTGCCGGTCTCGATGACCGGCACCGTGGACTCGGAGACGACCGTCCGGATGAGGGAGGCGCCGCCGCGCGGGATGAGGACGTCGACCAGGCCGCGGGCGCGCATCAGCTCGCGGACGCTCTCGCGGCTCTCCCCGGGCACCAGCTGCACGGCGTCGGCGGGCAGTCCGGCCCCGCCGACGGCGTCCCTGAGCACCCGGACGAGGGCGGTGTTCGACTCGTAGGCGGAGGCCGAGCCGCGCAGCAGGACCGCGTTGCCGGACTTCAGGCAGAGGGCGGCGGCGTCGACGGTGACGTTCGGGCGGGCCTCGTAGATGATGCCGACCACGCCGAGCGGGACGCGGACCTGGCGCAGATCGATCCCGTTGGGGAGGGTGGAGCCGCGCACGACCTCGCCGACCGGGTCGGGCAGTGCGACGACGTCCCGGACGTCGGCGGCGATGGCGCGCACCCGCTCGGGGGTGAGGGTCAGCCGGTCGATGATCGCCTCGCTGGTGCCGGCCTCGCGGGCCTTGGCCACGTCCTTGGCGTTGGCCTCGACGATCTCGCTGGTCCGTACCTCCAGGGCGTCGGCGATGGCGAGCAGCGCGTCGTCCTTCACGGCGCGCGGCAGCGGCGCGAGGTCGGCGGCGGCGGCCTGGGCCCGGTAGGCGGCCCGGACGACCGGGGACATGGCGTCGTACGGCGAGAGCGTGGTCATGAAGGAAGGGTAGTGCGCGGTCCGGGCCCGGACCCTGCTCGTTCCACACCGCGAGACGGGGTCAAAAGGGATGAACCCCTACGGGGGTGGCGGGCGCCGGGCCGTAGCCCTCCGAGATGCGCTGGTGATAGGTCTCGCGGTCGATGACCTCCAGGCCGACGATCTCCCACGGGGGCAGCCCCGCGGTCTGGCGGTGTTCGCCCCACAGGCGCAGCGCCACGGCCGCCGCGTCGTGCAGGTCGCGGGCTTCCTCCCAGTAGCGGATCTCGGCGTGATCGGGCGCGTATCTGCTGGTCAGCAGGAAGGGATGGTCGTGGGCGAGCTGTTCGAGGCCGCGGCGCAGCTCCTTCAGGGGCACCTCGTCGCCGCAGACGCTGAGGGTGACGTGCCACAGGCGCGGCAGGTCCTTCGGCTCCTCGTAGGACTCCCCGGCCGCGACACTCGTCAGAGCACCACGGGACGCCGCGGCCCCAGGGCGCACTCGACTCACGACGGCCTCCTTCACCCAGCGCTCGTACGGATCGCGCGGACCGCGCCTTGCAGGCGTGTCCCTGAGACAAAGTTGAGCAGGCCGATCGGCTTTGCGTGGCGGTTTTACGGAACGTCCCCCACCGGGGGCGGTCGGATCGCCGCCGTTTACGGTCGCAGGATCACCAGATCGTCCCTGTGTACGACCTCGCGTTCGTACGCCCGGCCCAGCTCGCGCGCCAGCTCCCGGGTCGAACGTCCGAGCAGCTGGGGGATCTCCTTGGCGTCGAAATTGACGAGTCCGCGGGCCACCGCGTGACCCTGCCCGTCGCGCAGCTCCACGGGATCGCCCGCGCTGAACTCGCCCTCGACGGCGGCGATCCCGGCGGGCAGCAGCGAGGTGCGGCGCTGTACGACCGCCTGCACCGCACCGTCGTCCAGGGTCAGGGAGCCCTGCGGGGTGGAGGCGTGCTGGAGCCACAGCAGCCGGTCGGCGGAGCGCTTGCCGGTGGGGTGGAAGTAGGTGCCGGTGTCGCCGCCGGCCAGCGCGACGGCCGCGTGGATCGCGCTGGTGAGCACCACGGGGATGCCGGCGGCGGCGGCGATCCGGGCGGCCTCGACCTTGGTGACCATGCCGCCGGTGCCGACGCCGGCCCGGCCGGCGCTGCCGATCTCGACTCCTTCGAGGTCGGCGGGCCCGCGCACCTCCGCCAGCCGGGAGGTCCCGGGCCGTGCGGGGTCGCCGTCGTACACGCCGTCCACGTCGGAGAGCAGGACCAGGAGGTCGGCGTGGACGAGGTGGGCCACGAGGGCGGCGAGGCGGTCGTTGTCGCCGAACCGGATCTCGGCGGTGGCGACGGTGTCGTTCTCGTTCACGACGGGGAGGGCGCCCATCGCGAGGAGCTTGTCGAGGGTGCGGGAGGCGTTCCGGTGGTGGACGCGGCGGCTCATGTCGTCGGAGGTGAGCAGGACCTGGCCGACCCGGAGGCCGTAGCGGGCGAAGGAGGCGGTGTAGCGGGCGACGAGCAGGCCCTGGCCGACGCTGGCCGCCGCCTGCTGCCGGGCGAGGTCCGTGGGGCGGCGGCGCAGGCCCAGCGGCGCGAGGCCCGCGGCGATGGCTCCGGAGGAGACCAGGACGATCTCGCGCTCTCCGCCGCTGCGGCTGCGGGCGAGGACGTCGACGAGCGCGTCGACGCGGTCGGCGTCCAGGCCGCCCGCGGCGGTGGTCAGCGAGGAGGAGCCCACCTTGACGACGATCCTGCGGGCCTCACCCACGGCCTGCCTTGCCCTTGCCACCTTGCCCTCTGTCCCCTCGCTCAGGTCCGGCTGCCCTGACCGGCAATCTACGCGAGGCGGATCCCGGGCCGCGCATCGGTCCACTCCCCGGACAGACGGAGGGTGATCACGCGAACACGCTTCGCACGGGGCGAAAAGGGGCACACCGGGCAGGCCGGGCGGCCCCCGTCAACCGAAGTCCGACCGACCCACCGACCCCTGCTTTCCGAGGTCCGCCCGCCACTACGCCCGGCCGGCCGGCGCTTCCCGCGAGCCCGGCCGGTCTCAGGCCGTCGTGCCGAAGCCGCTCGGTGGCAAGGTGCGGCGGATCTTGCGGACGGCGCGGCGGAAGGGGGAGTTCGCGGCGGCCTCGCGATAGCCCAGGAAGGCGCGGGCCTCGCGGGGTTCGGCGAGGTAGAGGGCGTCGGGGAGGCGGGCCGCGCGGGAGCGGAAGTGCGGGTAGACGAGGTAGACGCGGGTGCCCCGTCTCTCCAGGATGGCGGCGGCCTGCCGCTTCGCCCGGACGAACTCCACGACGTCCGCCAGGAGGTCCCCGCGCCCCATGGCCACCAGGTGCAGCCGCAGCCGCTCGTGGACCTTGAGCCGACGGGCCACCTCGGGGGTCCAGTAGGCGTCCGTCAGCGGCTTGGCCAGTTCGAGCTTGTGCCGCCTGACCTCCTCGCTGTCCTTCAGGTACTGGGGGCCGAACTGCGGCAGCAGGGTCACCAGGAAGGGCCGGATCATCAGGGTGTCGCGCCGGGTACCCGCCGGGACCATCTCGGCGATCAGGTTCATCAGGGCACGCGCCGAGTCGAAGCGGAGCGTGTAGCCGCCGGTCTTGGTGACGTGCTTGCCGTCCTCGCGGCCCACCAGGTAGTAGCAGGTGTAGTCGGCGAGCACGGAGACGCCGTCGGCCCGCAGGTACGCCTCCATCGTGAACAGCGCGTCCTCACCGGTCCACAGGGACTCGTCGAAGCGCATCCCGTGCCGGTCGAGGAGCGCGCGGCGGAACAGCTTCTGCGCGCTGAGCGTGAACTTGATGTTGGAGGAGTAGACGTCGGTACGGCCGAGCGTCTTGCCCCACATCGACTTGGGCGGGGTGCGGTTGATGCCCTCGACGCGGCCGAGGACCACGTCGGTGCCGTTCTCGTCGGCCATGGCGACCATGCGCTCCAGGGCCTCCGGGCCGAGCCGGTCGTCGGCGTCGAGGAAGAACACGTAACGGCCGGCCGCCTTGCCGAGGCCGACGTTGCGCGGGCCGCTGGGGCCGCCGGAGTTCTCCTGCCGGATGACCGTGACCGGGATGGCGACACGGGCGGCGAACTCCTCCAGATACTCCCCCGTGCCGTCGGTGGAGCCGTCATCGACCGCGATGACCTCGATACGTTCCGGGTCGATGGTCTGCGCCTCGACGGACGCCAGACACTCGACGAGGTACGGCATCGCTTCGTACGCCCCGATGACCACGCTCACATCAGGCTGCGTCACGACGGTCACGTTTCCCCCTCATCAATGGAAAATTCCCCCCGTATCTCCTTAATCGCAACTTGCTAGACGGGTATCCGGCCTTGTCGGTTGCCTGGTGACCCACATTCCGTGGCGGACGTCACACAGCGAAGGGACAGGTAAGGGCGGTGACGGGCGACATCGGACAGTATGCGGGGCCAGGAGGAATTGTTCGGCGATGCCGGGAATGGGGGGTCGAGAAATATCGGCGGGGAACCTGAAAGCGGCTTGAACGGGGCGGGAATGGGCAGATCGAATTCGCCTCGAACAGCGGTAGCATCAGCCGACTTGCCGAGGGGATGCGACGGCGGGGGCCGGGTCGGCATGGCGGACATGGACGACATCGCCTGACCCTCGGATTTCCCGGGAGGGGCTCCCTTGTTCCGCAACACCTCTGCGCACCGGCCTGGTGCGAGATCCGCTGTGCCGCACCGTGGCGCGAGATCCGCCGGTCTCGCCCTCACCGCCTGCACGGCACTCCTGGCCGGATCCGGCCCGCTGATGCCCGTCGATGCCGCGGCGGCGCCCGCCGCGCCCGCGGAGACCGTCGTCCCGGCGACCCTGCGCGGCACCTACACCTCGGCGTCGCTCTACGCCGGCAACACCCGTGCCGGTGCGGGCGGCGCCGGCAGCCAGGGCTTCTTCCACCGGCAGGAGGGCTACTCCGGTCTCGTCTGGTCGCGTTACGGCGGCGGCGCGCCGGTCACCGCGCCGAACCCGGCCGGTACGTACGTCACGGACGGGACCGGCAGCGACGTCCTCGCCTACCGCTATTCCGACCGGGTGGAGCTGTGGGACGCCTCCGACGGGACGACCCGTACGGTGCGCACACCCGAGGGACAGAGCGTCCTCGCCGTCTACGGCACCACCGTCGTCACCGTGCACGAACCCACGACCGAGGAGGAGCCGTCCGCCCGGGTCATGCGTCTGCTGACCGGCGGGCCCGACGGAACCACCCGCGACGTGCCGGTGACCGGCGTCCCGGACGACCTGGTGCTCGGCCAGCCGCGCGCGGCCGACGCGACGAGCGTGCTGTTCACGGCCCGGCAGAACGACGGCACGGCCCGGCTGGTCCTCGTCGACCGGGAGACGGGCCTGGTGCGGGGCTGGACGCAGCCGCTGCCCAGCGGCTACGTCCAGGCGAAGATCTCCCGCGACCGGATCGTGGTGTACAGCGCCGTCGACTCGACCGTGCTGGTGCTGCCCCGCTCCGACGTCTCGGCGACACCGGTCGCGGTCGCGCTGGACAGCGGCTTCGCCCGGCCGGGCCAGGAACTGGCGCTCGTCGGCGACTGGCTGGTCCACCGTCCCGGCACCGGCCCCGTCCTCAAGGCGACACCGGTCACGGGCGGGGACCCGGTCACCGTGGTCACGGGATCGGAGACCGGCCTGGTGAGCGCTCCCGACGGCACCGCCCTCGTCATCGGCCGCACGTCGGCCGCGCTCGACGATCGCGGCGTCCAGCGGATCCTCCCCGGCGACGGCAGCGCGCCCGCCGTCTCCATGGTCGAGCCGCTGCCCCGCCCGGCCGTCCCGGTCGAGGGGCTCGTGCTGAGCCAGGGCAGGCTCGTCGACGCCGAACCGGCGAAGGGCAGCCGCATCCCCTACGTCCGGAATGTGGCCGCGACCGGCACCCCGGAGTACGGCGAGCGCGCCCCCCTGGAACCGACGCCCTACGTGGTCATGGACGACTGCCCGGTCACGGACACCGGCTGCGCGCCGGTCTTCGACGTCGGCGACGGACGTATCGCCTGGCTGGAGCGGCGGAGCGGGGGACAGGACCTGCTCCGGGTCAACGGCCCGGGCGACTACGACCACTACGACCGCTCCGTGCCGGCCGGCGGCCGGATCACCGCCGTCTCGGACAAGTACCTGATCTACACCTCCGCCGGCCAGCAGGCCGTCTACCGTCTGAACGACTACGGCGCCCCGCTGACGCGCGCCCCCGGCAGCGTCTCGGCGTTCGACCTCGTCTCGAAGAAGACCGTCGAGACCGTCGACACCGGCTCGGACTGCGTTCCGCAGGAACTACAGGCCGTGGGCCGGTGGCTGTACTGGAGCTGCGGCCCCGACGGGCCCGCCGGGGTGTACGACCGTACGCGCCGGACGTCGGTGGCCGTCCCCTCCGGGGAGGCGCTGCTCGGCGACGGCTATGTCGTCACGCACGACCGGCGGGCCGGAGAACTGCTGCTCACCACGGTGGACTCCGGTTCGCCCGGCACCCGGGTGATCGGCGGACTGCCCGACACCGGGACCTCGCAGCGGCACGTCCGCTGGACCGTCGACCGGTACAGCGGCAACGCCGCGTACGTGGACGCGCAGGAACGGATCCACCTCGTGCCGTCCGGGGTCGCCACCACCCAGCCCCTGACCACGCTGTGGGAGGCCGACGCCCCGTACGCCCGCGCCGATGCGCCCGAGCCTCCCGCCGGGATGTACGGGACGGCCGTCTTCGACGCCGTGTTCTCCAAGCCGGTCGCGTCCTGGACGTTCGTGGTCCGGGACAGGAACACCGGCAAGGTGGCCGACCGGCGCCAGGGCGGCGACACCCGCGGGCGGCTGGACGTGCAGTGGGCGGGCATGGACCCGGCGAAGCAGTACCGGAGCCCGCTGCCGAACGGCCGGTACACCTGGGAACTCACCGCGAACCCGGCGGACGGCCAGGGGGCCGCGCTGCGCCGCACGGGAACGGTCGAGGTCATCTACGGCCTGCCCGTCCGGCGCGACCACGCGGGATACGGGATGTGGCCCGACGCGGTCGCGGACCTGCTGACGCTGGACTCGCGCGGCACCCTGACGTTCCAGCACGGGAACGGGGCCGGGAAGTTCTCCGGCACGACGTCGGGGAAGGGCTGGTCCACCTCGGTGGTCGCCGTACCGTTCGGGGACCTGGACAAGGACAGGTGCAACGACGTCCTCGTACGGATGGCGGACGGGTCGCTGCGGGCGTACCGGCCCGAGTGCGGCCGGCCGCTCACGCCCTCGACGCCGTACCGGACGCTGAGCGGCGGCACCGGCTGGAAGTCCTACGACGTGCTGACCGCGCCCGGGGACCTCACCGGCGACGGGCTGACCGACCTGCTGGCGCGGAAGGCGTCCACCGGAGAGATGTACCTCTTCGCGGCGAAGACCGACGGCACACTGGCGGCCGGGAAGAAGATCGCCTCGGGCTGGGCCCCGTACACGAAGATCGTCGGAGCCGGCGACCTCAACGGCGACGGCCTCGGGGACGTTCTGGCGCGGTACAAGGACGGGACGCTGTACCGGTTCTACGGGACCAAGGGCGGGTTGCCGAAGACCCGGACCAAGCTGTTCTCGAAGTGGGGTGCCTCGTACAACGCGGTCGTCGGCGTCGGGGACATCACGTCGGACGGCAAGGCCGACCTGGTGGCGCGGGACACCGCGGGGAACCTGTGGCGCCAGAGCGGCGACGGCCGGGGCTCGTTCGGGGCGCCCACGAAGATCGCGACGGGCTGGAAGGGCTACAAGGCCCTGTTCTGAACCGGTTCGGGACGGGGGCGCACCGCCGCGGTGCGCCCCCTGGGGGCTTTCCAGGTCAGCCGGCCGTCACACCGTCCGCCTCGCCGGCCGACGACAGTCGCTGACCGGGCACCAGCTCGGCCAGCTCGCCCGCGTCCGTGCCGCCGGCCGCGGACCGGGTCTCCTGGCCGAGGTTGCGTCGCTCCGCCTTCCGGGCCAGCTCGGCCACCGCGGTGTTGAACTGGTCGATGGACTTCGGCTCGTCCGGGCCGAGCAGGTACCGCTTCAGCTCGGCGCGGTCCGCGGTCAGCGGGTCGGCCGCGGGATCGCGCACGGCGGCCAGCAGACCGCCCAGCTCCTGGGCGCTGTTGGACAGGATCACCGCGGCGCGCACGGCCGTGTTCTGCCGCTTGAACTCCTCGACGCCGAGACCGGCGGAGTCCGTGACCGCGTACGGCTTGCCGCTCGCGATGAAGTCGGAGACCACGCTGGAGATGTCGGAGACCATCGCGTCGGAGACGTTGAAGCAGTCGTACAGGTGCGGCTCGGCGCCCGTGATGACGCGGTGCTCGTGCGCGGGGAACGAACGCCAGTAGGCGGTGTTCCACTCGGCGCGCAGCCCCGCGATCTCCTGGTGCACCGTCACGTCGACCACGCCGTCCCGGGACTGCTCGGCCTCGTCGCCCTTGTCGCCGCCGGTGCCGGACAGTTCGGCGAGCCGGGCCTCGATACGGGTCAGTTCGGCCCCGGCCTCCTCCTGCGCGGCCGGGTCGGCGAAGAACCCGGAGTCCGCGGCGCGCTCCGCGGCGGCCTGCTCGACCAGGGCGGTGATCCGCTCGTGGGCGGCCTTGGCCTTCGCGCTGCGGGTGCCGGTAAAGGGGTGCGGCTTGTAGAGGACGCGGACGGGCGGGTCGGCCTGCACCAGCCGGCGCACGATGTTCTCGCCGGCGAGCAGGATCGAGGTGTTGCCCGGATTGTCGTCCCAGCCCTCCCAGGTGGGCGCGTACAGCACGGTCGGCATCCGGTCCTCGGGCGCGTCCTGCCGGGTCCGGATGGGCGCCAGCTGCGGGCGGCCGACCTCGGCGATGTCGTCGTCGCGGACCCCGACGTCGGCGATGGCGTACCGGTCGCGGCCCGCGCGGCCCGCGGTCCACACCTCGTCGTACACCTTGCTGAACGGGTTGACGCTGGCGATCTTGTCGCTGTCGCCGTGGCCGATGAAGACGTGCTTCATGGTCGGTACGCGCAGCAGGTGGATGTTCTTGCCGACGTTCGCGGCGTACAGCGCGACGCGCACCGTGGACAGGTCGAGGTTCATCAGGTGGACGCCGCCGGGCACGCAGACGACGGGGACCGTGGTCGGGGCCAGGTTCTGCAGGATGACCCGCTCGCGCAGCAGGACCAGCGGCCGGGAGTCCAGTTGCTCCATGGTCTCCAGCCACATGTTCACCTGGTACGCGGAGTCCTTGGAGCCGGAGAAGTAGAGGACGGTCTGCGGCTTGTAGCCGGCCATCCAGTCGTCGACGGCGGCCAGCACCTTGTCGGCGTTCGGCGGGATCCTGCCGCCGCGCACGTAGGGCATGAGCGCGAGGACGTAGAGCAGGGCGAGGAGGACTGTGATGCCGATGCCCGCGTAGCCGTACCAGGACGTGTCCAGCGCGGCGGCGACCAGGATGCCGGCGACCGCGAAGAGGTCGAGGTGGAGCATCTTCTCGGCGGAGCGGTCGAGCAGGCCCTGCGGCGGGGCGTCCGGGATGCGGATGCGCGATGTCAGGTCGACGTTGCGGGTGGCGACCGGCAGCCGGCGGCGGTTGCGGATCAGGGTGACCAGCGCGCCGTGCGGGGCCTGGAGGGCGAAGAAGGCGATGAAGCAGGCGATGGCGCCGTAGTAGATCAGGTTGTCCGCGAGGGACAGCCGGGCCAGCAGCAGGACCAGGAGGAGCTGCCGGATCAGGAAGCGGATCGACAGTCCGGCGCGGACCTTGCTGAGACGGCTGATCAGATAGCTGCCCCTGCGGTGCAGGTAGTGGTCCGCGAGGTAGGTCACCGCGGCCGCGGCCGCGAAGGCGTACACGTTCGGGACGAGCGCGGCCACCATGAGACAGGGGAAGCCCAGCAGCATGAGGACCGCCGCGGCCAGCTCGGCCGCGCTGCCCACCCGGGCGACGCGTATGGCGGTGGATATCACAGAGTACCTTTTACTGACAAAACGGCCGGAATGAGACCTTACGGGCGATCTGCGGTCTTATACATTCAGGTCCCTGCATGTGCCCACGAATTCGGGGCCACAGAGACCTGAATTACAGTTGGCTATTTGCTGTCGATTATGCCACCCCGTCCTGGCGGTCCAGGACGCCGGCCAGTGCCTGCTCGAAGCCGGAGGCCCGGCTCGCGCCCGCCGTCGGATCCTGCTGGCGGACGTCGATGACATGGCCGGTCAGTTCGGACAGCAGCACGTCGAGGGAGGTGCCGGCCACGGCCTCGGAGGAGAGCAGGGAGCCCGCGGGCTCCTGGCCGAAGGCCCTGGTGCGCATCGGGGTGGCGGTGCGCTCCGGGTTGATGCAGTTGACCCGGATCCCGTCGCCGGCCCACTCGTCGGACAGCGCCTGGGTGAGGTTGACCATGGCGGCCTTGGTCGAGGAGTAGAGGCTGTACTCCGCCCGGCCGCGGGTGTAGCTGCTGGAGGTGTACAGCAGCAGCTGGCCCTTGGTCTCGGCCAGGTACTTGTAGGCGGAGCGGGCGATCTGCACCGGGGCCAGGTAGTTGACCCGCAGTGCCTCCTCGATGGTGGCGTTGTCGGTCTCGGCGAGCTTGCCGATGCGCAGCACGCCCGCGGTGTTGACGACGTAGTCGATCCGGCCGGTCTCCGCGTACGCCTTGGACAGCGCGTCGTCGACGTCCTCCGGGTTCTCCACGTGCGTACCGGTGGTGGACCGGCCCAGGGCGTAGACGTGCGCGCCGTAGGACCGGGCGAGTTCGGCGATGTCCTTGCCGATGCCGTACGAACCGCCGAAGATCACGGCGGTCCGGCCGGTGAGCAGTTCGCGGTAGGCGTCCTCGCCCTTCTGCTCGGGGGCGGCGGTGGAGCCGAGCTGGAAGAGCTTGTCGGCGATGAACACGTCGACCGGCTGGGTCACCTTCATGTTGTACTCGTCACCGGCCACGACGTGGATCGGCACGTCGGGCAGGTACTTGAGCACCACCGAGCAGTCGTCGGTGGCCTGGAAGTTGGGGTCCCCTGCGGCGACCTCGTAGGCCCGGCGGATCGTGGACAGCTTGAAGGCTTGCGGGGTCTGGCCGCGGCGCAGCCGGGAGCGGTCCGGGATCTCGGTGATGAACTCGCCGTCCTCGCCGTGGGTGCGCGTGACGATGATGGTGTCCGCGGACGGGATGGCCACGTCCACGGCCTGGTAGCGCCCCAGCGCGGTCACGCAGTCGTCGATGACGCGCTGCGACAGCAGGGGGCGTACGGCGTCGTGGAAGAGGACGTTGAGGTCCTCGCCCTCGGCCAGGCCGGCCCCGAGGGCGGCGATGGCCCGCTCGGTGGTCTCGTTGCGGGAGGAGCCGCCCTCGATGACGGCCTTGACCTTCCGGAGCCCCGCCTTGGCGACGATCTTCTCCACGTCCGCCACATAGCCCGGCGCCATCAGCACGATGACGTCGTCGACCGAGTCCGCCTGCTCGAAGGTGACCAGGGTGTGCTCGATGACCGCCTTGCCGGCGATCTTCAGCAACTGCTTCGGGATCGACAGACCCACGCGCTGGCCGGTGCCGCCGGCCAGGATCACTGCGGTCGTACGGGGCTTGGCTATGCGCTGGGACACAGGTGACCTACCTTGTGGCGTATCGGAACCCGGAAATGGTCCCACTTCGAGTAACCGAAGTGCAAGGTGAACGCCCTTCGTTGCATATGTGGGCGCTACCTGTCATTCACCTTCTGATCCCGGCGGCGGGCGACCCACCGAGTAAGAACGAGTAAGAAACCCGTGGAATTGATGTGAGTAACTCCACAGAGTTATGGTTTTAGTAAACGTGACACACCGTCGGCTCAGCGCCGGCGCAGCCGCCGCAGACAGCGGTGCCCGAGCACCCGGACGAGATCCTTCGACGTGGTCTGATGCACAGTACGCGCCTTGGCCTGCGCGCCGTGCCGCACCGGCGCCGCGGCGGCCGCGGCGAGCGCCCCGTACAGCGCCCGCGCCGCGACCTCGGACGCTATCCGCGCCTCCCACTGGACATCGCCGGACGGCGCCGGCACGGCGGACAGCAGCGCCGGATCACCCAGGACACGCACGCCGGACGCGACGATCCGCTCCACCATCCCGGCGCCGACCCCGGCGGCCGCCTCGACCGCCCACCGGGGAGTGACGATCTTCACGTCATCCGGGCCGGGGCTGCACGAGTTCTTCATATGCATGACCGCGCCGTTACGGACAAGTCGCGAATAAATTTCATCGGGCAGACCATTGCCACGGAATTCCACATTGAGGCTCCGCAGCATTTCGGTCTCGGCGTAGGTGAGGGAACGATTCGCCGTGTCCGAAACTGGCCGGAGGAGATTCTGCGGCAGCCCGAGCAGCGCCTCGAAGGTGCGCATCAGCCCGTCCCGGTCCCCGTCGTCGACCACGACGACGGTGATCCGCTCCGGGCCGACCACCCGGGCCCAGCGCTCGACCAGCCGGTCGTGCCGGTGCCGACGCCAGAAACTCGGATTGGGCTTCTCGTACGGCGGTTTGCGGAGCATGTGCTCCAGCCAGTCCGGGTAGCCCATGCGCAGGCCGTTCTGCACGTACTGCTGCCACTGCGAGGGCATGATCCTGACCAGCGGGCGCAAGGTGACCAGGACGTGCACCCGGTCGCCGCCGAGTTGCTCCACGATCCGTCCGATGGCCGCCTCGTCCACGGCGTCGGCGAAGAACTCGCTGCTCACCACCGAGGTGCGCGGGCCGGCCGCCCGCACCTGACCGACCAGCCGGGTCCAGTGCCGCTCGGTGGGCACGGTGTCGCCCATCATCCCGGGCCGGGCGCAGGCGGCCAGGGCGGCTTCCATGGGGTGCCGGGTGTGCGCCGGGAACACGACGCCGTGGTCCGGCAGTGTCTCCTTCGCGGCGAACAGCGCGCCCTGGATGGCGGTGGTCCCGGTTTTGTGCGGGCCTATGTGCAGCAGGCGGGTGCCGGCCGGCAGCGGGGCGGGGGCGGCGGCGCGGTCGGCGCGCGGTGCGGCCCGGTCGGCCCGGTCAGCGCGGTCGGCCCGGTCGGCGCGGTCGGCGCGGTCGGCGCGGTCGGTGGTCCCGTTCACCGGGATGTCGTCTCTCGTACAGTCCGTCTCCATGGTCACGGGAGAGTAAGAGCCTTACCTGAGACTTACCTGAGAACGCCCTGGGACTGCGGTGAGTCCCAGGGCGTTCCCGTGCACCGCCGGACCGTACGCACACCTGGCCTGTCGGGCCCCACGCACACCGGACCCGTCGAACCGTACGCACACCGGGCCCGTCGAACCGTGCGCACACCGCCCCGGACCGTCAGACCGTGCGCACGCCCGGTTCGTCCGCCTCCACCCGCAGCGTGGCCAGCGTGCTCGTGTTCGCCCGCGGGGCGAGCACGGTGTCCACAACCCGTACCCGCGCGTCGATGCCGTCGCGGCCGATGTCGAAGAGGTGGTAGCCGCGGTGCGCGTCGATCACCTTCCAGTGCGGGTTGTCCGCCTTCAGCGGGTCCCACTGGGCGTGGAAGGCGGCCTGGTCCTGGTCGCCGTTGCTGGAGACGGAGGTGCCGACGAACTCGGCGCCGACGACGGCCGAGTCCGGATCGGCGAAGTCCTCCTTCAGATCACTGATCATCGTCAGGTGCCGGTCGCCGCTGAGCACCACCGGGTTGCGGACGGACCTGAACTCCTTGAGCAGGGCGTTGCGTTCGGCCTGGTAGCCGTCCCAGGCGTCGTAGTACCAGAGCTTGCCCGCGCCGGGCAGCAGATCGGTCTCGGCCATCATGATCTGCGAGGCGATCAGGTTCCAGTCGGCCGGGGAGCCGTGCAGCCCGTCGAGCAGCCACCGCTTCTGGGCGGCGCCGAGCATCGTCGCCGACGGGTCCTGGGCGCCGGCCTGGGTGGTGGCCTGGTCGCTGCGGAACTGCCGGGTGTCCAGGACGTTGAACCGGGCCAGCCGGCCGAAGTCCAGCCGGCGGTACATCCGGATGTGCGGGCCGTTCGGGATCGCGGTCGCGCGGACCGGCATGTGCTCGTAGTACGCCTGGTAGGCCGCGGTCAGCCGGGCCGTGAAGGCGTCGTGCGCCTGCTTGTCCGGGTCCTGCGGCACCTCCCCCGCGAAGTCGTTGTCGACCTCGTGGTCGTCGAAGGTGACCACCCAGGGAGCGTGCGCGTGCATCACGGCCAGATCCGGGTCCGAGCGGTACTGGGCGTAGCGGTTGCGGTACTGCTCCAGGGTGTACGGCTCACCCTGGCCCTCGTGACGGCGCACCGCCGTCGCGGACGGCGCCGACTCGTAGATGTAGTCGCCGACGAACAGCACGACGTCGGGATCCTGGGCGAGCATGTCGGCGTACGGGGTGAAGTAGCCGTTCTGCCAGTTCTGGCAGGAGGCCAGCGCCACGCGGAGCGAACCTCCCGCGCGGTGCGGGTCGGGCGCGGTACGGGTGCGCCCGGTGGGCGAGAGCCGGCCGCCGGTGCGGAAGCGGTACCAGTACGCGCGGTCCGGGCGCAGCCCCCGCACGTCCACGTGGACGCTGTGCCCGTACGCGGGCCGGGCCGGGGCGGCGCCCCGGCGCACGGTCCGCCGGAACCGCTCGTCCTCGGCGATCTCCCACTCGACCGGGACGGTGGTGTCGGGCATGCCACCGCCGTTCAGCGGGTCCGGGGCGAGCCGGGTCCACAGCACGATGCCGTCCGGCAGGGGGTCGCCGGAGGAGACGCCGAGGCCGAACACCCCGTCGGGCAGCCGGGTGCCGGCCGCCCTGGCCCGGGTGGGCAGCCACAACTGGGCGGAGGCCGCGGCGCCGAGCACGGCGGCACCGGCGGTCAGGAAGCGGCGACGGTCGGGCGAAACTGCTCCGGTCATGTGCTGACTCCCTTGCCACAGTGACCTCTTGGGCACGGACCTTCGGAAGCTCCCACGGCCGGACGGACCGCGCCCTGAACAGAGGTGTGCACACAGATGACGAACAGGAAGACAACGAAGACAACAAGGGGACCCGCCACGGCTCGGGGGAGGCACACGGGCCCGTCCCGACGAGCCGCAACGGGTCCGACGGCCGAGACGACGTCCTACGCCGGCCGTTCCCGGCGAGCGACACCGGCCGGCGGTCAGCCGGTCAGCCGGTCAGCCGGTCAGCCGGTCAGCCGCCAGGAACGCCCTGACCGGCAGGTCCGGACTCCCCCACCGCACACGAACGGGCCCGGGCCGCCGCCTCACGCGAACAACCCGGGCCGCCGCCTCACTCGAACGGATCGAACTCGTCGAACTCCCGGGTGGCCTCGTCGCGTTCGACCTGCCGCTCACGCCGCCGGTGGACGGCGGCCCGCTGCTCCTCGAACCGGTGGTCCTCACCGCGCCGCCCGAGCATCTCCGCGCCCGCCGACACCGACGGCTCCCAGTCGAAGACGACCGCGTTCTCCTCGGGGCCGATGGCGACGCCGTCCCCGGCGCGGGCGCCCGCCTTCATCAACTCGTCTTCCACACCGAGCCGGTTGAGCCGGTCGGCGAGATAGCCGACGGCCTCGTCGTTGGTGAAGTCGGTCTGCCGGACCCAGCGTTCCGGCTTCTCGCCGCGCACCCGGAACAGACCGTCGTCCTCAAGCGTCACCGAGAAGCCCGCGTCGTCGACGGCCTGCGGCCGGATGACGATCCGCGTCGCCTCCTCCTTCGGCTTCGCGGCCCGCGCCGCGCCGACCAACTCGCCCAGTGCGTACGACAGTTCCTTCAGACCGATGTGCGCCACCGCCGACACCTCGTAGACCCGGTAGCCGCGCGCCTCCAGATCGGGTCGCACCAGCTCGGCCAGCTCCTTGCCGTCCGGCACGTCGACCTTGTTGAGGACGACGATCCGGGGACGGTCGCCGAGTCCGCCGTACTGCTGCAACTCCTCCTCGATGACGTCGAGGTCGGAGACCGGGTCGCGGTCGGACTCCAGGGTGGCGGTGTCCAGCACGTGCACCAGCACGCTGCACCGCTCCACGTGCCGCAGGAACTCCAGGCCGAGCCCCTTGCCCTGGCTGGCGCCGGGGATCAGCCCCGGCACGTCCGCGACGGTGTACACGGTCGAGCCCGCGGTCACCACGCCCAGGTTCGGTACGAGGGTGGTGAAGGGGTAGTCGGCGATCTTCGGCTTGGCCGCGCTCAGCACCGAGATCAGCGACGACTTGCCCGCACTCGGATAGCCGACGAGGGCCACGTCGGCGACCGTCTTCAGCTCCAGCACGATGTCCTGGAGGTCGCCCGGCTCGCCGAGCAGCGCGAAGCCGGGCGCCTTGCGCCGGGCCGAGGCCAGCGCCGCGTTGCCGAGCCCGCCCCGGCCGCCCTGCGCGGCGATGTACGACGTGCCGTGCCCGACCAGGTCGGCGAGCACGTTGCCCGCCTTGTCCAGCACGACGGTGCCGTCCGGCACCGGCAGCACCAGGTCCAGGCCGTCCTTGCCGGAGCGGTTGCCGCCCTCGCCGGGCTTGCCGTTGGTGGCCTTGCGGTGCGGGGAGTGGTGGTAGTCGAGCAGCGTGGTGACGGACTGGTCGACGGTCAGGATCACGTCTCCGCCGCGCCCCCCGTTGCCGCCGTCCGGGCCGCCCAGCGGCTTGAACTTCTCGCGGTGGACGGAGGCACAGCCGTGACCTCCGTTACCCGCGGCGACATGCAGCTCGACGCGGTCCACGAAGGTGGTCATGGTGGGTGCCTCCTGGGAATACCCCGGCCGCGGGCAGGGGACGTACGGATGAATTGCTGGGTGACACGTGAAACACGCGAAAGGCGGACCCGCCTTCCCGCCCGGGAAGTGAGGTCCGCCTCGCGAAACGTACGGTCTGGAGCCTGGGTCAGGCGACTCTGAGGAGCCTGGGTCAGGCGACCGGGACGATGTTCACGACCTTGCGGCCACGGTGGGTACCGAACTCCACCGCACCGGCCTGCAGCGCGAACAGCGTGTCGTCGCCGCCGCGGCCGACACCGGCGCCCGGGTGGAAGTGGGTGCCGCGCTGGCGGACCAGGATCTCACCCGCGTTGACGACCTGACCGCCGAAGCGCTTCACGCCGAGCCGCTGGGCATTGGAGTCGCGACCGTTCCGGGTGGACGATGCGCCCTTCTTGTGTGCCATGTCTCCTCAGTCCTTACTTCGCAGCCGCGGGGATCGCGGTGACCTTGATCGCCGTGTACTGCTGGCGGTGGCCCTGGCGACGACGGTAGCCGGTCTTGTTCTTGTAGCGCAGAATGTCGATCTTCTGGCCCTTGTGGTGGTCCACGACCTCGGCCTGGACCTTGATGCCGGCCAGCACCCACGGGTCGCTGGTCACAGCGTCGCCGTCGACAACGAGCAGGGTCGAGAGCTCGACCGTGTCGCCAACCTTGGCGGTGGAAATCTTGTCAACCTCGACGACGTCGCCGACAGCAACCTTGTGCTGGCGACCGCCGCTGCGCACGATGGCGTACACGCGGATCTCTCTTTCGCTCGGAGACGGCACCCTCGCAGGCCAGCCGTCCAGGAACACCATGGACGACCTCTCCCGGCCAACCCTGCGCCCGGGAGGAAGAGGTTTACGAGGATGTGGCGTGCCTCTGTGAACGGACACGCCGACGGTCAAGGTTACGGGGAGCTGACCGAGGGGGTCAAACCGGGCCCGGACCGGACCCGACCCGGCCCCGGCACACCCCCGGTTCGCCCCCTGGTACGAGTGAGCCGCGGCCGGTCGCAGGGACCGGCCGCGGCTCCCGTCGGACCGGGTCAGACCTCGTCGGCGGTGGCCGCCACCGCGGTCTTCTTCGCCGTCGTCTTGGCGGCGGCCGTCTTGGCGGTCTTGGCCGCCTTCTTGGCCGTCGTCTTCTTGGCGGCCGTCTTCTTGGCTGCGGTCTTCTTGGTGGCGGCCTTCTTCGCCGTGGCCTTCTTGGCGGTCTTACGGGCCGCCTTCTTGGCCGGTGCCGGTTCCTCGGCCGCCTCCTCGGTGACCGCGACCGGCTCGGGTCCGGCCTCCTCCGGCGCGGCGGACGCGACGACCACCACGGCGGCGGCCTCGGACGCGGTCGGCGCGGTTTCCCTGCGCACTGCACGGCGCCGCGGACGGGCCGGGGCGACGTCCTCGGCGGGCACCTCCGCGGCCGGGGCCTCGGCAGCCGGCTCCACCACCGTTTCCGCGACCACGGGCGCGGTCTCGGCGACCGTCACCACGGCGGCCTCGGCACCCGCGGGCGCCGACACCTTCCGGGTCGCGCGACGGCGCGTGCGCCCGGCGGGCGCCGCCTCCTCGACGGCCGGTTCCGGCTGGGCCGGACGTCCGTCCTGCGCCGCACTGTCCGCGGCGCCCACGGTCACGGCTGCCTCGGTCACGGTGGCCTCGGTCACGGCTGCCTCCGCCGGGGCGGCGGCGTGGGTGTGCGGGGCCTCCGCGGCCTCCGTCTGCCCGGACTCGCTCCTGGGCGCGCCCGCCGGAGCCGAGGCCCGGCGGCTCGCCCGGCGCCGGTTGCGCCCGCGGCCGGTCGCCGCGGCCTCCGCCTCGGCGACGCTGCTGTACAGCTCCTCGTCGGGGGCGAAGTCGGGCGCGGGCAGCGCGACGGGCACGGCGGCCTCCGCGGCGACCTCGGCCTCGCTCTCCGCCTCCTGTTCGGCGGTCGCGATCACCTCGGCGACCGCGGCCCCGGCGGCCTCCGTCTCGTGCACATGGCCGTCGCCGCCGCGCCCGCGCTTCTTCCGCTTGCCGCCGCCCACGGACGTCGGCTGCTCCATGTGCACGATGACGCCACGGCCGTTGCAGTGGACGCAGGTCTCCGAGAAGGACTCCAGCAGCCCCTGGCCGACCCGCTTGCGGGTCATCTGCACCAGGCCGAGCGAGGTCACCTCGGCCACCTGGTGCTTCGTACGGTCCCGGCCCAGGCACTCCAGGAGGCGCCGCAGCACCAGGTCCCGGTTGGACTCCAGCACCATGTCGATGAAGTCGATGACGATGATGCCGCCGAGGTCGCGCAGCCTGAGCTGGCGCACGATCTCCTCCGCCGCCTCCAGGTTGTTCCTGGTGACGGTCTCTTCGAGGTTGCCACCCTGACCGGTGAACTTGCCGGTGTTGACGTCGATGACGACCATCGCCTCGGTCCGGTCGATGACCAGCGAACCGCCACTGGGCAGCCAGACCTTGCGGTCCAGCGCCTTGGCGAGCTGCTCGTCGATCCGGTACGTGGCGAAGACGTCGACCTCGCTGGTCCACTTCTGGAGCCGCTCGGCCAGGTCGGGCGCGACGTGCGCGACGTACCCGTGGACGGTCTCCCAGGCGTCACCGCCGCTGACGATGACCTTGGAGAAGTCCTCGTTGAAGATGTCGCGCACGACCCGGACGGTCATGTCCGGCTCGCCGTACAGCAGCGACGGCGCGTTCGAGCTGCCGCCGTTCTTCGACTTCTTCCGGATGTCCTCCCACTGCGCCTGCAACCGCTCGACGTCCCGGCGCAGCTCGTCCTCGCTCGCGCCCTCGGCGGCGGTGCGCACGATGACGCCCGCGTCCTCGGGGACGACCTTCTTGAGGATGGTCTTCAGCCGCGCCCGCTCGGTGTCGGGCAGCTTGCGGCTGATGCCGGTCATCGAGCCCTCGGGCACGTACACGAGGTAGCGGCCCGGCAGGGACACCTGGCTGGTCAGGCGCGCGCCCTTGTGTCCGATCGGGTCCTTCGTCACCTGGACGAGCACGGACTGCCCGGACTTCAGGGCGGATTCGATACGGCGCGGCCCATTGCCCATGCCCAGCGCCTCGAAGTTGACCTCGCCGGCGTAGAGCACGGCGTTGCGGCCCTTGCCGATGTCGATGAAGGCGGCCTCCATCGACGGCAGCACGTTCTGCACCTTGCCGAGGTAGACGTTGCCGACGTACGAGGTCGACTGCTCCTTGTTGACGTAGTGCTCGACGAGCACGTCGTCCTCCAGGACGCCGATCTGCGTGCGGTCGCCGTTCTGCCGTACGACCATCACGCGCTCGACGGCCTCGCGGCGGGCCAGGAACTCGGCCTCGGTGATGATGGGAACTCGGCGGCGGCCCTGTTCGCGGCCCTCGCGGCGGCGCTGCTTCTTCGCCTCCAGCCGGGTCGAGCCCTTGATGGACTGCACCTCGTCGGACGGTTCGGCGGCCTTGCGGGGCTCGCGGACCTTGACGACGGTGCGCTCCGGGTCGCCCTCGCCGGGCTCGGTGTCGGCCGAGGTGTCACCGGCGCGGCGCCTGCGGCGGCGCCGGCGGCGGCTGGAGCTGGACCCGGAGCCGTCGTCGGAACGGAAGTCGGCGTCCTCTTCCTCCTGCTCGGCGGTGTCCTCGGCGTCCTGCGCGGCCTGCTCGGCGGCGAGGTCGTCGGAGTCGGCGTCCGTGCCGTCGCCCGCCTCGCCGTCGGCGGCGTCACCGCGACGGCGGCGACGGCCGCCCCGCCGGCGACGACGGCGCGAACCGGTCTCCTCGGTGTCGTCGCCGTCGACGGCGTCGTCGGCCGACTCCTCCGGCTCCTCCGGTTCCTCCACGGTGTCCTCGGCGTGGGGCGCGGTGGTCCGGGGCTCCTCGTCGTGAGAGGTGCTCCGGCGACGGCGCCGGCGCCGCGGACCGGTCTCGGTCTCCGTCTCGGCCTGCTCGTCCGCGTAGGCGTCGGTCTCCTCCGCCTCGGCGGCCTCCGCGGCGGCTTCGGCGGCGGCCCGCTCCGGGGTCTGGAACTTCGGCTCGGTGAACACCGGCGCCTGGAAGACGGCGACGGCCGGCCGGGCGGGCCGGCGCGACGTCCCGGCTTCGGCGGGCTCGGCGGGCTCTGCGGGTTCCTCCGCCGCCGACGGGGCCTGCTGCCGCGCGGGCTCGGAGAACCCGGAGGCGGCCTGCCGCACGACGCGACGACGGGAACGGCGGGTGGCACTCTCCTCGACGGTCCTGGTCTCGACCGCGACGGAGCGTCCGGCCGCGGTGCCGCTCTCGGCGACGGCACCGTTCTCGGCGGCGGGGCCGGTCAGCGACGCGACGGCGGACTCGATGCCGGGGCCGGTCTCGGCGTCGTCGGGTGCGGTGGCGGGCGGCGACACCCGGCGGGTGGCGCGACGGCGGACGCGCCGCACCCCGCTCTCCACGTCGTCGGCAGGCGCCTCGGCGACGGCGGGAACCTCGGCCACGGCGGCGACCTCGGCGGTCTCCGGCGGCTCGACGGCTTCCGCGGCGGGCGCTGCGGCCTCGTCGGGCGCGGACACCCGGCGGGTGGCACGACGACGGGTGCGCGGGGCGGGTGCGGACTCCTCGACCACGGCGGATGCGGCAGCGACGTCGGCATCGGCGGCCGTGGGCTCGGCGCTCTCGACGACCTCGGCGGCGGCCGGGGCAACACCGGCGGGCGCGGACGCCCGGCGGGTGGCACGACGGCGGGTACGGGGCGCGGGGGCGGGCTCCTCGTCGGTGCCCGGCGCCGCGGCGCTCCCGGCGGCGGCCACGGGCGCCACGGGGGTCTCGGCGGGCACCGGGACGACGGTCTCGGCGGCGGCCGGAGCACCGGCGGGCGCCGACGCACGACGTGTGGCACGACGGCGCGGAGCGGCAGCAGGCGCGGGCTCCTCGCCGGCGGCGGGTGCCTCGGCAACGGCCTCGGGCTGCTCGGCAGCGGCCGGTACGACGGTTTCGGTGGCCTGCGCGGCGGCCGGGGCGCCGGCGGGCGCGGACGCCCGGCGGGTCGCGCGACGGCGCGTACGCGGGGCGGGCGCGGCCTCCTCGACGACGGCGATCGCCTCGGCGGCCTCTTCCGTCACTTCGGCCCCGCTGGTCAGCCCGGTGTCCACGGTCTCTTCGGTCTCTTCGATGATGTCGGTGTCTTCGGCTTTCTGGGTCTCGTCCGTGCCGACGGCCGCGGGCGCTTCGGCGCTCTCCCGCGTGGCCAGGGTCACGTCGTTCTGTGCCGTCCGTGCCGTCGCGTCGACGGCCTCGGTCTCGGCGTCCGTCCCGGTGATCAGGGCCGCCTCCGAACGGAGTTCGCCGGAGTCCTTGGCGGCGGGCGGGCCCGCCGGCCGGGAGGCGCTACGGCGGCGCCTGCGCGGCGGCAGCGTGTCGCTGGGGGTGTTCAGTTCGGAACCCTCTGCGGGTTCGATCGGTTCGAGCATGCGGGCGTTTCTCCCGTCAGGCTCCCGGGCGCCGCGCCTGGTCCGGCGTCGATCCGCTCGAACGAACGCCGCTGACGTCCGCGGCCCGCTCGATGCGCGATGGCCGCCGTCCGGGGCGCGGGCGCCGCACGGGAGCTCTCCGTGTCCTGTCTCGCCGGTTCCGTACGCCTTGTCGTGCACGGCCTGGCGAAAGTCTTCTGGTCGGTGCGCTGCCCGACCCAGGTGGCTCCCGAGTACGAGGGCGGCGCTTCGACGCCCATCCCTACGCGGGACCTTCCGGCACCGGCGCCGTCGCGGCGGCAGTGGCGGCGGCCGGTTGCGGCTCGGTCGCTGCTGCCTCGCGGTCGGGCGCGAGCGGGTCGGTCACCGTGCCGGTCTCTTCATCGAGCAGCCCCTGCGCCAGCCTGGTCACCGCTGCGGGGACCGGCGGCGCCAGGTCGGCCACGGCGCGGAGACCGGACAGGACGTCGTCGGGTCGTACGGCAGGCGTCACGTGCCGAACAACCAGCCGCAGTATCGCACAGGGCTGGTCGGTCGGCCTATCAGGCTGCGAACTGTGCGTTTCCACGTTCGCCAGGCTTTCCAGACCGACGACGGCGGCGCGGGCGTCGAACGTGCGCACACCGTTCTTGGTCCTGCGCTGCACTTCGACGGTCTCGGCCTCCGTGAAGGTCTTGACCGCGCGTGCAGCGTCGGCCGGGTCCACGCCGTCCAGCCGCAGCTCCCACACGGAGGCGGTCAGCCGGTCGGCGAGCCCCGACGTCCGCGCCTCGACCGCGTCGACGATGTCGAGCCCGGTGGGCAGCGACGCGTCGAGCAGGGCACGCAAGGTGTCCGGGTCGCGGGCGGCGGCGAGCGCGATCTCCAGGTATTCCGCCTCACTGCCCGTGCCGGTGGGTGCGGCATTGGCGTACGACACCTTCGGATGCGGCGTGAACCCCGCCGAGTACGCCATCGGTACCTCGGCACGGCGCAGCGCACGCTCGAAGGCGCGCTGGAAGTCACGGTGGCTGGTGAACCGGAGGCGGCCGCGCTTGGTGTAGCGCAGTCGGATGCGCTGCACCGCCGGTGCGGGCGGCGGGCCTTCGGGCTGTCGCTTGCCCAGTGTCGTTCAGTCCTTAGTGAGTGCGGTCGTACTGCTACCAAGAGTACGTGTCCGAGGGCCCACGGGTTCCCGGCGATCGGTCGCCGCCGGTCACCGGGGCTTGCCGAACAGCGCCCGGCGGAGATCGGCGCGCACCTGCCGTACGGTCTCGCGCGCGGCGGCCGTCGCCTGCCGGGCGGCCCGCCCCGCGGCGCGCGCGGCCTCGACGGCCGGCCGCAGGACCGCGGCGCGGAGGACGTGCCCGGCCGGGGTGAGGACCGTCCGGTACGCCCAGCGCGCCGGTGCCACGAGGATCCACCGGAAGAGGGGCGCGAGGAACCGGCCGACGGCGCGGGACACGTACCCGGCGATGCGCCAGGCGTGCCCGAACGCCGCACCGGTCTCCCGCGCGACGACGGCGAGGAACCGTCCGGCGGGCCGGAGCACCCAGCGCCACAGGGCGACGGCGGGCAGCACGAGCAGGATCCGGACCGTCCAGTACAGGACCGCGCCCAGCAGGCCGGCGGCGGCGACGGCGAGCCGGCTCAGGGCCCGTCCGGCGGGCGCGAGGACCTGGGCGTACAGCCATCGCGCGGGGACGGCGAGCAGGCGCCGCACCAGCCGGGCGATCGCGGCGAACGTCCTGCTCCTGAGGGCGGCACAGCGGATCCGGGCGGCCGAGAACAGCCGGGCGACGCCCCGGGCGGCGGGCGCGAGCACGCGCGCGTACAGCCACGCGCATCCGGCGCCAACCGCCCCGGCGAGCCGGCGGAGGGCGTGTCCGGCCGGGGTGAGCACGCGCGCGTACAGCCACGCGCATCCGGCCCTGGCCGCCCGCGCCAGTCGGCCGAGGGCGTGTCCGGCCGGGGTGAGCACGTACCGGTACAGCCCGCCGAGCAGGACGACGGCCAGGGCGTGCCCGAGTCGTGCGAGTGCCGTGGCGGCGGGCTTGAGGACGTAGCGCCACAGGGCCGTCGCGGGGCGGACGAGGGCGGCCCCGCCGAACCACCGCAGTGCCCGGCCGAGCGGGCGCAGCACGGTGGCGGTGAGCCGCCGGCCGGCCGCGGCCGACGCGTCCCACGTGATCCGCACCGGCACCACCAGCACGAGCACCACGATCCGCACGGGTATCCGGATGGCGACGACGAGGCACCCCTGCGGATCCCGCGGCCCGGGCCCGGACGGCGGGGGCGGCTCTTTTTCGAGATCCATGACGGGGTGGACGCGCCGGGCGGGGACACGGATGCGCCGGGCCCGCCGTATCCGGCGGGCCCGGCGCGTGCGACCGCCCGGTCAGGGGGTCTGGCCACCGCCGCGGAACGGGAGTTCGGGTCCCGTCCGCGGCCGGTCAGGGGTTCAGGTCTTGGAGTTGCGCTGTGCGTGCGCGCCGTGCCGGGGGCGGGCCCGGGACGAGACCTGGCCGACCAGTTCCCAGAAGCACACCAGGGCGGTGATCGGCGGAATGCCGAGCATCACGTACGACAGCAGCGAACGTGAGGAGTGGCTGACGCACAGCGCCACCGCCATGGCCGACGCGGCCAGGATGACCCCCCAGGACCGGCGCGCGCTGCGGCGCTGCACGGTCGCCCGCAGGATGGACAGCGCCGCCACGAACCACGGTCCGTACACCGTGAGCGGCCACCACTGCGCCAGGTTGGTGGGCAGGACGGAGAGGGCGATGGTGCGCAGTTGCCCGTAGGAATAGGAGACGGACCAGCCCAGCATGGACGCGGCGCACAGCGAGATCGCCGCGATCAGGACCGTCACGTGGGTGACCCGCTGGCCGCCGTCCAGGAAATGGGACTCGGCGCGCAGCCGCCGCCGTCCGCTCCTGCGGGGCGTGCGCCGGCGCACCGCCCCCGGCACGGGCGTCGCGGCGGACGCGGTGGACAGCATCTGGGCCAGCTCGTCGTCCAGGTCCCAGCCGCCGGCGGCGGCCTCCGGCGGAGCCGTCGGGTGCCAGTTCTGCTGCGTCGACAGGGAGAGCGTGTCGTAGGCAGGCTGCGTGAGCGTGTCCGGGTCGGTTCTCAGGGCGTACTGGAGATTGTAGAGACCGGCCTCGTCGTAATTCCCGTCCATCCGATAAATCCTCCGCGCTCCTGTTCAGCACGTGCCGTCTAGGGCGCGCAGATAGTCACTTTCCATTTTTCTGATCTTGTCCAGAAAATCATCGAGCAGGTCCGCGCAGTAGTGGGGCCCAGACCCCCCGCCGACCGACCCGCATTCGTCGATGCCCGACGGGTGGCTCATGGCTCCGCATCCCTCTTTCCAGATCACGGTCACTTAACGAGCACAACCGGGGGCCAGGTGTCCGACATTCGGGGGATTGAATCGCTCTCCCGGGGTATCCGGGCGCCTGATGACAACATTTAATGCGCGAATGTATGACCGGAGCGGCCGGGTGTCCGGCCGCCCCTGTCCGCTCCGCTGCCGGGTACCCGGCCGCGTCCGTCCTGCTCCGTCACGCGATGCGGAGCCTGTTGTTCCGTCTCAGGTGGTCAGGAGCCGGTTGAAGAACGAGCGGTAGCGGCGCAGGGTCTGGCGCAGGGTCTCGGTGTCCACCTGCCGGCCCTGGCTCCACTGGCTCTCCAACTCGTGCTTGTGCTGGGCGAATGTGTCGGCCAGCGTCCGCATGACGTCGGCGACCAGCGCGTCCGCGGCGTGCACGGCGTCGCGCGGGGCGTCCACGAAGGTGCCCTGGACCGCCTGCCAGTGCTCGCGGAACCGGCGTTCGTCGTCCGGCAGCAGGAGCCGCTCGGTCGCGCCTTCGTCACCCGCAGCCTCACCCGTGTCGGGCGTCCCCGGCCTCGGGGCCGCGGACTCGGGTTCCGGGGCCGCCGGCTCGGATTCCCGGCTCACGGTTTCGGATTCCCGGGCCGCCGGCTCGGACTTCACGTCCGTGGACTCGGGCATCGTCGGCGCTGATTCGACCTTCGTCGCGGCGGAGGCGGGCGCCGGTTCATCGGGCGCGGTCGCCCGTTCCGTACCCGCGGTGGGGTGGGCGAGATCCTCGGTGGACAGACCGCCCGTGGTGCGGTTCGTGTTCTGAGTCCTGTTCATGACCGTCCTCCCGGTCATTTTTCGTCAGCGGGCGGGCTGGGCCCTGCCGCCGTCGGAGAGCAACTCATCGAAAATCGCTCGGTAGTGCACCATGGCGTTGCGCAGTTGTTCGGTCGTCGCCTGCCGACTGGTGCTGAGCCGTTCTATCTCATGGGCGGAGCGGTAGTGCTCCAGTGTGCCGCCGTGCTCGACCGAGAGGTCCCTCGTCTGCTGTTCGAAACCCTCGGTCGGATAACCGCGCTCCTGCATCAGGGACGTCACCAGGCGGTCCGCGTCGTGCACCGCGTCCCGCGGCCGGTCCACGAACTCCTCCTGGACTCCCTGCCATTCGCCCACGTAGCGGTCGCGGGCCGCGGCGGGCAGCGGTTTGATCTCCAGGGCGTCGTGACGCTTCTCCCGCGCCCTGAGTTCACGCTCACCGGCCATCCGGCCGCCCTCGTCCTCGACGGTCCGCTCGTACTCGGGGCCGAAACGGTCACGGAGACGGCGGCTCCTCGCCAAGAGGGAAGCCGTCAGCGCGGCCAGCACGACGACCAACACCGCCAGGACGACGATCGCCGCAAGGATGCCTGTCGACATCGGACGCACCTCCTTCAGAACGTGCTTCCGGAATCGGACAACCCCCGGTTCCCCCGTTTCGTCCGGTTCAATCGTCCCGGCTTCCATCGTCCCGGCCGGAGCGCGCGAGATCCCGCCCCCGCGCTTCTTCCGCGGCGGCCGGCGGGAAATGAGCGGGAAATGAGCCGTCGGTCGCCAAGGGCCCGGTTTTCACCGGGCCCGGGGAAAACGGCGCGTGGTCAGGAATGTACGTTCGTCAGGACCTGCCGCAGATTCAGAGCTTGCCGCCGATTTCGCACGCCCGGCACGGCGGACGGCCGCAGGTGCACTGCATGAGGGCCTCGACGACCCCGCGGTCGTGGTAAAGGCACTCGTCCTTGCAGGTGTGGCGCGGAATGAAGCCGGCCTCGATCTCACCGGGCCACGGCTCGTGGCCGTCCCGGCAGCGGGCGAACCGCTCGGGGTCGGTGGCGTGCAGGTCGCTCATGCTCGACCGCGCCTCTTCCTCCAGCTCCCGGACCCGCTCCACCAGGCCCTTCAGCTCGGCGGCGACGGTGGAGAAACGGTCGGCGCCGGTTCTCACGTGAGCCGCCCGCAGCGCCATCGCCGCGTTGCCCAAGAATCTTCCCGCGTCCTGAAGGTCGGTCACGTGATGCAGCTGAATGCCGTTCACGCCTCGTACCCATACGGCGTCCATACTGCTCACTGATCCACCTTCCCGATGTACACCCTGAATAGCGCGAGTTGGTGCGGGACAGTGCGCGCGGTGCCGTATGCCGGTCTCCGCTGTGCGCCTGTCCGCGGTACACCTGTCCGCGTACACGAAAATCAACTTACTTAAGGAAGCTAAGGGCGTTCCCCCCGCCCGTCCAGCGGATTGTAGGTGAATCGGCTCACAGGCGCCATTGCCTGCGGGGCGGCAGGAGATCCGGATCTTCCTTTTCGGATCTTCCTTTTCGGATCTTCTCTTCCAAGATCTTCTCTTCCAGATCTCCCCTTCCGGATCTCCCCTTCCGGGTCTCCCCTTCCGAATCTTCTTCAGGGATCTCCCCATGGATCTCCCGTTCGGTCTTCGTCGCGAGCGGTCGTGCACGCCAGGAAGACCGGACCAAGGATCCGAGAGCAGACGGAAGACCGGCCGTGGCCGCGGTCATCCGAAAACGGCTTGTGCGACCGCCATGCCCACGTAGACGGAACCGAGCCCGGCGAGGATCGAGACGACCACGTTGGCCGCCGCGTGAAATCGCGATCCGGCCTCGGCCAGTTGCAGCGTCTCCCACGAGAACGTGGAGTACGTGGTGAGGGCTCCGCAGAAGCCGGTGCCCACGAGGAGTTGCACGTTCTCCGAGGCGGCGGAGACCAGGACCGCCCCGGTCAGCGCGCCCAGGATCGCCGAGCCGATCATGTTGACGGTGAAGGTGCCCCACGGATAAGAGGTGCCGTGGCGGGCCTGTACCGCCCGGTCGACGAGATACCGCAGGGGGGCGCCGACGGCACCGCCGAGCACGACGAGCAGGAACCCCATCCCCTCGGTCACCTCCTCGCCGACACGGCGCGGCGGATGACGGTCGCGCCGAGCCGCACCGCGACCATCGCGATGACCACGGTCGCCACCAGGTAGGCCAGGGCCAGGCCCACCCGGTCCTCGCGCACCAGGCGCTCGATGTCGACGCAGTACGTGGAGAAGGTCGTGAATCCGCCGAGCACCCCGGTGCCGAAGAACGGGCGCAGCAGCGGGTGCGCCGACCAGCCCTCGGTGATCGCCGCCAGGAAGACGCCGATGACGAAACATCCGACCGCGTTGACGCCCAGCGTCGTCCAGGGGAAATCGGCGGCGCCCGTCGGCCACAGCAGCGACGCCGCGTACCGGGCGCAGGCGCCCGCCGAGCCGCCCACCGCGATGACGGCCAGTACCTGTGCCTGTCCGCGGGGAGCGTCCCGGCGCTGACGAGCCTCTGCCACAGGGGACCTTTCCGGCGACCGAAGGGGCGCGGCTCGGAAGTCCCGACTTCCGGCCGCTCCGCTTATGAATCGTACGGCACGGGCCGTCCGGGGCCGACCGTCCTGGACTTGACACACGGATTTACCGGTCGTCTCCTGGAAGAGGGAAAATCGTCCGGAGGCTGCTGATGGCAACCTACGAGTATCTATGCGGCCGGTGCGGTTCATTCGATGTGAAACTGCCCATCGGAACGGCGCCCAAAGATTACGGATGCCCTGTTTGCACAGGTGCTGCGAGACGTGTGTTCTCTTCCTCCGGCCTCTCAGGGACCTCGCCCAAGGTCACTGCCCTCCACGCCCGTGAGGAGCAGTCCCGTGAGGCCCCGGCGGTGATTTCCGAGTTGCCGCCAGGTGTCAGGCCGGTGCGCAAGCGACCGCATCCCGCACTCTCCCGATTGCCGCGCCCCTGAGGGCGGTGATCCGCGAACAGCGCGTCCACGGCGTCCGTATCCGCGCACGGGCTTCGTTCCGGTGACGGTGCGACGCGATTCCGGTCATCATGCGGACTTGGCCCGCCCTGCGGACTTAGGAGGTGCGTCCCCATGTCGAACGTGGGGCTGCTCTTTGTCGGTGCGGTGCTGTTCATGAACGGGATGATGCTCCTTGGAAAGGTCGAGGCCAAGGCAGCAGCGGTCTTCAACCTTTTCGTGGGTGCACTCCAGGTGCTGACGCCGACGTACCTCATTTTCGTTGCCGACAACGACCCGAAAAAGATACTGGCAGCGTCCGGCATCTATCTGTTCGGCTTCACTTACCTGTATGTGGGAATTGGCCTCCTGGCCAACCTCGACACCACCGGGGTCGGTTATTACTCGCTCTTTGTGGCGATCGCCGCTCTGGGGTATTCCTTCGCCAATTTCCACATCCTCAAGGATTACCCGTTCGGGGCCATCTGGCTCTACTGGGCATTTCTCTGGTTCCTGTTCTTCTTGGTGCTCGGCCTCAAGATGGACAGGCTCACCACCTATACGGGCTGGGTCACGGCGATCGAGGGCTGGGTCACAGGTGTGATTCCCGCCGGTCTGCTGCTCTCCGGCTACTGGAAGCACCCCGACGAAACAGCCATCGCACTGGGAGCCTTCGCGGTGGTGGTGTTCGTGGCGCTGTGGCCGCTCACCCGGAAACCGCACCATCCGGCCCCCGCCGCTCCCGCGGCCGGCCTGAGTGCACCCACGTGACCGGACCAAAAGTGGACAACAACTGATGAGGAAGCTGTCATGCCCGAAGTTGTTTTCAGAGTGGACCAGAGCAAATCCATGCGCGACCAGGATGTGCCGGGCCACAACAGGTGGCATCCGGATGTCCCCGTAGCCGTCATGGTGAAGCCAGGCTCGGAGTTCCGCGTCGAGTGCCGTGACTGGACCGACTGCCAGGTCGGCAACAACGACTCCGCCAACGACGTACGCGACATCGACCTGACCATCCCCCACATGCTCAGCGGCCCGATAGGCGTGGAGGGCGCCGAACCCGGCGACCTGCTGATCGTCGACATCCTCGACCTCGGCCCCGTGCCGCAGCAGACCGGCAGCGCGGCGGGCCAGGGCTGGGGCTACACCGGCATCTTCGCCAAGGCCAACGGCGGCGGCTTCCTGACCGACTACTTCCCGGACGCCTACAAGGCCGTCTGGGACTTCCACGGCCAGCAGGCCGTCTCCCGCCACCTGCCCGGGATCCGCTTCACCGGCATCACCCACCCCGGGCTGTTCGGTACCGCTCCGTCCGCGGAGATGCTCGCCAGCTGGAACACCCGTGAGAAGGCGCTGATCGAGACGGATCCGAACCGGGTCCCGCCGCTCGCCATTCCGCCGGACGCCAGCAACGCGCTCGCCGGCACCGCCACCGGAGACCTCGCGCGGCGCATCGCCGAGGAAGGCGCGCGCACGGTGCCGGCCCGCGAGAACGGCGGCAACCACGACATCAAGAACTGGACTCGCGGTTCGCGGGTCTTCTTCCCGGTGCACGTGAAGAACGCCAAGCTCTCCGGCGGCGACCTGCACTTCAGCCAGGGCGATGGAGAGATCACGTTCTGCGGCGCCATCGAGATGGGCGGCTTCGTCGACTTCCACGTCGACCTGATCAAGGGCGGCATGGAGAAGTACGGCATCTCCACCAACCCGGTGTTCCTGCCGGGCAACGTCGAGCCGCGGTACTCGGAGTTCCTCACCTTCGTGGGGATCTCCGTCGACCACGACACGGACACCAATTACTACCTGGACGCGACGCTGGCCTACCGCAGGGCCTGCCTCAACGCGGTCGAGTACCTGAAGAGGTTCGGCTACAGCGGCGAGCAGGCGTACCTGCTGATCGGCGCCGCCCCCGTCGAGGGACGCATCAGCGGCATCGTGGATATTCCGAACGCCTGCTGCTCGCTGTACCTGCCGACGGCCATGTTCGACTTCGACATCCGTCCGGTCGCCGCGGGTCCGACGAAGGCGGACCGCGGCATGTGCGCGGTGACCAGCACCTGACCGTCCCCACTCCCGTCCCGACGGCCCCGCGGCAGCGCCCGCGGGGCCGTCGCCGTCTGCTTCCCGGTCACGCCGTCGCCGCGGACGGCTCCGGCCGCCGCAGGGACCGTCCGCGGCCCGCTCAGCCGAGGTGCTTGCGCACCTATCTCTGTCATGGGCATGGACGAACATCCTCCCCTCTGCAAAGCTTCAACAAGCTCACGCAAATAATGTGCAGAGAGACGCTTCTCACGATCATCCTCGCGCAACTTCCTGACATGGCCATGGACCCCACACATCCCTGCAGACGAGGAGCACGATGGGCAGCAAGCGCTTCAGATGGCGCCCGATCGCTGTGACACTGGCGGGCAGCCTCCTGGCGGTCGGCGGACCGACCCTGCCCGCCCTGGCGGCGGGCGGCCCCGACCTCGCGACCGGCACCGCGGTCGCGGCGAGCAGCACCCGCGGCCACACGGCGGCCGCGCTCGACGACGGCGACCGGGACACCTACTGGCAGAGCGGCCACGGCGCCTTCCCCGCCTGGGCGCAGCTCGACCTCGGCGCCAGGACCCGGATCGACCAGGCGGTACTGAAACTCCCCGCGGGCTGGAAGAGCCGCACCCAGACCCTGACGGTCCAGGGGAGCGACGACGGCAAGGCGTTCCGCACCCTCGTCGCCTCGGCCACGTACACCTTCGCCGAGGATCAGGACAACACCGTCACGATCGGCTTCCCGGCGCTCAACACCCGTTATCTGCGGGTGGAGATCACCGGCAACAGCGTCGCGGGCGCCGGCCAGCTGGCCGAGCTGGAGGCGCACCGGGCCGCCGGAAGCAGCGACGACCTGGCCCGCGGCAAGCGGCTGACGGCCAGCAGCTCCGCCACCGGACACGCCGCCTCCGGTGCCGCCGACGCCGACCGGAACAGCTACTGGCAGAGCGGCAAGGCGGACTCCGCGCCGTGGCTCCAGACCGACCTCGGCGCCGCCGTACCCGTCAACCGGCTGGTGCTGAAACTGCCGGCCGGCTTCGACGCCCAGCGGCAGACCCTGAAGGTGCAGGGCAGCACCGACGGCAAGCACCGCACCGACCTGGTCGACTCGGCCGAGTACCGGTTCAGCCCGGACAAGGGCAACGAGGCGACGATCAGCTTCGACACCACGACCACCCGGTACCTGCGCCTCACCCTGACCGGGGAGTCGAAGAGGACCGGCGGCCGGCTGGCCGAGTTCGAGGTGTACGGACCGGCGACCGGCGACGTCACCGCGCCGTCGGCCCCCCGTTCCCTGAAGCTGTCCCAGCCCGAGACCGGCAAGGTCTCCCTCGCCTGGAAGCCCGCGCGTGACAACAAGAAGGTCACCGGCTACGACGTCTACCTCGGCAACACCCTGCGCACCACGGTCGCCGGGAACGTGACCTCGTACACCGACCTCCAGCCGCGGGACACCACCCTCGCGTACCACGTCACGGCCCGGGACGCGGCCGGGAACCAGTCGGCGGCGAGCAACACCGTGACCCGCAAGGCGGCCAAGGGCGACACCCAGGCCCCCACCCAGCCGGCCGGGCTCACCTCCGTCACCGCGAAGTCCGGGGCCGTCGAGCTGAGCTGGCAGAAGTCGGCCGACAACAAGAAGGTCACCGGCTACGACGTCTACGCGAACAACAAGCTGCGCAGGAGCGTGGCCGGCGACGTCACCTCCGTCACCGACCGGCAGCCGGCCGGCGCCACGGTCACCTACCAGGTGCGCGCCAAGGACGCGGCGGGCAACACCTCACCGCTGAGCGCCAAGTCGGTCAGCACCGGCGACGGCATCCAGGCGAGCAACCTCGCGGTGGGCAAGCCGGTGGCGGAGTCCGGGCACGTCTACACCTTCGTCGGCACCAATGCCGTCGACAACAACGTGGGCACCTATTGGGAGGGCGCCAGCGGCGTCTGGCCCAGCACGCTCACCGTCAAGCTCGGCGCCAACGCCGACATCAGCCAGGTCGTCCTCAAGCTCAACCCGGACCCGGTCTGGGGCGCGCGGACGCAGAACATCCAGATCCTCGGGCGGGAGCAGAGCGCGACCGCGTACACCAACCTGGTGTCGGCCGCGAACTACGCCTTCAACCCGAGCACCGGCAACACCGTCACCATCCCGGTGACCGCGCGGACCGCCGACGTCCAGGTGCGCATCAACAGCAACACCGGCGCGCCCGGCGGCCAGATCGGCGAACTCCAGGTCATCGGCGATCCGGCGCCCAACCCCGACCTCACGGTCACCAGCCTCACCGCCTCCCCCGCCGCCCCGGTGGAGACCGACGCCGTCAGCCTCACCGCGCGGGTCGCCAACAGCGGCAGCGCCGCCTCCCCGGCGACCAACGTCAACTTCTACCTGGGCACCACCAAGGTGGGCACCGCGAACGTCGGCGCGCTCGCCGCGGGCGCGGCCACCGACGTGACCGCTTCCATCGGCACCCGGGACGCGGGCTCGTACCAGCTGACCGCGAAGGTCGACGAAGCGAACTCGGTCGTCGAGCTCAACGACACCAACAACTCCTTCACCGCCGCCTCCCCGCTGGTGGTCCGCCCGGTCGACAGCGCCGACCTGGTCGCCTCGCCGGTCGGCTGGTCCCCGGACAACCCGGCGGCGGGCAACAACGTCAACTTCAGTGTCGCCATCAAGAACCAGGGCACCATCGCCTCGGCGGGCGGCGCGCACACCATCACGCTGACGCTGCTCAACGAGAGCGGCGGCACGGTCCGCACGCTGACCGGCACCTACAACGGCGCCATCGCCGCCGGGGCCACCACCAGCCCGGTCGCGCTCGGCTCCTGGACGGCCGTGAACGGCAAGTACACGGTCCGCACGGTGATCGCCGACGACACCAACGAGCTGCCGGTCAAACGCACCAACAACACCAGCAACAAGCCGCTGTTCGTGGGCCGCGGCGCCAACCTGCCGTTCGCCTCGTACGAGGCGGAGGACGGCACGGTCGGCGGCGGTGCCCAGGTCGTCGGGCCCAACCGGACCATCGGCGACCTCGCGGGCGAGGCGTCCGGCCGCAAGGCCGTCACCCTCAACAGCACCGGCAACTACGTCGAGTGGACCACCAAGGAGCCCACCAACACGCTGGTCACCCGGTTCTCCATCCCCGACTCCGCGGGCGGCGGCGGCATCGACGCCACCCTCAACGTCTACGTCAACGGCACCTTCGCCAAGGCGATCAACCTGACCTCGAAGTACTCGTGGCTGTACGGCGCCGAGGCGAGCCCGGGCAACTCGCCCGGCTCGGGTGCCGCGCGGCACATCTACGACGAGGCCAACGTGATGCTCGGCTCGACGGTCCCGGCCGGCGCGAAGATCAGGTTGCAGAAGGACGCGGCGAACACCTCGCAGTACGCGATCGACTTCATCAACACCGAGCAGGTCGCCCAGGTCCCCAACCCCGACCCGGCCACCTACGTCACACCGGCCGGCCTCACCCAGCAGGACGTGCAGACCGCCCTGGACAAGGTGCGGATGGACACCACCGGCAAGCTGGTCGGCGTCTACCTGCCGCCGGGCGACTACCAGACGACCAGCAAGTTCACCGTCTACAACAAGCCCGTCAAGGTGGTCGGCGCCGGGCCCTGGTACACCCGGTTCTACTCCCCCGCCACGCAGAGCAACACGGACGTGGGCTTCCGCGTGACGGACACGGCGAACGGCTCGACGTTCGCCAACTTCTCCTACTTCGGCAACTACAACTCCCGCAACGACGGTCCCGGCAAGGTGTTCGACGCCAACGGGATCACCAACCTGACGATCGACAACATCTGGGTCGAGCACCAGATGTGCCTGTACTGGGGCGCCAACACCGACAACGTCACGATCAAGAACAGCCGGATCCGCGACGTGTTCGCCGACGGCGTCAACATGACGAACGGGTCGCAGAACAACCTCGTCCAGAACAACGAGGCGCGGTCCACCGGGGACGACAGCTTCGCGCTGTTCGCCGCCACCGACAACGGCGGCGGCAACAACACGGGCAACGTCTACGAGAACCTGACGTCGACGCTGACCTGGCGCGCGGCCGGTGTCGCCGTCTACGGCGGCGAGAACAACGTGTTCCGCAACCTGTACATCGCGGACACGCTGGTCTACTCCGCCGTCACGATCAGCTCCCTCGACTTCGGCTACCCGATGAACGGCTTCGGCCCGGGGCAGACCAAGGTCGAGAACGCCTCCTTGGTCCGGACGGGCGGTCATTTCTGGGGCAACCAGACCTTCGGGGCCATCTGGATGTTCTCGGCCTCGAAGACGTACACGGCGATCCGGGTGACCGACGTGGACATCGTCGATCCCACGTACAGCGGGATCATGTTCCAGACGAACTACGTGGGCGGCCAGCCGCAGAACCCGGTCCAGGACACGGTCCTCACCGACGTGTCGATCACGGGTGCGCAAAAGAGCGGTGACGCCTACGACGCCAAGTCCGGCTTCGGGATCTGGGCCAACGAACTGCCCGAACCCGGCCAGGGCCCGGCGGTCGGCACGGCGACGTTCACCGGCCTACGGCTGGAGAACAACGCCGTGGACATCCGCAACACCACGTCGACGTTCACGATCAACGTGCAGTAGACGTCCCACGGTTGTGAAGGTTCGACCCCGCACAAGGCGCCGCGCCCGGATTCCGGGCGCGGCGCCGTGCCTTCGGCGGGGACGGGCGGGCGAAGAGTTCATGCGCGCACTCGACGCCGGCGCCCGCTTCCACGGACGGTGAACCGGCCCCGGCGAGGCGTGGGTGCCGTACTCACACACTGCCCGACGGCCCGGCGGACAGCGTCGAGGTCCGCCACGATCGCCTCCACACGCTCCGCGCGGCCACCGCCCCCGGCGGTCACCGGGCTGCTTTCCCCGGGAGCCGCGGACGCCCGGGACGCCCGGGCCCCGGACGCCCCGAGTGCCGCGGGTCTCCCGAGTGCCGCAGGTGCCGCGGACCCCCCCGGGCGCCCCGGATACCGCAGGCACCCCCGGCTCCCCCGCTTCCTCCGGTTCCCCCGGCTCCCCAAGTCCGCCCAGTCTCCCTGGTTCCCCCAGTTCCTCCAGTTCCTCGATCAGCCCGGCACACGTGTGCAGTGCGGCGACGGCATCGGCGGGGTGCGGTGCAGGACGCCGCAGCCGGCCGCGGAGCCTGCGCTGTGCCTCGAACGGCGCCTTGATCTCGTCGAGCCGGGCGAGGCTGTCCAGGAACCGGGCGCGTACCGACGGGAACCGCGCGGGCTCCGGCCGGCGGACGGCGTCCAATACGTCGTTCAGGGCGGCCAGGGCCGACGCGGTGCGCCGGCGCAGCACGTCGGTCGACCGGACGGGCAGGACGAACCACGTGGCGGCGATGCCGACCGTGGCGCCGACGACGATCGCCCCCACTCGGGTGAACAGCAGACCGGTGCCGGTCTGCCCGTAGTAGCCGTAGAGCAGGGCGAGCGGCAGCAGCCGCAGTCCCTGACACGCACCTTCGCCGAGCTGGAACAGGACGGGCTCATCTCGCGCACACCGGACGAGCGCGACCGCCGCCAGTCCCTCCTGGCCCTGACGCCCGCCGGCCGGCAGGTCCTCCTGGCGGACTTCGCCGAGCGCGATGCCTGGCTGGCGTCCGCGCTCACGGACCTGAGCGAAACCGAACGCGAGGTGCTGCGCCTGGCCGGGCGGCTGATGGACCAGATCTGCGACCGGTGACGGCCATCGGGCGGGGCCACCGGCGGTCCTGTTCTGCTTTAGTGAGCAACCGCCTGCCGGCGGACGAATGGCCCGCCGTGCGCGAGGCACTGCGCGCCGGGGTCGCCGCCAAGACCGCGGCCTGAGCTGACGTGTGCGGCTGAGCCGACGTGTGTGCGGCTTGCGGCTGAGCCGACGTGTGTGCGGCCCAAGGAAGCGAACCCCGCGCTCGCACGGCCCCCTCGCTCGCACGGCTGAGCGGCGCGCAGAGGCAGCCGGGTGCCTCCTGACGGAAAATGAACCTGGTCGACCGCGATCAGGTGGACCGCGGCCGACAGTGTGCGGCTGATCGGCGGCTGATCGCCCACTCGGGCCGGTACGACGCGTGCGTAGCGGCGGAACCGGGCCGCCGCCGCGCCGGCCAGGTCCGAGGAGGCACCATGACCGAGAGCTACGACCCCCGCCGTACGGCGATTCTGCTCGTCGACCCCTACAACGACTTCCTCTCCGAGGGGGGAAAGATCTGGCCCAGGATCGAGCCCATGGCGACGAAAGTCGGGCTGCTGGACCATCTGCGCTCCGTCATCACCGCCGCCCGCACGGCCGGTATCCAGGTGGTCTTCGTCCCGCACCGCCGCTGGGTACCGGGCGACTACGAGACCTGGGACCACCCGAACCCCACCCAGCGCAGAATCATGGACCAGCACAACTTCGCCCGCGGCACCTGGGGCGGGCAGTTCCATCCGGACTTCCAGCCGCAGCCGGGCGACGTCGTCGCGCAGGAGCACTGGGCGCAGAGCGGGTTCGCCAACACCGATCTGGACATGCAGCTCAAACAACACGGCATCACACACGTCGTACTGATCGGCCTGCTGGCGAACACCTGCATCGAGTCCACCGGCCGTTTCGCCATGGAACTCGGCTACCACGTGACCCTGGTCAGCGACGCCACCGCCGCCTTCCTCCCGGAGATGCTGCACGCCGCCCACGAGCTGAACGGCCCCACCTTCGCCCACGCCATCCTCACCACGGACCAGCTCGTCGAGTCCGTCTCCGCGTAGAACCACCGCACACGACCACGCGCCCGCGCAGGCTCCGCGCCCCCCTGCGCGGTCCACAGCACCGGCGACCCACGTCACGGCCCCGACGATCGTTCGGGGCCGTTCCGGGTTCCGGACCCCGCACGCCGTAGGTATTCAGTGTTGCCAAGTACCGGTTCGCAGCCACCCCTCCCTCCATGGCATCCGCCACAGCCTCGGAGACGGCCGGAGCGGCTCCTCTCCCGTCTACCGTCCGTTTCAGCCGGCCGGAGACTTCTTGACCGACAACGGCAGCAACTTCTTCCCCGTGGGGCCGATTTGAATGTGCGAGTCGAGCTGCGGGCAAACCCCGCAGTCAAAGCAAGGCGTCCACCGGCAGTCGTCGACCTCTGTTTCGTCGAGGGCGTCCTGCCAGTCCTCCCAGAGCCAGTCCTTGTCCAGGCCCGAGTCCAGGTGGTCCCAGGGGAGGACCTCCTCGTACGTGCGCTCACGCGTCGTGTACCAGTCGACGTCGACGCCGAAGGGGGCGAGGGCCTTGTCGGCGCAGGCCATCCAGCGGTCGTAGGAGAAGTGTTCGCGCCAGCCGTCGAAGCGGCCGCCGTCCTCGTAGACCGCGCGGATCACCGCGCCGATGCGGCGGTCGCCGCGGGAGAGCAGGCCCTCGACGATGCCGGGCTTGCCGTCGTGGTAGCGGAAGCCGATGGAACGGCCGTACTTCTTGTCGCCGCGGATCTTGTCCCGCAGTTTCTCCAGGCGGGCGTCGGTCTCCTCGGCGGAGAGCTGGGGCGCCCACTGGAAGGGGGTGTGCGGCTTGGGGACGAAACCGCCGATGGAGACCGTGCAGCGGATGTCGTTGGAGCCGGAGACCTCGCGGCCCTTCTGGATGACGCGGGTCGCCATGTCGGCGATCTGGAGGACGTCGTCGTCGGTCTCGGTCGGCAGGCCGCACATGAAGTACAGCTTGACCTGGCGCCAGCCGTTGCCGTACGCGGTGGCGACCGTGCGGATGAGGTCGTCCTCCGAGACCATCTTGTTGATGACCTTGCGGATGCGTTCCGAGCCGCCCTCCGGGGCGAAGGTCAATCCCGAGCGGCGGCCGTTGCGGGTCAGTTCGTTGGCCAGGTCGATGTTGAAGGCATCCACGCGGGTGGAGGGGAGGGACAGGCCGATCTTGTCCTCCTCGTAGCGGTCGGCGAGGCCCTTCGCGATGTCGCCGATCTCCGTGTGGTCGGCCGACGACAGCGACAGCAGGCCGACCTCCTCGAAGCCCGTCGCCTTCAGGCCCTTGTCGACCATGTCGCCGATGCCGGTGATGGAGCGCTCGCGGACCGGGCGGGTGATCATGCCGGCCTGGCAGAAGCGGCAGCCGCGGGTGCAGCCGCGGAAGATCTCGACCGACATGCGCTCGTGGACCGTCTCGGCGAGCGGCACCAGGGGCTGCTTGGGGTAGGGCCACTCGTCGAGGTCCATGACCGTGTGCTTGGCCACGCGCCAGGGGACGCCCGACTTGTTGGGGACCACGCGGGCGATACGGCCGTCGGCGAGGTATTCGACGTCGTAGAACGCCGGGATGTACACCCCGCCCGTCTTCGCGAGGCGGAAGAGGACCTCCTCGCGACCGCCGGGGCGGCCCTGAGCCTTCCACTCGCGGATGATCCGGGTCATGTCGAGCACGGCCTGCTCGCCGTCGCCGATGACGGCGGCGTCGATGAAGTCGGCGATCGGCTCCGGGTTGAAGGCCGCATGGCCGCCGGCCAGGACGATCGGGTCGTCGACGGTGCGGTCACGGGACCGGAGCGGGATGCCGGCCAGGTCCAGGGCCGTCAGCATGTTCGTGTAGCCCAGCTCGGTGGAGAAGGACAGGCCGAACACGTCGAAGGCGCGGACGGGCCGGTGGCTGTCCACGGTGAACTGCGGCACGCCGTGCTCGCGCATCAGCGCCTCCAGGTCCGGCCACACGCTGTAGGTGCGCTCGGCGAGGACGCCCTGCTGTTCGTTGAGGACCTCGTAGAGGATCATGACGCCCTGGTTGGGCAGGCCGACCTCGTACGCGTCCGGGTACATGAGCGCCCAGCGGACGTCGCAGGACTCCCACGGTTTGACCGTGGAATTGAGTTCTCCGCCGACGTACTGGATCGGCTTCTGCACATGCGGGAGCAGAGCTTCGAGCTGCGGGAACACAGACTCGGCGACGTGAGAGGCGGCTTCAGCAGGCATCTCGCGGGACCTTTGTGAGCTGGCTGGGGGCACCCCCGGCCGGAGGCAGGGGGAGGGTGACCATCCAGCCTAACCCGCTCGGGGGCCTGTCCCGTACGCTCAGCCGAGTGCCGGGGTCCCGACCTCCTGCCAGACCCCGGGCAGCTCGGCCTCGGCCGCCGCGGCCCGCTGCTCCTCGCGCCCGTACAGCACGCCGTAGGTGAAGGCGTTCTCCCCCGCGGCGTGTGCCTCGGCGGACAGCTCGCGCAGGGCCTCGCGGGCCATGACGCTGTCCTGGTGGTCGCCGAGCAGGGTCTGCAGGGACTTCATGGCCTTGGTGAGGCCGGCGGCCGGGTCGCCGAGAGCCGGGGTGGCCGCCTCCGCCGCGTACCGGGTGCGCTTGGACTTCTTGCGGGCCTCGTGCAGCGCCACGTCGCGGTCGTGGCCGGGCGGCAGGCCGATCGCCTGCTCGACCAGCGCCGAGACCTTGGCGAAGTCCTTCCCTACGGCCTTGGCGATCACCTTCTTCGGTTTCCCCGCCGCGGCCGGGAGCAGCGGCGGGTCGGTGACGAGGGCGTCGAGGGTGTCGAGCAGGGTCAGATAGCGCTCGGAGTCGAGGACGCCGGCGAGCCGGCGGCGCGAGCCGCCGCGGCGGGCCTTCGCCCAGCTGCGCAGCCGGGTGCGGACGGGGCCGGAGACCAGGGTGCGGGGCAGTTCGCCGAGGGCGGCGGTGATGCGTTCGGTGAGGACCTCACGGTCGCGGTCGACGCCCAGTTCGGCGGCGAGCCACTTCAGCTCGTCGCCGACGGGGTCGGTGACGGTGCGGTCGAGGACCTTGCCGTAGGAGCGGAAGGCGCTGCGCATGCGGCGGGTGGCGACGCGCATGCGGTGGACGGAGTCGTACTCGTCGCGCCGTACGGCCGGGTCCAGCTCGACGATCGCGTCGCGCTGGGCGCGGACGTAGGCGAGGACGTGGTCACCGGCGGTGACGGGCTCGGCGGGTGCGGTCGGCGGCTCGCGGTGACGGTCCGTGTCCGGCGGGGCGGTGGCGGCGAGGGCGCGGGCCAGTTTGGAGGGCGCGTCGGAGGGGCGGACACCCGCTTTGCGCAGGCGCTTGTCGACCTTGTCGAGGAAGCGGGGGTCCACTCCTTCGGCGAGTTCCGCCTCGATCTCGGTCCACTGGGCGGTGCCGCCGTCGCCGGTGAGCCGTTCGGCCGTCACGGTGTCCACGCTGACCTCGGCGAGCAGCTTGCCGTCGGCGTCGACGAGGTGGCGCAGGTCGCGGGCGGAGCGCAGCCGGACCACGGGGACCAGGTCGGCGTCGCGGATCCGGGAGCGGGTCAGTGCGACGAGGGCGCGCGGCACGTGGTCGGAGAGCGGGGCGTGGATCTCGTCGCGGACGTCGGGGCCGACCGGGAGTTTGAGGTGCCAGCCGGCGTCGGTGCCGCCGGTGCGGCGGCGCAGGGTGACGGCGTGGGCGGCCAGGCGCTCGTCGGCGGTGTCGTAGTAGGTGGCGTCCAGCTGTACGACGCCCACGTCCAGGACGTCCGCCACCCCGGCGACGCTGGTCAGGTCGGGCAGGCCGCTCTCGTCGGATTCGTACTTGCGCTCGATCTCGCGCTTCGTATCCGCCATGCATTGAATCTAGTAGCAGCCGGGACATGATGGCAGGGCCGACGTGAGGTGAATGGCGGGAAAACTCCCGCCATCACTCGTGCGAACGTCCTGGAGTGGACGGCCGTGGTCAGGCGGACATCGGGCGCTGCACCCGGATCGACTGCAACAGCCCCACCGCCACCCACACCGCGAACATCGACGTACCGCCGTACGACACGAACGGCAGGGGCAGACCGGTGACCGGCATGATGCCGAGGGTCATCCCGACGTTCTCGAACGCCTGGAAGGCGAACCAGGCGACGATCCCGGCGGCGACGATCGTGCCGTACAGCTCGGTCGTCTCGCGGGCGATCCGGCAGGCACGCCACAGCACCACGCCGAGCAACAGGATTATCAGGCCCGCGCCGACGAAGCCCAGCTCCTCGCCGGCGACCGTGAAGACGAAGTCCGTCTGCTGCTCCGGCACGAACTGGCCGGTGGTCTGCGAGCCGTGGAACAGCCCGGAGCCGGTGAGTCCGCCCGAGCCGATGGCGATGCGGGCCTGGTTGGTGTTGTAGCCGACGCCGGCCGGGTCGAGGCTCGGGTTGGCGAAGGCGGCGAACCGGTTGATCTGGTACTCGTCCAGGATGTGCAGCTGCCACACGGCGACCGCGCCGAGGGCGCCCGCGCCGAGCAGGCCGAACACCCAGCGGTTGGAGGCGCCGGAGGCGAGCAGCACCCCCAGCACGATGATCACCATCACCATGACCGAACCGAGGTCGGGCATGAGCAGCACGATCAGGATCGGTACGGCGGCCAGCCCCAGGGACTGCAGGACCGTCCGGTGGTCCGGGTACGTCCGGTCGCCCGCGTCGACCCGGGTGGCGAGCAGCATCGCCATGCCCAGGATGATCGTGATCTTCACGAACTCGGACGGCTGGAGCGAGAAGCCACCGCCGAGCACGATCCACGAGTGGGCGCCGTTGACGGTGGAGCCGAGCGGGGTGAGCACCAGCAGGACGCCGAGGAGCGAGAGGCCGTAGAGGATCGGCACGGCGTTGCGCAGGGTGCGGTGGCCGATCCAGACCGTGGCCATCATCAGGGCGAGCCCGATGCCGGTGTTCATGAGGTGGCGGAGGAGGAAGTAGTACTGGTCGCCCTGGTTGATCTCGGTGCGGTTGCGGGTCGCCGAGTAGACCAGCACCGAGCCCAGCAGGGACAGGGCGAGGGCGGCGAGCAGTATCGGCCAGTCGAGGCGGCGGGCCAGCGAGTCACGGGCGAAGACACGGGTCCAGCCGGCCCGTTCGGGACCGTACCCGGAGACGGAGAATCCCCTCGCGCCGGTCATGTGAGCATCCTCCGGCTTCCCCGGCCGCACGGCTTCCGGCCGCTTCGGCGGCGTGGCCTTCTGCGGGTGTTGCTGTTGCCCGTGCCGGGCGAGGTGGTCGCCGGGGGCAGGGTGCCGCCGGCGCCCGACACCGACGGCGACGGGGTGACCTGGAATTCCTTGGCCGGGTCGGAGGAGATCTTCGGGGCCTTGATGGTGCCGTCCGTGCGGACCTTCGGCAGGCCCTTCTCCGGGGTGGGCAGCAGCGCCTTCTTGTTGTTGATCGAGCCGTCCGGCTGGACGCCGTACAGCGCGTTGTAGATGCCGCGCACGGCCTCACCGGAGGCGCCGGAACCCGTACCGGCCTGGGAGATGGTCATGATGACCGTGTAGTCCTTGGAGTACGTGGCGAGCCAGGACGTGGTCTGCTTGCCGTAGACCTCGGCGGTACCGGTCTTGGCGTGCAGCGGGATCTTGTTCTGCGGCCAGCCGCCGAACTTCCAGGCGGCGGTACCGCGGGTGACCACGCCCGCGAGGGCGTCGTCCATGCCCTTGAGGGTCGCCTGGTCGACCGGCAGCTTGCCGTTCGCCTTGGGCTTGATCTCCTGGACGGTCTTGCCGTCGGGGCTGATGACGGCCTTGCCGATGGTCGGCTGGTACATGGTGCCGCCGTTGGCGAGGGCACCGTAGATCGCGGCCTCCTGGATCGGGGTGACGAGGGTGTCGCCCTGGCCGATCGAGTAGTTGATCTCGTCACCCTCGCGCATCCTGTTGCCTTCGAGGCAGTTCTCGTACGCGATCTTCTCGACGTAGCTGCCGTCCTTCTTGCCGGACTTGCACCAGGCGTCCTTGTTGGCGTCCCAGTAGTTCTGCTTCCACTGGCGGTCGGGGACGCGGCCGGTGACCTCGTTGGGGAGGTCGACGCCGGTCTCCTTGCCGAGGCCGAACTGGTGGGCGGCCTTGAAGAAGTAGTCCTTCGGCTGGCCCTTCTTGGGGTTGATGCCGCCGTCCTTCTTCCACTCGTTGTCGGCGAGGCCGTAGAAGACGGTGTCGCAGGAGACCTCAAGGGCCCGGCCGAGCGAGATGGGACCGAAGTTCTCGCCCTCGAAGTTCTTGAAGACCTGGTTGCCGACGGTGTACGAGCTGGTGCAGGGGTAGCCGCCGTCCCACTTGTAGCCGGCCTCGACCGCGGCGGCCGTGGAGACCACCTTGAACGTCGAACCCGGCGCGGACTGACCCTGTATGGCCCGGTTCAGCAGCGGGTAGTCGGAGTTCTTCCCGGTGAGCGCCTCGTAGTCCTTGGCGGAGATACCGCCGACCCACACGTTCGGGTCGTACGTCGGCGCGGACGCCATGGCGACGACCCGGCCGGTGTTGGCCTCCATCACGACGACGGCGCCGGAGTCCGCCTTGTAGTTCTCGCCGGTGATCTTGTCGAACTGCTTGCGGGCGGTCTTCATCGCCTTGTCCAGCTCGTACTCGGCGACCCGCTGCACCCGGGAGTCGATGCTGGTCACCAGGTTCGAACCGGGCTCGGCCGGGTCGGACTTGCCCTGGCCGATGACCCGGCCGAGGTTGTCGACCTCGTAGCGGGTGACGCCGGCCTTGCCGCGCAGTTCCTTGTCGTACTCGCGTTCCAGACCGCTGCGGCCCACCATGTCGGAGCGCAGATACGGCGAGTCGGTGTCCTGCGCCTGCTGGATCTCGTCGTCCGTGACCGGGGAGAGGTAGCCGAGCACCTGGGCGGTGTTGGCCTTGCCGGGGCCCGGGTAGCGGCGCACGGCCTCCGGCTCGGCGGTGATGCCGGGGAAGTCCTCGGACCGCTCACGGATCTGGAGTGCCTGTTTGGCGGTGGCCTCGTCGGTGATCGGGATCGGCTGGTACGGCGAGCCGTTCCAGCACGGCTGCGGGGTCTCGGCGTCGCACAGCCGGACCTTGGCCGTGACGTCCTCGGGCTTCATGCCGAGCACGCCGGCCAGCTTGGTGAGGACCGCCTTGCCGTCGTCCTTCTGCTTGAGCAGGTCGGTGCGGGAGGCGGAGACGACCAGCCGGGTCTCGTTGTCGGCGATCGGCACTCCGCGCGCGTCCAGGATCGCGCCGCGCACGGCGGGTTCGACGACCTGCTGGACGTGGTTGCCGGAGGCTTCCTTGGCGTAGGCGGCGCCCTCGCGGATCTGGAGGTACCACAGCCGGCCGCCGAGCGTGCCGAGCAGGGAGAGGACGAGGATCTGGATGACGACGAGCCGGATCTGGACCCTCGGGGTACGTCCGGTCTCCGGAATATTAGTCATGGGCGAAGCCCATTCCGCTGAGGGTGGTGGGCGACGGGCGGGTATTGGTCATGGGCGAAGCCCATTCTTCTCAGGTCGGTGGTGCGGGGCGGGCGGGTGTGGGGCACTGCGGTTGCCGCTCCCTGCGCGTGTGTCTGTGTCATATCCGACGAAGCTGTGTGTGGCCGTCCTGAACTCCCGCGTGGTCACAGCCGCTTGACCCCCTTGATGCGGGTGACACGGGTGGTGCGGGTACGGGCCTTGGCCTTCAGGCGGGTGACACCGCCCCGCCGGCCGCCGATACGCAGCCCCGTCCCGGAGGAGAGCCAGCCGGAGGAGATGTCCGTGCCCTTGACCGCGGAGCTGGGCTCGGCGAGCGGATCGTTCTCCGCGCGGCGGGCCAGGGCCATGATTCCGGGCACGACGAACGGCGCCAGCAGCAGGTCGTAGAGGGCGGCGGTGAACAGCAGGCCGCCGAGGCCGACATGGCGGGCCGCGGTGTCGCCGACGAGGGCGCCGACGCCCGCGTACAGCAGGGTCGAGCCGACCGCTGCGACGATCACCACGAGCATGGGGCCGGTGACCGACTTGAGCCGGCCGTTGCCGGGCCTGGCGAGTCCGACGAGGTAGCCGACGACGCACAGCACCAGGGCGTAGCGGCCGGCGGCGTGGTCGGCGGGCGGGGCGAGGTCGGCGAGCAGCCCGGCGCCGAAGCCCATGAGGGCGCCCCCGACATGGCCGTACACCAGGGCCAGGGCGACGACGGTGAGCAGCAGCAGGTCGGGGACGGCGCCCGGCAGGTGGAGCCGGGCGAGGACGCTCACCTGGAGCACCAGGGCGACGACGATCAGGGCGGTGGAGAGCAGGATCCGGTTGACGCGCATGGGGGATTCAGCTCCTACTGCTGCTGATCGGTCGTGTCGGTCTGTGTCTGGTCGGTCGAGTCCGGCCGCGGCGGTCGGCTCGCGTCGGACTGGCCGGTCGCGTCGGACTGGCCGCTGGTGTCGGACTGGCCCGTCGCGTCGGACTGCTGCTGGCCGAAGCTGTCGGCGGCGTTCGCGGACGGGGTGACCGTCACGGTGACCGTCGGGGTCGGGGTCGGCTTGGGCTTGGCCGGGAGCACCTCGTCGCGCGGGTCCTTCTTCGGGGCCTGGACGACGACACCGATGATGTCGAGCTTGGAGAAGCTGACGTAGGGCGTGACGTACAGGGTGCGGGTCAGGCCGCCGCCGGAGGGGTCGACGCGGGAGACGACGCCGACGGGCACGCCCGGCACGAACGGCCGGTCGGCCTCCGAACCGAAGGTGACGAGCCGGTCCCCCTTCTTCACCTCGGCCTTGCCGTTGAGGAGTTCGACGCGCAGCGGCCGGTCGCCCTGCCCGGAGGCGAAGCCGAGTTCGTCGCTGCCCTCCATCCGGGTGCCGACGGTGAAGTCGGGGTCGCTGGCGAGCAGCACGGTGGAGGTGTCGGGTCCGACGGTGGTGACGCGCCCGACGAGTCCGTCGCCGTTGAGCACGGTCATGTCGCGCTTGATGCCGTCGCCTGCACCGATGTCGATGGTGATGGTCCAGGAGAAGCCCTGGGCCGCTCCTATCCCGATGACCTCGGCGCCCTTGATGCCGTACTGCCCCTCGCCCGCGATCTTCAGCATCTTGTCGAGTTGGGCGAGCCTGCTGCGGTTGCGGTCGTCGCTGCCGAGCTTCGCCTTGAGAGCCGCGTTCTCCTTCTCCAGCCGGGCGAGCCGGTCGTGCCGCTCACCGGAGTCCCGGACGGCGGAGACGGCGTTGCCGACGGGATCGACCGCGGAGGACACCCCGTCCTCGATCGGTCCGAAGACCGCGGCGGCGGCCTGCCGGGCGCCGTCGACCGGGGAGTCCTGGCCGCCGCGGATGTCCACCGTGATCAGCGCGAACGCGACGGCGATCAGCAGCACCAGGAGCAGCCGGCTCTCTTTCGTGTCCCTCACGTGCGGCGGCCGTGCCCTTCTTCGTAGGAATTCGGGTGGCCCCCTCGGAGCGCGAACCCTGAGCGCAGTCCCTGGGGGCCCGATTGCGGGAGGTCATACCTCTATGTCAACGATCCGCCGTACGAGAGGGGATCGTCTCGTACGGCGGAATCGAAGAGTTGTGTCATCTGCGCGGCTGTGCGTCCAGCACCTGCTGGAGCGCCTCGAACTCCTCCACGCACTTGCCGGAGCCCAGCGCCACGCTGTCCAGGGGGTCCTCGGCGATGTGGATCGGCATGCCGGTCTCCCGGCGCAGCCGCTCGTCGAGACCGCGCAGGAGGGCGCCGCCGCCGGTCAGGACGATTCCGCGGTCCATGATGTCGCCGGACAGCTCCGGCGGGCACTTGTCGAGGGTCGTCTTGACGGCGTCGACGATCGCGTTGACGGGTTCCTCGATCGCCTTGCGCACTTCGGCGGCGGAGATGACGACCGTCTTGGGCAGTCCGGAGACGAGGTCCCGGCCACGGATTTCGGTGTGCTCGTCAGCGTCGAGGTCGTACGCCGAACCGATCGTGATCTTGATCTGTTCGGCCGTCCGCTCACCGAGGAGGAGCGAGTACTCCTTCTTGATGTGCTGGATGATCGCGTTGTCCAGTTCGTCGCCCGCGACGCGGATGGACTGGGCGGTGACGATGCCGCCGAGCGAGATGACCGCGACCTCCGTGGTGCCGCCGCCGATGTCCACCACCATGTTGCCCGTGGCCTCGTGGACCGGCAGGCCGGAACCGATGGCGGCGGCCATGGGCTCCTCGATGATGTGCACTTGGCGGGCGCCGGCCTGGGACGACGCCTCGATGACGGCGCGGCGTTCGACGCCGGTGATGCCCGAGGGCACGCAGACGACGACCCGCGGCCGGGCGAGATACCGCCGCTTGTGGATCTTCAGGATGAAGTAGCGGAGCATCCGCTCGGTGATCTCGAAGTCGGCGATGACGCCGTCCTTCAGCGGGCGCACGGCGACGATGTTGCCCGGCGTCCGCCCGATCATCTTCTTCGCTTCGGCACCGACCGCGAGGATGCCACCGGTGTTGGTGTTGATCGCGACCACGGACGGCTCGTTGAGTACGATCCCGCGACCCCTGACGTACACCAGCGTGTTGGCGGTCCCGAGGTCGACAGCCATGTCACGGCCGATGAACGACATTGAGTTCCCCATCAGGATTCGACTGGCCTTCCCGGGAGCTTTTGAGGGCATTTCAGGTCGGCGAAGCGGGTTGCTGTGACGTGAAGGCTTCCATGGTAGACGCGCCTGCACGAACACTGCGCGAGGGTCTTCGCCATTGTCAGCATGTGCGTAGCCGCCTCGCGTGTGGAGACGGCCCAACGGGGGCACTCGTTCCCCCGATCGACACGCCTATGCCGGGCGGCAGGCCGAAAATGTACGTCCGCCACAGCTCAGCCCGGCAGTCGTGCTGACGGTTCCTCAGAAAAAGCCACGAAACATCCTCGCCGGACACCCGGGCCCCACCCGGCCGGGGAGCGGCGGGTGGTGCCGTCTCCGGTACGCCACCCGGTGGTGCACCGTCCGGCGGCACGCCGCGCCGGACGGTGGGCCGGATGGCGGTACGCCGCCCCGGGGCCGGCCGGGCCCGGGGCGGGCGGCCGGGGCGCACGGACCCGCGGGAGCCGGAACGGGGTCAGGCGCGGTCCGAGAAGAAGATCTTGATCTCGCGCTCGGCGGACTCCTCCGAGTCGGACGCGTGGATCAGGTTCTCGCGGACGATGACGCCGTAGTCACCGCGGATGGAGCCGGGAGCCGCCGCGATCGGGTCGGTGGGGCCGGCCAGGGCGCGCAGCCCCTCGATCACCCGCTCGCCCTCGACGATCAGCGCCACGACCGGGCCGGAGGCCATGAACTCGACCAGCGGCTCGTAGAAGGGCTTGCCCTTGTGCTCGCCGTAGTGCTGCTCCAGCGTCTCGTGATCCAGCGTGCGCAGTTCCAGCGCGGTGATCCGCCAGCCCGCCTTGCGCTCGATACGGCTGATGATCTCGCCGGTCAGGCCACGGCGGACGGCGTCGGGCTTGAGAAGGACGAGAGTGCGCTGGGTCACGGGAGGGCTCCTTGGTACGGACGGGTGCGGTGGGATGGGTGGGATGGGTGGGATGAGGTTACAGGGCGTGTCTGAGCGCCGCTCACACAGCGTCAGCTCCGGAGGCGCCCGAGGCCCCGGCCTGCGCGGCGAACCTCGCCTTCGCCTCGTCGATCTTCCGCCCGAAGTGCACGGACGCCCACCACAGCGCCCCGAACATCACGCCCAGGACGAACATCGTCGGGACGACGAAACCGGAGGCGACCAGCGCGATCTGCAACGCCCAGCCGAACACCACGCCGCCCGGCCGGGTCACCACGCCGCACAGCAGCAGGCACAGGACCATCGCGATCCCGCTGACCGTCCACACCGTCGACGTGGACAGGTCCGGGTCCTTCATCGCGACGAGTCCGGCGAAGCCGATGACGAAGAACTCGCCGATCAGGGTGGAGGAGCAGAGCGTACGCATCGGGTTCTCAGCCCTTTCCGAGCAGCAGTCGGGCCTCGCCGACGGTGATGACCGAGCCCGTGACCAGTACGCCGCCGCCCGCGAACTCGCCCTCCTCCTCGGCCAGGGTGATCGCGGCCTCCAGCGCGTCCGGCAGCCGCGGCTCCACCTGGACCCGCTCCTCCCCGAACACCTCCACGGCGAGCGCGGCCAGCTCGTCCGCGTCCATCGCGCGGTGGCTGGAGTTCTGGGTGACGACGACCTCGGCGAAGATCGGCTCGAAGGCTTCCAGCAGCCCGCGGACGTCCTTGTCACCGCTCACGCCCACCACGCCGATCAGCCGGCTGAAGTCGAACGCCTCCGCCACCGCCTCGGCCGCGGCCCGCGCGCCCGCCGGGTTGTGCGCCGCGTCCAGGACGACGGTCGGGGAGCGCCGTACGACTTCCAGCCGGCCCGGCGAGGAGACGGCCGCGAACGCCTTGCGGACCGTGTCGAGGTCCAGTGTCCGGGCCCGCTCCGCGCCGACGCCGAAGAACGCCTCCACCGCCGCCAGCGCGACGGCCGCGTTGTGCGCCTGGTGGGCGCCGTGCAGCGGGAGGTAGATCTCCGGGTACTCACCCCCGAGACCGCGCAGCGTCAGCAGCTGGCCGCCGAGCGCGACCTGCCGGGCCACCACGCCGAACTCCAGGCCCTCCCGGGCCACCGTGGCGTCGGCCTCCACGGCCTTCTTCAGCAGCACCTGCGCGGCGTCCACCGGCTGCTGCGCCATGATCACGGTCGCGCCGCGCTTGATGATCCCGGCCTTCTCGGTGGCGATCTCCGTGTGCGTGCCGCCGAGCCGGTCGGTGTGGTCCAGGTCGATGGGCGTGACCACGGCGACGTCCCCGTCGATCACGTTCGTCGCGTCCCAGCTGCCGCCCATGCCGACCTCGACGACGGCCACGTCGACCGGCGCGTCCGCGAAGGCGGCGTACGCCATGCCGGTCAGCACCTCGAAGAAGGAGAGCCGGTACTCCTGCTGGGCGTCGACCATCTCGATGTACGGCTCGATGTCGCGGTAGGTCTCGACGAAACGCTCGGCGGAGATCGGGGCGCCGTCCAGGCTGATCCGCTCGGTGATCGACTGGACGTGCGGCGAGGTGTAGCGGCCGGTGCGCAGCTCGAAGGCGCCGAACAGCGCCTCGATCATGCGGGCCGTGGACGTCTTGCCGTTCGTCCCCGTGATGTGGATCGACGGGTAGGCCCGCTGGGGCTCCCCGAGGACGTCCACGAGCGCGGCGATCCGGGTGACGGAGGGCTCCAGCTTGGTCTCGCCCCAGCGGCCGGCCAGCTCCGCCTCTACCTCGCGCAGGGCCTTGTCGGCCTCGGGGTCCGCGGGCCGGGCGGGCACGTCGGCCTGTGCCCGGCCGCCCTGGGTGCGCAGGGTGCGGCTGCCGGCCTCGATCGCCGCGAGGTCGGGGTCGCGGTCGGTCTCGGCGGCGACGATGTCGTCGAACGGATCGCTTTCACTCACAGCGCCAGTCTAGAGCGGTGCCCGTCGGGCCCGGAGACGGGAGGGGCCGGTCCCGTCGGGCGGGTGCGGGACCCCCACGCGCGTCGGGCCGCCCGCGCGGCGTGCCGCGCCCCGGGTCACGGACGCCCGGAACCGAAGGGCTCCGGGCGTCCGTACCTGCCCCCGTATCGCGTACGGAGGCATCGGCTCTCACGCCTGCGGCAGGCGCTCCAGCTGCGTGGTGATCCGGGCGATGTCCTCGTCGGCCTTGGCCAGCCGTCCCCGGATGCCCTCCACCACGTGGTCCGGCGCCTTGCCGAGGAACGCCTCGTTGCCCAGCTTGGCCTGCGCCTGCTGCCGCTCCTTCTCCGCGGCGGCGAGGTCCTTGGCGAGGCGCTTGCGCTCGGCGGCCACGTCGATCGTGCCGGAGAGGTCGAGCGCGACCTCCGCGCCCTCGACCGGCAGGGTCGCCGTGGCGGTGAAGGAGTCGCCCTCCGGCTGGAGGCGCAGCAGCTGCCGGATGGCGGCCTCGTGCGGGGCCAGCGCCGTCCCGTCCAGCGTGAGCCGGGCCGGGACCCGCTGGCCCGGCTGGAGGCCCTGGTCGGCGCGGAACCGGCGGACCTCGGTGATGACGGACTGGAGCGTCTCGATCTCCCGCTCGGCGGCGGCGTCCCGGAAGCCGCCCGGGGCGTCGGCCCCAGGAACGGACACGGCCCCCGGCCAGTCGGCGACGACCACCGACTCGCCGCCGGTGAGCGTGGTCCACAGGGTCTCGGTGACGAACGGGACCACCGGGTGCAGCAGCTTCAGGGTGACGTCCAGGACCTCGCCGAGGACGCGCCTGCTGGCCTCGGCCGCCTCGCCGCCCGCCTGGAAGGTGGTCTTGGACAGCTCGACGTACCAGTCGAAGACCTCGTCCCAGGCGAAGTGGAACAGCGCGTCGGACAGCTTGGCGAACTGGAAGTCGTCGTAGTACGCGTCGACTTCGGCGACGACCGAGTTCAGCCGGGAGAGGATCCAGCGGTCCGTCGCCGACATCCGCGACACGTCGGGCAGCGGGCCCTCGACCGTGGCGCCGTTCATCAGCGCGAACCGGGTCGCGTTCCAGATCTTGTTGGCGAAGTTGCGGGAGCCCTGGACCCAGTCCTCGCCGATCGGCACGTCGGCGCCGGGGTTGGCGCCCTTGGCGAGGGTGAAGCGGACGGCGTCGGAGCCGTACTTGTCCATCCAGTCCAGCGGGTCGACCGCGTTCGGGTTCGACTTCGACATCTTCTTGCCGAACTCGTCGCGGACCAGGCCGGTGAGGGCGATGGTGTGGAAGGGGACCTCGCCGTCCATGGCGTACAGCCCGAACATCATCATCCGGGCGACCCAGAAGAAGATGATGTCGTGACCGGTGAGCAGGACGTCGGTCGGGTAGAACTTCGCGAGGTCCGGGGTCTTCTCCGGCCAGCCGAGCGTGGAGAACGGCCACAGGCCGGAGGAGAACCAGGTGTCCAGGACGTCGGGGTCCTGGGTCCAGCCCTCGCCGGTGGGCGGCTCCTCGTCGGGGCCGACGCAGACGACCTCGCCGTCCGGCCCGTACCAGATCGGGATGCGGTGGCCCCACCACAGCTGGCGCGAGATGCACCAGTCGTGCATGTTGTCGACCCAGTCGAAGTAGCGCTTCGACATGTCCTCGGGGTGGATCCGCACCCGGCCGTCGCGGACCGCGTCGCCGGCGGCCTTCGCGAGCGGGCCGACCTTGACCCACCACTGCATCGACAGACGGGGCTCGACCGTGGTCTTGCAACGCGAGCAGTGGCCGACGGAGTGCATGTAGGGACGCTTCTCGGCGACGATGCGCCCCTGTTCCCGCAGGGCGCCGACGACGGACGAACGGGCCTCGAAGCGGTCCAGGCCGAGGAACGGGCCGTGGACGGTGATGACACCGTGCTCGTCCATGATCGTCAGCGACGGCAGGCCGTGGCGCTGGCCGATCGCGAAGTCGTTCGGGTCGTGCGCCGGGGTCACCTTGACGGCGCCGGTGCCGAACTCCGGGTCGACATGGGTGTCCGCGACGACGGGGATCCTACGGTCCGTCAACGGCAGCTTGATCTCCTTGCCGACCAGGTGCCGGTAGCGCTCGTCGTCGGGGTGGACCGCGACGGCGGTGTCGCCGAGCATCGTCTCCGCGCGCGTGGTGGCGACGACGAGGCTGTCCTCGCCCTCGCCGTAGCGGATGGAGACCAGCTCGCCGGCGTCCTCCTGGTACTCCACCTCGATGTCCGAGATGGCGGTCAGGCAGCGCGGGCACCAGTTGATGATCCGCTCGGCGCGGTAGATCAACTCGTCCTCGTAGAGGCGCTTGAAGATGGTGAGGACGGCCTTGGACAGGCCCTCGTCCATCGTGAAGCGCTCGCGGGACCAGGCGACGCCGTCGCCGAGGCGGCGCATCTGGCCGAGGATCTTGCCCCCGTACTCGTCCTTCCACTGCCAGACCCGCTCGACGAACTCCTCGCGGCCCAGGTCGTAGCGGGACTTGCCCTCCTCGGCGAGCTGCTGCTCGACCTTGTTCTGGGTGGCGATGCCGGCGTGGTCCATGCCGGGCAGCCACAGCGCCTCGTACCCCTGCATGCGCCTGCGGCGGGTGAGGGCGTCCATGAGCGTGTGCTGGAAGGCGTGGCCCAGGTGGAGCGAGCCGGTGACGTTCGGCGGCGGGATGACGATGGTGTACGGCGGCTTGTCGCTCTTCGCGTCCGCCTCGAAGTAACCCCGCTCTACCCAGCGCTCGTACAGCGGGCCCTCTACGTCGGCCGGCGCGTACTGGGTCGGCAGTTCGGTGCTGGGCGCTGGTGGCTGCTGCTGAGCGTTCTCGGTCACGGGGGCCAGTTTAGAGGTGCCGCGGCCCAGTCCCGAAACGCCGTTGTTCTGTAACGGTACGGCCCCTGCTGCCGTGAGCTTCCGGTGGCTGAGCAAGGATGTCAGGAACACATAAGTATGCGAGGGGGACCCCAGAGATGAGCCACAACCAGCCGGGCCCGTACGGTGACGGCGGGCCGCAGCAGCCTGGACCGTACGGCCGGCCGGGCCCCTACGGCCAGCCGCCGCAGGCACCCCCGCCCGGCTACGGCTACCCCCAGCAGCCGCCGGCACCGCCGCAGCAGCCCGGCTACGGCACGCCGCAGCAGACTCCTCCCGCACCATCGGTTTCGTGATGCCCATGGAGCTGGCGGACATCGCCTCGGGCAAGGCCGCCGACCCGGCGGCCGCGGCCGAGACGACGGCCAAGCTCCGCAAGGAAGTACGCGTCAAGGGCTGACGCCGCCGCTCCCCCAGGGCCACGCGGCGAGCGCGCACGGCCTCGTACGCGAGCCCCGGAACCCCGGTACGCGAAAGCCCCGGTCCGTCGACCGGGGCTTTCGTGCGTGTGCGGGATCGTGCGCGGTGCGCGGGCTATGCCGTCTTCTGCTCGCCCGGGCCCCGGCCGCGGGCGTCGCGCGGGATCAGGGTCGGGTTGACGTTCGACAGGACGACGTCCGCCGTGATGACGACGCGGGCCACGTCCTTGCGGGACGGCACCTCGTACATCACCGCTTGCAGGACCTCCTCCATGATGGCGCGCAGACCGCGGGCGCCGGTCTGCCGCAGGATCGCCTGGTCGGCGATGGCCTCCAGCGCCTCGCGCTCGAAGTCCAGTTCCACACCGTCGAGTTCGAACAGCCGCTGGTACTGCTTCACCAGGGCGTTACGCGGCTCGACGAGGATCTGGAGCAGGGCCTTGCGATCCAGGTTGTGGACCGAGGTGATGACCGGGAGCCTGCCGATGAACTCGGGGATCATGCCGAACTTGACCAGGTCCTCCGGCATGACGTCCTCGAAGACGTCCTTGGACTCCAGCTCGCGCTTGGAGAGGATCGTCGCGCCGAAACCGATGCCCTTGGCGCCGGCCCGGCCCTCGATGATCTTCTCCAGACCCGCGAAGGCGCCGCCCACGATGAACAGCACGTTCGTCGTGTCGATCTGGATGAACTCCTGGTGCGGGTGCTTGCGGCCGCCCTGCGGCGGGACCGAGGCCGTGGTGCCCTCAAGGATCTTCAGCAGGGCCTGCTGGACGCCCTCGCCCGAGACGTCCCGGGTGATCGAGGGGTTTTCACTCTTCCGCGCGACCTTGTCGATCTCGTCGATGTAGATGATCCCGGTCTCGGCCTTCTTGACGTCGTAGTCAGCCGCCTGGATCAGCTTGAGGAGGATGTTCTCCACGTCCTCGCCGACGTAGCCCGCCTCCGTCAGCGCCGTGGCGTCGGCGATGGCGAAGGGGACGTTCAGCATGCGCGCGAGGGTCTGTGCGAGGAGGGTCTTGCCGGAGCCCGTGGGCCCCAGCAGGAGGATGTTGGACTTCGCCAACTCGATGGCGTCGTCGCGGCCTTGGGCGCCGCCGTTCTCGCCCGCCTGGACCCGTTTGTAGTGGTTGTACACCGCTACGGACAGGGCCTTCTTGGCTGCCTCCTGGCCGACCACGTAGCCCTCTAGGAACTCGTAGATCTCGCGCGGCTTCGGCAGTTCCTCCCAGCGCACCTCGCTGGTCTCCGCCAGCTCCTCCTCGATGATCTCGTTGCAGAGGTCGATGCACTCGTCGCAGATGTAGACACCGGGCCCTGCGATGAGCTTCTTGACCTGCTTCTGGCTCTTGCCGCAGAACGAGCACTTGAGCAGATCGCCGCCGTCACCGATGCGTGCCACGGTGTGCTTCCCCTTCGCCTGGGAGACGCCTGGACACTATGGGTCCAGCGGCTCCTGGTGCTGCCTTATGTCCGACGGTACCTTGCCGAGCCCCCCGTTCGGGCCCCCCTTGGCACGGTTCACTTTGACGTGCACCGTGCCAGGGGCGGCAAAGGACGTCCCCTCCGTGTGCCGCACGCAGGGGAGATCCGCGCTCCGCCTCAGCGAACGCTGGCGTTGTTCATCTTGCGGGTGGAGATGATCTGGTCGACGAGGCCGTACTGAAGGGCCTCCTCCGCCGTGAGGATCTTGTCGCGCTCGATGTCCTCACGCACCTTTTCGATCGGCCGGTTGGAGTGCTTGGCCAGCATCTCCTCCAGCTGCGTGCGCATGCGCGTGAACTCGTTGGCGATGATCTCCAGGTCGGAGAGCTGGCCGCGGCCGGTGCTGCCGGCGGGCTGGTGGATCAGCACGCGCGAGTTCGGCAGCGCCATGCGCTTGCCCGGCGTACCGGCGGCGAGCAGGATGGCGGCCGCGGAGGCGGCCTGGCCCATGCACACCGTCTGGATGTCGGGCTTCACGAACTGCATCGTGTCGTAGATCGCCGTGAGGGCGGTCATGTCGCCGCCGGGGCTGTTGATGTAGATCGAGATGTCCCGGTCGGGGTCCATCGACTCCAGGCACAGCAGCTGCGCCATGACGTCGTTGGCGGAGGCGTCGTCGATCTGGACGCCGAGGAAGATCACGCGCTCCTCGAAGAGCTTCGCGTACGGGTCGTACTCGCGGATGCCCTGGGAGGTGCGCTCCACGAAGCGCGGGATGACGTAGCGGCTGTCGGGCCGGGGCCCGTCGTACTGGCCGCTGGCAGCGCCGGGGAAGTTGTTCATGAGGTTCACCGTCCTGGTGGCGTTCTGGGGGCTGGAGTCTCGGCGGTGCGTGGCGTGGCCGGGCCGGTCAGGCACCGGTGCCGCCGCCTCCCGGAACACCGGAGGCATGCGTGATGATCTCGTCGATGAGACCGTACTCCTTGGCCTCCTCGGGCGTGAACCAGCGGTCGCGGTCACCGTCCCGGATGATCGTTTCCACGGTCTGGCCGGAGTGCTGTGCGGTCAGCTCGGACATGGTCTTCTTGGTGCGCAGCAGGTACTGGGCCTGGATCTTGATGTCCGAGACCGTACCGCCCAGGCCCGCGGAGCCCTGGTGCATCATGATGTCCGTGTGCGGCAGGGCGAAGCGCTTGCCGGCGGTGCCGCCGGTGAGCAGGAACTGACCCATCGAGGCCGCCATGCCCATGCCGATCGTGACCACGTCGTTCGGGATGTACTGCATGGTGTCGTAGATCGCCATGCCGGCCGTCACCGAGCCGCCGGGGCTGTTGATGTAGAGGAAGACGTCCTTGGTCGGATCGGCGGCCAGGAGCAGCAGCTGCGCGGTGATCTTGTTGGCGATGTCGTCGTCGACCTGCTGGCCGAGGAAGATGATCCGCTCGCCGAGCAGCCGGTTGTAGACCTGGTCGCCGAGGCCGCCACCGATGGAAGGCTCGCCGGCGGCGGAGGGCATCAGATTCGTCACGTATCCACCTGCTCGTCTTACGACGGCGCCGGGCCGTCTCACGTGTCCTGCGTAATCCTGCGTAATCCTGCGTAATCCTGCCGGGGGCTTCGGGAGGCTTCGGGAGACTCCCCTGCCCTCGTATTCATGGACCCTAACGCGCGGGTCCCGTCGGGGAATCCCGTGGACGGGGGTGTTCGCCGGGGGCGTAGCGGGGTGGCTCCGCCGGTTGGGGGGTGGGGTCGGTTCAGGGGACGCGGGGGTGGGGCGGACGGTTCCGGGGTGGGGCGGGTGGTTCCGGGATGGAACGGGTGGCGCCGGAGTGCGGGTGGGTGGGGGTTCGGGGGTGGGGCGGTTGGTTCCGGGGTGGAACGGGTGGCGCCGGAGTGCGGGTGGGTGGGGGTGCGGCGCGCCGTTCCCCGCGCCCCTGGGTGGGCTGCTGCCCGGGTCGGCTGCTCCGCTCCCTGGGTGGGCGCGGAAGGGCCCGGGGAGGGGGCCTGAGTGGCTTTGCGGAGGGGGCCTGGGTGGCTTGCGCGTGCGGGTCCGGAGGGGGCCCGGGACGGTCGGCCGGGTGGGACCTTCGAGCAGGTGGGGCGGGGTGGGCCCAGGAGGGTGCACGCGTGTGGGTGAGGAGGGGCCAGGAGGGGTGTACGGGCGTGGGTGAGGAGGGGCCCGGGGTGGCCCAGGGGGCGGGACGGAGGGGGCCCCGGGGAAAAGGTTCCCAGGGGCCCGCTCGGGGTGGTGCCGGTGCTGTGCGGTGAGGGTCAGACCTCGGGCTTGTCGTCGGCCGACGCCTCGGCCTGCGCCGCGGAGCCCTCCGCGCCGTCCTCGCCCTCGTTCTCGTCCTCGTCGTCCAGGTCGACGACCTCGCCGTTGGTGTCCTTCACCGTGGCCGCCTCGACCACGATGGCCAGGGCCTTGCCACGGGCGACCTCGCCGACCAGGAGCGGCACCTGGCCGCCCTCGACGACGGCCTGGGCGAACTGGTCGGGGGACATGCCGGAGGAGGCGGCGCGCCGCATGAGGTGCTCGGTCAGCTCCTCCTGGTTGACGTTGAGCTTCTCCAGCTTGACCAGCTCGTCGAGGACGAACTGGGTCTTGATGCCCTTGACCGCGGCTTCGTGGGTCTCGGTCTCGAACTCCTCGGCGGTCTTGCCCTGGAGTTCCAGGTACTTGTCGAGGGTGAGGCCCATCTGGGCGAGCTGGTGATGCTCCAGGTTGTGCTTGCGGGTGTTGATCTCGTCCTCGAGCAGCTTCTCGGGGACCGGGACCTCGATCAGCTCCAGCAGCTTGTCCAGGACGCGCTCCTGCGCCTGCGTGGCCTGGTCGTACTGCTTCATGTTCGCGAGGCGCTTGCGGCTGTCCGCCCGCAGCTCCTCCAGGGTGTCGAACTCGGAGGCGAGCTGCGCGAACTCGTCGTCCAGCTCCGGCAGTTCGCGGGCGGCGACCTCGCTGACCTTGACGGTGACCTCGGCCTCCTTGCCCGCCGCGGAGCCGCCCTTCAGCTCGGAGGTGAAGGTGGCCTCGCCGCCGGCCTCAAGACCCTTGACCGCGTCGTCGATGCCGTCCAGCAGCTCACCGGAGCCGATGGTGTAGGAAACACCGCTGGCGACGCCGTCCTCCAGGACCTCGCCGTCGACCTTGGCCTCCAGGTCGACGGTGACGACGTCCCCGTCCTCGGCGGCACGCTCGACCGGGGTGGTGGAGGCGAAGCGCTCACGGAGCTGCTCGACCGACTTCTCGATGTCCTCGTCGGTGACCTCGACGGCGTCGACCTCGACCTCGATACCGCTGTAGTCCGGCAGCTCCAGCGCCGGGCGGATGTCGACCTCGGCGGTGAAGTTCAGCGTCTCGCCGTCCTTCAGCTCGGTGATGTCGACCTCGGGCTGGCCCAGCGGGTTCAGCTCGGCCTCGTTGACCGCCTCCGTGTAGAACTTCGGGAGCGCGTCGTTGACGGCCTCCTCCAGCACGGCGCCGCGGCCGAACCGCTGGTCGATGACGCGGGCCGGGATCTTGCCCTTGCGGAAGCCCTTCACCGTGACCTGCTGGTTGATCTTCTTGTACGCCGCGTCGAGGCTGTCCTTGAGCTCCTCGAAGGGCACCTCGACAGTGAGCCGAACCCGGGTCGGGTTCAGGGTCTCCACGGCGCTCTTCACGGTTCGGTCTCCTTGTGGCTGACTTCTCGGGTTCTGCCGGAGCCACACAGGTCCGGCGGATTTCGCCGCCCGGAGGAGTTCGTAGGCCGAAGGGGCCGGGACACACGGGCGCGCAGCTTGCATAGTAGCCGCAGCCGGTCAGCGCCCCAAAAGGCGATCACGAGGGTGCCCTCGGTCGGTGGTCGGGGTGGCGGGATTTGAACCCACGGCCTTCCGCTCCCAAAGCGGACGCGCTACCAAGCTGCGCCACACCCCGTGCTGGTGCGACACGTAGGGTACATGCCCGAACCGGTTGCGTCGGCCGGTTTCCCGGTCGACCTTGCCGCGGCATACCCACAGACCAACACGTTGGCCTACGCGGCGTGCGACCCGCTACGATGCTCCTTGTGCCGCGGTCCCCCGACCAGCGGCACTCGGTGTGCGGGCGTAGCTCAATGGTAGAGCCCTAGTCTTCCAAACTAGCTACGCGGGTTCGATTCCCGTCGCCCGCTCTGTGTGGCTGAGGCCCAGGTGAGAGGTTGTTTTTCTCTCCCTGGGCCTCAGTGCGTGGGCCGGCCGCCGGGTCGCGGTGCGTGGGCCGACGCCGTTCCGTGCCGGCGGCCGGCGCACGGCCACGCCCGGGACGTACGGGTCTCCGGCCCGGCAGGCCGCGGGCCGGGCCCGCGGATCCCGGCCGGGCGGATGGCTGGGGACCGGCCGGGGTACACCCGGCCGGAAAGCGCCTGGGCGGTCCGGGCGGGAAGCCTCGGCCGCTCAGAAACTGATCGAGTTGATCGTCTGGGCTATCGAGTCGAGGAAGCGCTGGATGGACGGAGCCATGCCGCTCGAAGCCAGGAAGAAGCCGAAGAGTATGGCGACGATGGCGGGTCCGGCCTTGATGTTCCCCCCTCGGATCAACACCACGAGGACGATCGCCAACAGCAGCACCACGGACAGTGAAATGGCCACACTGATCACACCTTCGGTCGGTCCGCTCTCCCGGCCCGGGGATGCTGCCTCGCGCCCCCGCCAGAACCATCGTGCCACCAACCCGGCCACTGTATGCGGCACCTGACGCATCATCGACCGCACGGCCACCGGGGAGTTGGGCCCGCGGCGCACCCCGTACAGCAATTCGAGGGCGCACCCGCACGGGCATCGACAGATTGCCACGGGCACCGTAACGGGCAATCACGGGGCACCGTTTCATCGATCACACATCACGTTCACAGGTAATTCGAATTTCCGGTGTTCATCGCCAAAGGAAGGGTCATATGCGGCAATTAGTCTGGATGAATCGGTACATCGAGGGCGCCTGAACGGTCATAGATGTGCTCATCATCACGCCACCGGAATGGCCGGGTTCGGTAATTCCATGGGCAACCGAAGCTCTGACCAGGGGAATTCAAGGGGAGTTTTACGTAAACCCGGGGACAACGCTAGGGTTCCTCAGATGTTTGACGCCGCTCCGTCCCCCGGCCAGAACCGAAAACTGCTCCTCCCGGCACAGACGCCGCGCGACGGGACGCCCGGCACGCCTCCCCCGGCGGGCAGACCCGGCAAGCAGCGCGACGCGTTCTTCGACAACGCCAAGTACCTGGCGATCGTCCTCGTGGCCATCGGCCACGCCTGGGAGCCGCTGAAGGGCGACAGCCGTGTGCTGCAGGGCGCGTACATGATCGTGTACGCCTTCCACATGCCGGCGTTCATCATCATCTCCGGCTTCTTCTCGCGCAGTTTCGACCTGCGCCCGGACCGGCTCCAGCGCCTCGTCACCGGCGTCGCCGTGCCGTACGTCGTCTTCGAGACCGCCTACCCGCTGTTCAAGCGGTACGTCGACCACGCCCCCGACCAGGAGATCAGCCTCCTCGACCCCTGGTACCTCACCTGGTTCCTGTGCGCGCTGTTCATCTGGCGCCTGACGACGCCGATCTGGAGGATGATCCGCTGGCCGCTCCCGGTGGCGTTCGGCATCGCGATGCTGGCGACCGTCTCCCCGAGCATCGGTGACGACCTCGATCTCCAGCGGGTGCTCCAGTTCCTGCCGTACTTCGTGCTGGGCCTGTGCCTGAAGCCGGAACACTTCGAGCTGGTGCGCCGTCGCTGGCTGCGGATCGCCGCGGTGCCGGTGTTCGCCGCCGCCCTGGTCTTCGGCTGGTGGGTCGTGCCGCGCATGAAGGCCGCGTGGTTCTACCACCGGGACTCGGCGCAGGAACTGGGCGTGCCGTGGTGGTGCGGTCCGCTCATGGTGCTCGCCCTGTTCGGCTGCTCGCTGGTGCTGACCGCCTGCTTCTTCGCCCTGGTGCCGCGCCGCACCAGGTGGTTCACCGCGCTCGGCGGGGGCACGCTGTACGGCTATCTGCTGCATGGCTTCGTGGTCAAACTCGCCGACTACGAGGGCTGGTTGGACGCGGCGTGGCTGCACCGGCCGCTGGGCGAGATCCTGGTGACCGTGCTCGCGGGCACCGTGGTGACGTTGCTGTGCACGCGGCCCGTGCGGCGGGTGTTCCGGTGTGTGATGGAGCCGGGGATGGCTTGGGCGTTTCGGCGGGGCACCACGTAAGCGCTCCGCTGGGGGGGGCGTTGTTCGGCTGCGGGAGCGTCGTGGCTGGGCGCGCCGTTCCCCGCGCCCCCAAAAGAGGGGCGCTGGACCCGTCGCGTGCGCCAGCCGGACGACGCCGTGTCCCCGGTGGGCCGCCCCGCGCCGTCGTTCGGCCTTCGGGAGCGTCGTGGCTGAGCGCGCAGTTCCCCGCGCCCCTGAAAGACGCCAGCCACACCGCGCCCTGTCCCCCGCGGGCCACCGCGCTCCGCCGTTCGGCCGCCAGAGCCTCGTGGCTGAGCGCGCAGTTCCCCACGCCCCCAAAAGAGGGGCGCTGGACCCGTCGCGTGCGCCAGCCGGACGACGCCGTGTCCCCGGTGGGCCGCCACGCGCCGTCGTTCGGCCTTCGGGAGCGTCGTGGCTGAGCGCGCAGTTCCCCACGCCCCTAAAAGAGGGGCGGTAGGCCCAGGAGTTCGTGCATTTTTTTGTACTTTTGGGTCAGGCGGGTTCTGGTGGGGGTGTCCAGGGCGGCCAGGCGGGCCCGGGTCGTGTTGTGGGACAGGTCCGCCTCCTTCACCAGTAGGGCGCCCGGGGTGTCGAGGATGCGGCGTGCGTACGCCTCCGGTTCCTCGCCGGGGCGCTTGGTGACGGCCAGCACGATGGCCTTGGTGCGTGCGCTGAGCGCGGCGCCCGCCAGCCACTCGCGGGTCAGCGCGGCGTCCTCGACGGCGTCGTGCAGCCAGGCCGCCGCGATCTGGTCGGGGTCGCCGCCGCGGGCCCGTACGCCCTCCGCGACAGCCTCCAGGTGCTCGGCGTAGGGCCGTCCCGCCTTGTCCGTCTGGCCCGCGTGGGCGGCCCGGGCGATGGCCTCCACCTCGGCCGGGGTGAGCGTGGGCTGCGGTTCGGTCATGGCTCCTGCCTTTCCCGGCGGGTCAGCGGGGCAGGGGGGCCGATGGGCCCTCCCGGCAGATCAGCAGCAGGGCGCGGTCGTCGTTGACGTCCTTGGCCACCGCCTCGATCAGGTGCCAGGCGGCCCCGTGGAAGCCGCCCGCGACATAGCGGTCGGCCTCGCCGGTGAGGCGGTCCATGCCCTCGACGATGTCCCGGTCGGACGTCTCGACCAGACCGTCCGTGAACAGCATCAGCACGTCCCCGGGGCGCAGCGAGCCCTTCGTGGGGTCGAACTGGGCACCGTCGTACACGCCGAGCAGCGGTCCCTCCGCGGCCTTCTCCTCCCAGCGTCCGGTGCCCGCGCTGAGCTGGAGGCCCGGCGGATGACCGGCGGAGTACAGCTCGTAGTCCCCGGAATCGAGGTCCAGGACCAGATGGATCGAGGTGGCAAAGCCCTCGTCCCAGTCCTGGCGGAGCAGATAGCCGTTGGCGGCCGGGAGGAAGGCGTGCGGGGGCAGCGAGCCCAGCAGGCCGCCGAAGGCCCCGGACAGCAGCAGCGCGCGGGACCCCGCGTCCATGCCCTTGCCGGACACGTCGGTGAGCACGACCTCCAGGGTGCGCCCGCCGTTCGTACGGGCCGCGACCACGAAGTCACCGGAGAAGGACTGGCCGCCCGCGGGCCGCAGCGCCATCTCCCGGTGCCAGCCCTGCGGCAGCTTCGGCAGTTTGCTCTGGACCCGGATCCGCTCGCGCAGGTCGAACAGCATGGTGCCGCCGCGCCGCCAGGGCACGCCCACCCGGCTGCGGAACTGGGCGGTGAGCAGCCCGAAGAAACCGCAGGCCGCGACCACCAGGACCACGCCGGGGGTGACCCGGGACGGGCCCTCGGTGTACGGCCCGAGCTGCACCGACTCCACGATCAGCGCCGTGGCCGCCGCCGCGTACAGGCCGAGCAGGCTCGCCGGACGCAGCAGCAGCCCGCCCGCGATGATCGGGAGCACCAGGGCGCCCGGCGCGAACCACACCGAGTTCGCGAGCGTCATGGCCGCCAGCACGGGTACGGTCAGCAGCAGTCCGACCAGCGCGATCCAGTCCGACCCGTCACCGCGGAAGTAGTCCACGGCGCTTCGGCGCACGCCGACGCGAGCCCGGTGCCACTGCATCCGCAACCGGGCCGTGAAGGTCTCCGCCTTCCCGCGCCGCTCTCGTCCTGCTGCCATTAGTTCGGGACCCTATCCATCGGAGCAGTCGCTTGGCACGGGAGGTCCCACTTGTCCCCCGTCCGAGGCTCAACTTCACAGTGAACTTCACGGAACGCCATCGCGCTGCCACCTGGCGGAAATTCGTTCGCTTGCCCCGCAATGCGCTGATACGCATGGTCCCATGGCGACTGACCTTGCACGGAACGACCACGGGATCGAGCTGCGGACGGTGCGGCCCGATGAGCTGGACGAGTGGTACGACAATCTGATCCGCGCCTTCGGTGGTGTGCCGGAATCGGCCGAGGAACGGCAGCTGTCCCTGGAGCTGATCGAACCGGACCGTGCCGTCGGCGCCTGGGACGGGGACGCGTGCGTGGGGACGGCCGGGGCGTTCGCCTTCCGGCTGACCGTGCCCGGCGGGGCGCCGGTGCGGGCCGCCGGCATCACCATGGTCAGTGTGGCCGCCACCCATCGGCGGCGCGGGGTGCTCACGTCGATGATGCGGCGGCAACTGGACGACGTACGGTCCTGGGGCTGGCCGCTGGCCGTGCTGACCGCGTCGGAACCGGACATCTACGGACGGTTCGGGTACGGCGCGGGGACGTTCCACGCGGGCGCCGAGATCGACACCAGCCGGGTGCGGCTCGCGCTGCCGCCCGGCACCGACGACGTACGGCTCAGGTACGCCGCGCCGGCCGATGTGCTCGACGCGTGCGAGGCGCTGTACGCCCGGCAGGTGCCGCTGCGCCCCGGGATGATCGCGCGGCTGCCGGGGTGGGAGCGGGTCGCGCTGCTCGACCCGGAGGGCGACCGGGACGGCGCCTCGCCGTTGCAGTGCGTGGTGGCCGAGCGGGACGGGGAAACGGTCGGCTACACGCGGTTCCGGGTCAAGCCGGACTGGGACCAGGCCGGGCCGAAGGGCACGGTGGTGCTGGAGGACCTGGAGACGCTGGACCCGGCCGCGCACGCGGCGGTGTGGCGGTTCCTGTTCGACATCGATCTGACCTCGACGCTCGTCGCGCGGGGGCGTCCGCTGGACGAAGGCTGGCAGCAGTTGGTGTCGGACGTCCGCCGCTGCCGGATCACGCTGCGGGACTCGTTGTACGTACGGCTCGTGGAGGTCGGCGCGGCGCTGGAGGCGCGGACGTACCAGGCGCCGGTGGACACCGTGTTCGAGGTGGAGGACGCCTTCTGCCCGTGGAACGCGGGGCGTTGGCGGCTGACCGGGTACGCGAAGGGCGCCTCGTGCGCGCGTACCGAGGACGCGGCCGACCTGGTGCTGTCGGTGCGGGAGTTGGGGGCCGCGTATCTGGGCGGTGTGTCGCTGTCGTCGCTGGCGGCGGCGGGGCGGGTGCGCGAGCTGCGGGTGGGGGCGCTGACGGAGGCGTCGGTGGCGTTCGGCTCGCCGGTCGCGCCGTGGCTGCCGCACGGGTTCTAGGGGTCCCGGGGGTTCGCCGCCCAGTGGTCCCCGGGGAGCGCGAGCGCCGCCGGGCGGGCCGGGGTGCGCGGCGGCGAGGGGGTCGCCCGGGTGCGCGGTGACGGGGGTTCGCCGGGTGCGCGGCGGCGGGGTCAGGTCCGCTGGCAGGTGGGGCACCAGAAGAGGTTGCGGGCGGCGAGACCGGCCGTGCGGACCGGAGTGCCGCAGATGTGGCAGGGCAGGTCGGCGCGGCGGTAGACGTACACCTCGCCGCCGTGGTCGTCGACGCGCGGCGGCCGGCCCATGGCCTCGGGGGTGTGCTCGGGGCGGACGGTGTCGATGCGGTTGTGCCGGACGCCCTCCCGCATCAGCGCGGCGAGGTCGGCCCAGATCGCGTCCCACTCGGCGGGGGTGAGGTCGCGGCCCGCGCGGTAGGGGTCGATGCCGTGCCGGAAGAGGACTTCGGCGCGGTAGACGTTGCCGACGCCGGCGATGACCTTCTGGTCCATGAGGAGCGCGGCGATCGGGGTACGGCTGCGCCGGATGCGGGCGTAGGCGGTGGCCGGGTCGGGGTCGTCGCGCAGCGGGTCCGGGCCGAGGCGCGCGTGTATCGCCCGTTTCTCGGCGTCGGCGATCAGGGCGCAGGTGGTGGGGCCGCGCAGGTCGACGTAGGCGGTGGGGCCCACGAGGCGGAGGCGGACCGTGTCGGTGGGCGGCGGGGCCGGGGCGCCGCCGAAGGTCACCTTGCCGAAGAGACCCAGGTGGATGTGGACCCAGGCGGTGGCTTCGGCGTCCTCGGTGTCCTCGGCTCCATCGGCGTCATGGGCGTCAGCGGCGTCAGCGGCGTCATGAGTGTCGTCGATGTGCCCGGTGGTGTCCGCGGGCTGCTGCCGGGGCGGGGTGTCCCACGGGGGCTCGGCGGTCCCGGGATCCGCGGTGCCGCCAAGCGCGCGGAAGCCCAGGAAAAGGTGCTTTCCGTGGGCTTCCGTACGGTGCAGCTCCGCCCCGCTGAGCAGGGCGGCGGCGTCGGAGAACTTGCCCTGGGGGCTGCTCACCCGCGCGGGCCGGCCACCGAAGCGGCCAGCGATGTCCTGTGCCAGCCGGTGGATCGTGTGCCCTTCCGGCACGGTGCGGCGTCCTCTCCCCTCGCCCGGACCGGTGCCCGGGGAGTGCCTCGGTCGGTACCGGTACCTCAGTCCTGCTGCGGGTGGTGGGCCGGGATCGGGGGCAGGGCGCCCGTCGTCTCGTAGTCCGACAGCATGTCGATACGACGGATGTGCCGCTCGTCGCCGGAGAACGGGGTGCCGAGGAAGGTCTCGACGAACCTCGTCGCCTCCTCCGTCGAGTGCATGCGCGCACCCACGGCCACGACGTTGGCGTTGTTGTGCTGCCGGCCCAGGGTGGCGGTCTCCTCGCTCCAGGCGAGGGCCGCGCGGACACCCTTGACCTTGTTCGCCGCGATCTGCTCGCCGTTTCCGGAGCCGCCGATCACGATGCCGAGGGCGTCGGGGTCCGCCGCCGTCCGCTGCGCGGCGCGGAGGCAGAACGGCGGGTAGTCGTCCTGGGCGTCGTAGATGTGGGGGCCGCAGTCGACGGGCTCGTGACCGGCCTCCTTCAGCCATTCGACGAGGTGATTCTTGAGTTCGAAGCCCGCATGGTCCGAGCCGAGATACACGCGCATGGCAAGCAGTGTGACACGGGCACGACCAGGCGGCAGCTTCGGGCTCCGAGAAAGAAAAAGGCAGGTAAATCCATAGAACCTCAAGGAAACCTCAAGTAACAATTTGGATTCGACGGCTGCTGATTCCGTTCACCTCCGATTCACTGGACCGGCTCGTACACCCCGGTACGGGAGAACCCTCACCCGGCGCAAAGGAATCCCCCATGACTTCGCAGCCGCCCCACCCCGCTCCTGGAGATCCTGACACCGGAAATTCCGGCGCCGGGCTCCAGGCAGGACTCAAAAACCGCCATCTTTCGATGATCGCCATCGGCGGCGTCATCGGAGCCGGCCTGTTCGTCGGATCCAGTTCCGGAATCGCCACCGCCGGACCCGGCATCCTCCTGTCGTACGCCCTCGTCGGCACACTCGTCGTCCTCGTGATGCGGATGCTCGGTGAGATGTCCGCCGCCAACCCCGCCTCCGGTTCCTTCTCCGCGCACGCCGACCGGGCGCTCGGCCGCTGGGCCGGTTTCTCCATCGGCTGGCTGTACTGGTTCTTCTGGGTCGTCGTACTGGCCGTGGAGGCCACCGCCGGGGCCAAGATCCTGGAAAGCTGGATCCCCGCGGTCCCGCAGTGGGGCTGGGCGCTGATCGTGATGGTCGTGCTCACCGCGACCAACCTGGTCTCGGTCGGCTCCTACGGTGAGTTCGAGTTCTGGTTCGCCGGGATCAAGGTCGTGGCGATCGGCGCGTTCATCGTGATCGGGCTGCTGGCCGTCCTCGGCGTGCTGCCCGGTGTGGACAGCGACCAGGCGAGCTTCAGCAACCTCACCGGCCACGGCGGTTTCCTGCCCAACGGTCCCGGCACCATCCTCACCGGGGTACTGCTCGTGGTGTTCTCCTTCATGGGCAGCGAAATCGCGACGCTGGCCGCGGGCGAGTCGGAGGACCCGCGGCGGGCCGTCACCAAGTCGACCAACAGCATCATCTGGCGGATCGGCGTCTTCTACCTGGGCTCGATCCTCATCGTCGTCTCCCTGGTGCCGTGGGACGACCCCGCGATCCAGAAGGACGGCTCGTACGTCGCCGCCCTCGGCTCGCTCGGCATCCCGCACGCCGGTCAGATCATGAACTTCATCGTGCTGACCTCGGTGCTGTCGTGTCTCAACTCGGGCCTGTACACGGCCTCCCGGATGGCCTTCTCGCTGGGCCAGCGCGGTGACGCGCCGAAGGCGTTCGCGCGGACCACGTCCCGGGGCGTGCCGATGGCGGCGATCGTCGCGTCGGTGGTGTTCGGCTTCGTCGCCGTCTTCTTCAACTACCGGTTCCCGGACTCGGTCTTCCTCTTCCTGGTCAACTCCAGTGGCGCGGTGGCCCTGTTCGTCTGGCTGGTGATCTGCTTCTCGCAGCTGCGGATGCGGAAGATCATCCAGCGTGAGGCGCCGGAGAAGCTGGTCGTGAAGATGTGGCTGTACCCGTATCTGACCTGGGCCACCGCCGCGCTGATCGTGTTCGTGCTCGGCTACATGCTCACCGACACCGAGGGCGAGAGCAGTGGCCGGACGACCGTCCTGCTGTCGCTGCTGGTCGCGGCGGTCGTGGTGGTCATCGCGGTGGTGCGGCAGCGGCTCGCGGGCAGCGGCCAGGACGCGACCGAGCAGAGCGAGCAGGACCGGGTGCCGGTCGGCTGAGCCCGGTGTCGGCCGACCGGCCCGGGTGTCGGTCGACCGGCCCGGATGTCGTGGCGCGGTTTCGCGGCGCGGCACGCCGCTGGGCCGAGCGGCCCGGAGGCCAGGAAGCAAAAGGCCGGGAGGCACAAGGCCGAACGGCGACAGGCGGCGGAGACGCCGGGACACGGCAGAGGCTCGCCGGGCGCGGTATCGATCGCCCGGCGAGCCTCTGCCGTCGGCCGGTGTGCGGCCGGCGCCGCTCGCCGCCTCCGTGCGGGCGGGGTCCCGGCGCGGCGCCGCGGTCAGCGCTTGTCGACGAGCTTCCAGGCGGTGGGCAGCAGGCCCATGGCCAGCGCGGCCTTCAGGGCGTCGCCGATCAGGAACGGCGTGAGGCCGGCGGCGATCGCGGCGGAGGCGGACATGCCGGTGGCCACGGCCAGGTAGGGGACGCCGATGGCGTAGATGATCGCCTCGCCCAGGATCATCGTGCCCGCGGTGCGCAGCATCGAGCGGTCGGCACCGCGGCGGGCCAGCGCGCCCACCACGGAGGCGGCCAGCAGCATGCCGAAGACGTAGCCGAGGGACGGGGCCGCCGTGCCCGCGCCGCCGCCCGCGAACCACGGCACGCCCGCCATGCCCGCGATCGCGTAGAGCGCGAGGGAGAGGAAGCCGCGGCCGGCCCCGAGCGTGGTGCCGACGAGCAGGGCGGCGAAGGTCTGCCCGGTCACCGGGACCGGGGAGCCCGGCACGGGCACCGAGAGCTGGGCCGCCAGGCCGGTGAGCGCGGCTCCACCGAGCACGAGGGCGACATCGCGCACACGGGAGGCGGGCAGGAGGTCGGCGAGGACGGCACCGGAACGGGCGCCGGCGGTGGCGGTGCTCATGAGGACTCCGCGGGTGTGGGCAGGCTGGGACACCGTGACGCTATACCGCCTGGTCGGGACGTTCACCGTCAGTGCTCGACAAAGGCTGAAACGGCGGGCTGGTCGGCTCCATACAAAGGGCGCCGATTACACCCCGTGCGAGGTGACAACGGTCACGGAGGGCGCGATACCTGGCTCACGCCACCGCCCGGTGCCACGGGCACCGCCTCTTCCCCTGCACCCGCGGAGAGCTTTTTGTTGCTAGCGTGTAGTTGCAAGCCCTTTGCAATAAGAGGTTCGGAGGGGACCACCCATGCCCGTCTACACGCTTCCTGAACTGCCCTACGACTACTCCGCGCTCGCCCCGGTGATCAGCCCCGAGATCATCGAGCTGCACCACGACAAGCACCACGCGGCCTATGTGAAGGGCGCCAACGACACGCTGGAGCAGCTGGCCGAGGCGCGCGACAAGGAGCAGTGGGGTTCGCTGAACGGCCTGGAGAAGAACCTGGCCTTCCACCTCTCCGGACACATCCTGCACTCGATCTACTGGCACAACATGACCGGTGACGGCGGCGGCGAACCGCTGGCCGCGGACGGTGTGGGCGGGCTGGCGGACGCGCTCACCGAGTCGTTCGGCTCGTTCGCCGGTTTCAAGGCCCAGCTGACCAAGGCCGCGGCCACCACCCAGGGATCGGGCTGGGGCGTGCTGGCGTACGAGCCGCTCAGCGGCCGCCTGGTCGTCGAGCAGGTCTACGACCACCAGGGCAACGTGGGCCAGGGCGCGACCCCGATCCTGGTCTTCGACGCCTGGGAGCACGCCTTCTACCTTCAGTACAAGAACCAGAAGGTGGACTTCATCGACGCCATGTGGGCGGTCGTCAACTGGCAGGACGTGGCCCGGCGCTACGAGGCCGCCAAGTCCCGCGCCGGGGTGCTGCTGCTGGCGCCCTGACGGCGTGCCCCGATCGTCCTGCCTCGTGATCGTCTTCTCACCCTTCACGCGGCGGGCGGAGAAAGGGACCGGCCCCGCGAGGACGTGACTCGCGGGGCCGGTGCTGTTCAGCGGGCGCGCCGGGCACGGGACGCGCCGAGAACTCACGGGGTGCCGACGGAACTCAGAGGATGCCGACGGAACTCAGAGGTTGCTGAAGTCGGGGCCCTTGGTACGGGTCCGCTTGATCTCGTAGAAGCCGGGCACGGAGGCCACGGCGAGGGTGCCGTCCCACAGCCGCAGGGCCTCCTCGCCCTTGGGGGCGGGCGTCACCACGGGACCGAAGAAGGCGATCTCCTCGCCGTCGGGACCGGGCACGGCGATCACCGGGGTGCCGACCTCCTGGCCGACCTTGTCGATGCCCTCCTTGTGGGAGGCGCGCAGCTCGGTGTCGTAGGTGTCCTTGTCCGCGTACCCGATCAGCTCGGCGGGCAGGCCCGCGTCCGCGAGCGCGGCGGCGATGCTCTCGGGATTCACCCCGAGGCCCTCGTTGTGGAAGCGGGTGCCGAGCGCGGTGTACAGCTTGCCGACCGCCTCGTCGCCGTGCAGCTGCTGAGCGGCGACGGCCACCCGGACCGGGCCCCAGGACTTGCCGCCGGGGCGCATGTTCTCGGCGTACTCCTCGGGCAGGGTGTCGAGCTTGTTCTCGTTCAGCACGGCGAGGCTCATCACATGCCAGCGGACCTCGATGTCCCGCAGCTTCGCCACCTCCAGCACCCATCGGGAGGTCATCCAGGCCCAGGGGCACAGGGGGTCGAACCAGAAGTCGACGGGGGTCTTCTCAGACATGTCACTCCTCGGGGATACGCCTTTCCCCGGGGAACGCGTCCGGTCGTTCCGTCATTCCCCTGCTGACCCCCGTCAGGGGCACATGGGAGGATCGGTGCTGTTGAACCCCAGCCGAACCATGCCATACCACCACAACGAGGGAGTGCCGTCCGTGCCCGGTGAGAATCTGTCCCGCGACGAGGCCCGCGAGCGGGCCGCCCTGCTGTCCGTCGACGGGTACGAGGTGTCCCTGGACCTGCGGTCGGCCGTCGGCGACGGGGACGGCGCGCCCCGCACCTTCCGCTCGGTCACCACGATCCGCTTCCGCTGCAACGAGCCCGGCGCGTCCAGCTTCGCGGACCTGATCGCGCCGGCCGTGACCGCGCTCTCGCTCAACGGCCGGGACCTCGACCCCGGCGAGGTCTTCGACGGCTCCAGGATCGCGCTGGAGGACCTGGCCGCCGAGAACGAGCTGGTGGTGGACGCGCTCTGCGCCTACTCCCGCACCGGCGAGGGCCTGCACCGCTTCGTCGACCCGGAGGACAGCGAGGTGTACCTGTACACCCAGTACGAGCCGGCCGACGCCCGCCGGGTCTTCGCCAACTTCGAACAGCCGGACCTCAAGGCCCCCTACCGCTTCGAGGTGCGGGCGCCGGAGGGCTGGACGGCGTGGAGCAACGGCGCCGGCGAACTCGTCGAAGGAGTGTGGCGGTTCGCCGAGACCAAGCCGATCTCGACGTACATCACCTGCGTGGTGGCGGGCCCGTACCACTATGTGACCGACTCCTACGAGCGGACCTTCGAGGACGGCACGCGGCTGCGGATCCCGCTGGGCGCGATGTGCCGCAAGGGCCTCGCCCCGCACTTCGACGCGGACGACGTCTTCCTGATCACCAAGCAGGGGCTGGACTTCTTCCACGACCACTTCGACTACCCGTACCCGTTCGGGAAGTACGACCAGGCGTTCGTCCCGGAGTACAACCTGGGCGCGATGGAGAACCCGGGCCTGGTGACCTTCCGCGAGGAGTACGTCTTCCGCGGCAAGGTGACGCAGGCGTCCTACGAGGGCCGCGCCAACACCCTGCTGCACGAGATGGCGCACATGTGGTTCGGCGACCTGGTCACCATGGAGTGGTGGGACGACCTGTGGCTCAAGGAGTCCTTCGCGGACTTCATGGGCGCGTTCGCGAACGCGGGCGCGACCCGGTTCGAGAACGCCTGGATCACCTTCGCCAACCGCCGCAAGGCCTGGGCGTACCGCGCGGACCAGTTGCCCTCCACGCACCCGGTCACGGCGGACATCCGCGACCTCCAGGACGCCAAGCTCAACTTCGACGGCATCACCTACGCCAAGGGCGCGTCGGTGCTGAAGCAGCTCGTCGCGTACGTCGGGCAGGACGCCTTCCTGGAGGGGGCCCGGCGCTACTTCAAGCGGAACGCGTACGGCAACACCCGGCTCGGTGACCTGCTGTCGGTACTGGAGGAGACCAGCGGCCGGGACATGGCGGTCTGGGCGCGGTCCTGGTTGCAGACGGCCGGGGTGAACTCGCTGACCCCGCAGGTCCTGCTGGACGCCGAGGGCCGGGTGAGCGAGCTGGCCGTGCTCCAGGAGGCGCCCGAGACGCATCCGCAGCTGCGTCCGCACCGGGTGGCGGTGGGCCTGTACCGGCGCGGTCCGGCCGGGGACCTGGAGCGGTACGCGCGCGTGGAGACCGACGTCGACGGCCCGCGCACGGTCGTGCCGGAGCTGGCCGGTGCCGCGGCCCCGGAGCTGGTCCTGGTCAACGACGACGACCTGACGTACTGCAAGATGCGGCTGGACGCCACGTCCCTGGCCACCCTCCGGGACCACCTGGGCGCGCTGACCGACCCCCTGGCCCGCGCCCAGTGCTGGTCGGCGCTGTGGAACCTGACCCGGGACGGGCTGCTGCCGACCCGGGACTTCGTCGAGCTGGTGCTGCGCTTCGCGGGCCGCGAGAGCGAGATTGGCGTCGTGCAGATGCTGCACGCGTGGACGAACTCGGCGCTGGTGCACTACGCGGCGCCCAAGTGGCGGGCGACCGGTGAGCGGCTGGTCGCCGACCGGGCCCTCGACGAGCTGCGGCGGGCCGCGCCGGGCAGCGAGCACCAGCTGGCCTGGGCCCGGTTCTTCGCGACGGTGGCGTCCGGCGAGCCGCACCTCACGCTGCTGCGGGAGCTGCTGGACGGCACGGCCGTGGTCGACGGGCTGGCGGTGGACCAGGAACTGCGCTGGGCGTTCCTGGAGCCGCTCGCGGTCCACGGGGCGGCCGACGAAGCCGTGCTCGCGGCGGAGCTGGCCCGCGACGACACCGCGTCCGGCAAGCGGCACCACGTCCGCTGTCTGGCCGCCCGCCCCTCGGCCGCGGTCAAGGCGCAGGCGTGGGCGCAGGTGGTGGAGTCCGACGCGCTGTCCAACGCGCTGGTCGGGGCGACGATCGCCGGGTTCGCGCAGCCCGCGCAGCGGGAGCTTGCGGCTCCGTACACCGAGAAGTACTTCGCGGCGATCGAGCGGGTGTGGCGGGAGCGGTCGATCCAGATCGGCATGGACGTGGTCAGGGGGCTGTTCCCGGCCTACCAGGACTCGCCGGAGACGCTGGCGGCGACGGACGCGTGGCTGGAGGCGCACCGGGAGTCGGCTCCCGCGCTGCGCAGGCTGGTGCTGGAGGCGCGGGACGACCTGGCACGCTCGCTGCGCGGGCAGTCCTGCGACGCCGCCGCCTCTGGCCAAGGCTCGGCCCGTCCGTGACCGTTACGGAATTCGGTCAATAGGAGCCGTAACCCCTGGTCCGCACCCGAACGGACCAGGGGTTTTCGATCGCTACTCGGCATCCGAACATTCGTCCTTTAGTGCTGCCTTGTCCGTATTTGTCGACGGGTGTGTAACAGCGGTTAAAGGGCCGGCCGGCCGCGGGAATCCGGAGGTCATGAACCACAACACCCCGCTCTCCCCGCGTCCCCTCCACCACCTCAGCGACGTCCACCACCGGGTGCTGACCGTGGCCCGGCTGCGCAAGCACGGTGTCTCGACGGCCGACCTGAACGAGCGGTGCCGCCCCGGCGGCCCCTGGCAGCAACTCCTGCCGGGCGTGGTCCTGCTCCACGCCGGGCCGCCGACCGGCGAGGAGCGGTTGCACGCCGTGCTGCTGTACGCGGCGCGCGTCCCGGCGGGCGCCGCCGTGCCGCCACAGCCCAGGCCCCCCGAGTCGCCCGCGTCCCGGTACCCGGAGGTGATGGTCACCGGCCCGGCCGCGCTGAGCCTGCACGGCTTCGCCGCGGCGCCGCCGCTGTCCTCCCTGGACCGCATCGACGTGCTGGTCCCGCGGGCACGCCGGCTGCGCTCGACGGGCCTGGTCCGCATCGTCCGCACACCGGTCCTGCCCGCTGCGCGGCAGGTGTCCGGCGTGCCGGTGGCGCCGGTGCCGCGGGCCGTGGCGGACGCCGTGGCGGACCTCTCGGACGCGGCCACGGTGCGCGTGCTGCTGTCCGAGGCGGTCCGGGCCGGCCACTGCGAACCGACCGCGGTGGTACGGGAACTGAACCAGGCCAGGCTGCTCTCCCGGCCGCACGTGGTGGACGCGGTGGACTCCCTGGTGGCCGAGGGCCGGGCGCTCGCGGAGGACCGCCTGTACCGGATGGTGCGGGAGTACGGCCTGCCGGACCCGGTGTGGAACGTGGACCTGCGGCTGCCGGGCGGCCCGCACCTCGGCGGCCTGGACGCGTACTGGCCGGACCAGGCGGTGGCGGTGGAGCTGGACACCCGGGCCCCGCGCCAGGACGAGGACGCCCTCTGGTCGGAGTACGCGCGCAAGCGCGAGCACCTGGAGCGCCTGGGCATCACCGTCGTGCACATCTCCCCCAGGAAGCTCCGGGAGTCGCTGGAGCAGCAGGCGACGGTGGTCCGCACGGCCCTGATGGCCTCCGGCGACCGCGACCCGGCCGCGTGCGTCGTGGTCCTGCCGCGGTAGTGCCGCTCAGGGACGACCGGAACGGGGCCCGGGACCGGGCCGGCGATCGGGGCCGGGCCGGGACCGAGGGCCGGGCCGCGGGCCGAGCCCGGCCGCACGGGTACGGGTCGTACGGGTACCGGCGGCGCGGGTCAGGGCGACTGCTGTGGTTCCTCGTGGCGGGAGGCGGGGCGGGTCACCCGGTCGAGCAGGGTCGCGTACGCCGCGATCATCCGGGTGCGGCTGAACCGCTCCCGGCTGTGGACCAGGGCAGGGACGAGGTCGGCACGGCCGGCGACCGCGCCGGCCCAGGCCAGGGCCACGGCTCCCGGGTCCGGCGGGGTGACGAAGCCGTGCCCGGCCGCGATGGCCGCGCTGTCGCCGACGTCGGTGGTCACCGGCACGGCCCCGCACATCATGCCCTCGATCAGACTGAGCGGCGCGGCCTCCCCCGCCGACGAGGTGAGCGCCACGACGTCGGCGGCGGCGTGGACCGCCGCCATGTCCCCCCGCACGCCGAGCAGGTGCACCCGCTCCGCGAGCGCCCGCTCGGCGCCGAAGGCGACCTCGATGTCCGCCCACAGGGCCGGGTTTTGCGCGGTCATGCCCGCCCCGCACATCAGCACGTGCCCGCCGCCCTCGCGGCCCAGCCAGAGCCGGGCCGCGCGCAGCAGCAGCGGGACGTTCTTCATCGCGGCGTAGCGCGCGGCGAAGACGACCACCGGCGCCGCGGCCGGGATCCCGAGCGCGCTGCGCACCCGCTGCCGTGCCTCCGCGTCCGGCCGGAACCGCAGCAGGTCCACCCCGTTCGGGATGACGTGCAGCAGTGCCGCCGGGATCCCGGCGGCCAGATACGCGTCGCGGGTCGACTCGGCGCAGCACACGCACGCCACGACCGTGCCGTCCGCGATGGCCGTCTTCAGCTCGTCCAGCGCCGGTCCCTGGTTCTCCGGGTCCGAGCGGTGCAGGCACACCACCACCGGGCGGCGCGGCAGCCCCGCCTGGTTGAGCAGGGCCAGCGGCTGCTCCTTCAGGGAGAGGATGACGTCCGCGCCCGCCATCGCCCGGGCTGTCGCGGCCAGCTCGGGCCCGCTGAACGCCTGCGCCGCGACGGTGCCGTCGACCAGGCCCGCGCTCCGGCCGAGCGAGGTGACCGGCACCGCGCCGGCCGTGAGCGCGCGATAGCAGGCGTCGTCCTCCATGCGCTGCCGGGTCGCCTCCCGGTAGACCTCGCCATGGATGCTCAGCACCTGGTGGTGCTGCCTGCCGCCCTCCACGAGTCCCAGCAGGACATCGCTGTGGACGATCCGGGCACCGCCGGAGAAGAAGCCCTCGTAGACCGAGAGCACCCGCAGATCACGCATCGCGCGCACGCGACCACCCGCCTTGCACCTGATTCAAGCCATCCCCGTGAACAGCGGGTTAGCCGATATATGGCGGTACGGACATTGCATACGCGTTAAGACGGAAAGACACCGGCGAAACGGTGTCTAACAGAATTCCCCCTCCAGCACGGCGTCCATGTCCCCGGCCCAGTCGCCGTTGAAGTTGACCGCCAGCGCGTGCCGGCCGTCGGCCGTGGTCACCGCCGAGGAACTGGAGCCGTGGATGCCGCCGTCGTGTCCCCAGACGTGGACGCCGCAGGACAGGGTGCGGTCCATGAGCCCGAGGCCGTAGCCCGTGTTCGGGATGCCCTCGGCCGTGACCGTGGTCTTCATCTCCTTCAGCTGCCGCGCGGGCAGCAGCCGGCCGCCGAGCAGGGCCCGGTAGAAGCGGATCAGGTCGGCCGAGTCGGAGATCATCTCGCCCGCGGACGACGCGATGGACGGGTTCAGCCGGGTGACGTCGTACGACGGGCCCGCCACCGGCTGGGCCAGCTTCGAGTAGGCGCGGCTGCTCGGCTGCGGGACCGTGACCCGGGTGCCCGGCACCGTGGTGCCCGTGAGCTTCAGCGGGCGGATGATCCGCCGCTCGATCTCCTCCGCGTACGGACGGCCCGTCACGCGCTCGACGATCATGCCCGCGAGAACGTAGTTGGTGTTCGAGTAGTTCCAGGACGTGCCCGGCGCGAAGTCCGGTGCGTGGCGCATCGCGATCGCCACCAGCTCGCTCGGGGCCAGGGTGTCGTCACGGTGCTGGAAGAAGCCGTCCTTCACGAAGTAGGCGCGGCCGAAGTCCTCGTCGGCCGTGTAGTTGTAGATGCCGCTGGTGTGGTTGAGGAGCATGCGGAGCGTGATCGCGCGGCCGTCGTGGCCATGACCGCGCACCACGCCGGGCAGCCATTTCTCCACCGGGTCGGCCAGCGACAGCCTGCCCTCGGCCTCCAACTGGAGCAGGACGGTGGAGACGAAGGTCTTGGTGATGCTGCCGACGCGGTAGCGGTCGGCGGCGGAACGCGGGGCACCGGTGCGGGTGTCGCCGACGCCCGCGGTCGCCGACCAGGCGCCCTGCACGTCCCGGGCGCCCGCGGTGACGCCGGGCACCCCGTCGGCGACCGCGGCCGCCATGGCCCGGCGGGTGGCCGCGTGGCCGTCGGCGCCCTCGGCGGGCCCGGCCGCGAGCACCGGTGTCGCCGCCAGTGCCATCGAGAGCACCGCGGCCGTCGCCGCCGCCACTGCCATACGTACGGACATGTCGTTTCCCCTGTTCGCTGGGCTCGTCGAGCTCGGTCGCGGGGAGGGACACCGGGGTGGCGGTGAAGGTTGCCCAGCCGTACGCCGGTTGAGCGTGTATCGGCCCTTTCGACCTCAGCCCTTCTTCAGCACCAGCTCCGTGTTGCGGTCGGTCGTGGAACCCCCGAGGGTCGTGCCGGCGCCGGGGGCGTTGAAGGACAGCTCACGATATAGGGCGGCCAGGCCGGTCTGGGACAGGTCGGCGGGATCGGTGCGGTGCGGCGCGGCGGACTCGACGAGCGTGGTGAACAGCGACAGCGTGCCGTCCTTGTTGTCCACCAGCTCGATGACCCGGGCGAGTTGGGGGTGGTCGACGTGGGAGGCGGTGGAGATCTCCCAGAAGGAGTGGCCGCCGGCGGTGCTGTGCGGGGTGATCACGTTGCGGTGGATGTGGCCGTTCACCCAGGCCAGGACGCCCGGGTGGCGGGCGAGCACGGCGAGGACCGCGGCGCCGTCGTGCCGCTGCTCGCCGGGGTCGGCCGGATCGGGGCGGGTGTTGTCCATCGTCGCGCTGGTGTGGTGGCTGAAGACGACGGCGTACGCGTCCTTGTTGTCCCGCAGGGTCTTGTCCAGCCAGGTGAGCTGGGCGGTGCCGATGGAGCCGTCGTAGTGGCCGCCCGGGTCGGTGGTGTCCAGGCTGATGCCGATCACGTCGTCGGTGATGCGGAACGAGTAGTACTGGGTGCCCGCGGCCACGTTGTCCGACGAGTAGCCGTGGCCGGCCGGACCGGATCCGGTGTGGGCCGGGTCGAGGTGGGCCTTGAGGTAGTCGGCGGGGGTGTACGGGGCACGCCTGTCGTCGGGGGTGACCGGCCGCAGATCGCGCGCGTGTGCCTGGAGCAGGTCCCGGAAGCCGGTGCCCTGGGGGTCGGCGGCGTTCCTGATGCTGTCCTGGAGTTTCTTCGCCTCGGCCGCGGACAGGCTCATCAGCTTCCTGCCGCCGACCGCGAACTCGGTGAGGTAGGGGTCGCCGTGCGAGCCGTAGCAGCCGAGCGGCAGGGCGTCGTGGTTGCCGACCGTGGAGTACCAGGGCAGGTGCAGGCCGGGGCTGCGGACCTCCCGGAGCGCCGCCGCCAAGTAGCCGTCGAGTTGCGGGAATCCGGCCGTCTTGTCCTGGTCGCGCAGGGCCGAGTCGGGCTGCCAGTAGAGGCTGAGGCCGCTGCTCTGCACGCCTTCGTAGTGGCGCGGGTCCCCGGTGTTGGGGGTGATGTTCCCGCCGCTCATGATCGTCATGAACCACTCCAGTTCGGAGTGGGCGTTGTTGTCGGTGTTGTCGCCGGTGGTCATCACGCAGTGCAGCGGCGAGCCGGTGGCCGGGCCGCCCCGCAGCGAGTTGACCCGCTCGACCAGCGAGACGGCCCCGGGCACGGTCAGCGCCTCGTGCGGGCGCCAGGCGTGCCGGTCGGCGGAGCGCAGGAACTCCAGCCGCAGCGGGTGCTGGACGTCCATCAGGTGCAGGTCGGTGAGCTGGACGAAGGCGGCGAGCGGGGTACGGCGGTCGGCGCGGCCGGACTTGGCGGCGGCCAGTTCCTCGCGCACCACCCGCGGCCAGCCGGGTCCGTCGCCGAGGCGCCGGTAGCCGGAGCCGCCCGGTGCGGCGGCGACGGATTCGAGGGTGGTGCCCTTGGCGTAGGGGGTGAGCGGCGGTGCGGGCGCCGTCCGCGAGGAGGCGAGGGGTGCCCCCTGGGTGGTGGCGGCCTGGCTGTCGGTGGGGCGCAGGGCGTAGCCGATGCCCGCGGAGGCCGACACCGCTCCGACGGCGGCGAGGACGGTACGGCGGTTGACCCCCAGCGCGGAGGTGGCGACAGAGCGTATGCGCGACATGGCGCGGTCTCCCCGGGTGCGAACGCGTCAGCAGTGGTTCGCGGGTGATCGCCATCGCGAACATCCCGCTGCTTGGGATCGTTGGCACCAGGGGTGACCTGCGCGTGAACGAGGCAGCAACGTGCGGCGCCGATCACCGTACGTGGATCACGGCGTACCGGACACGGTCATACGGTGGATTTCGGGCGGCCGGTGGACGGTCACTCCGTGTTCATCTGCGGGGGTAGCAGGAGGCCGCCGGGCCCGTCCGGCAGCCGTCCGGACGCCGGGCGCTCGCGCCACAGCCTGAGCGCGGTGTCGACGAGCGCGACCCGGTTCAGACCGTCCACCGCGGCCAGGTCCTGCCAGGCGGCCAGGTCGGTGGAGCCGTTCTCCTCGTTGCGCAGTTCACCGCCGGTGATCCGGCCCTCGTAGACGAGCCGTACGCCGTGGTGGTCGACGCCGCGCCCGAAGCGCCGCGGCCTGGTCAGGTGCAGCGAGTCCACGCCGAGCAGGCCGGTCACCTCGATGCGGTAGCCGGTCTCCTCGAAGACCTCCCGGCGCACGGTGTCGTGGGGATCCTCGCCGTGCTCCATGCCGCCGCCGGGCAGCACCCACTCGGGCGGGCCCTCGGGGGCCGGCGAGCGGGCCAGCAGGATCCGCCCCGGGCCTTCGGCCGGAGCGGCCCCCACGTCGCGAACGCACACGGCGTAGGCCGCCACCCTCAGTTTCCTGCGCACGGGGGGACGTTAGTCCGAGTGTGCCGGGTCCGGGGGCCGGACGACGGTTCCGGCCACGGTGCGACGGTATTCCGCCACAGTTCGCGTTCATGTTCCCGAAACAATCAGCGAAAGATCATCTTTTGGCGGCTTAAATCCCCCGTGGCGTATGGCGGGTGTACGCCATCCATCCCTCACGCCCCGGTCAACTCTCCCCAAAGTTCTCACCCTTGGGTAAAGCTGAGCGATCGTCCGGCACCGACATCCGGACTGCCGTGTTCAACGTTCCTTTACCTACAAGGGATGCCGATGATCCACTCCTCCAAGAGCGACCCGACGCCGGGCGCGAGACGCGTGGCCCGCATCGCCGTGGCCGCCGGTCTGGTGGCCGCGCTCTCCGCGGCCGGCCCGATACCCCTGGCCGTCGCCGCGACCGCCCCCGCGACGACGGCCGACCCCAGCGTCAAGTCGGCCGAGAGCCCCAAGCTGGGTTCCGACGACGCCGACCTGCTCGCCGCGGCCAAGGCGGCGGGCGACAAGAACGTCACGATGATGATCGCCACCGCGCCGGGCCGGACCGAGCAGGTCGCCGAGCAGCTGGACGCGGTCAAGGGCGGCTCGGTCGGCCGCACCTACGACAAGCTGGGCTACGTCCGTGCCACCGTCCCGACCGGCACGGCGGACGCGGCCATCGCCGCCGCCGCCACGCTGTCCTCGGTGCACGCCATCGACCTGCGCCAGGAGATCCCTCTCGACGACCCGGCACCCTCCGCGGGCGCCACCCAGAGCGCCGCGCCGTCGAAGACGTATCCGGCACCCGGCAGGAACACCCCCGCCGAGAACCCGTACAACCCGTCCTTCGAGACGGGCGCCGTCGATTTCGTGCGGCAGAACCCGAAGGCGGACGGCCGCGGCGTCACCATCGGCATCCTCGACTCCGGCGTCGACCTCGGCCACCCGGCCTTGCAGAAGACCACCACCGGCGAGCGGAAGATCGTCGACTGGGTGACGGCGACCGACCCGATCGTCGACGGCGACCAGACCTGGCGCCCGATGGTCAACGCCGTCTCCGGGCCGTCGTTCACCTACAGCGGCCAGAGCTGGCGGGCCCCGGCGGGCTCCTACCAGATCAGTGTGTTCAAGGAGTCCTACACCGCGGGCGGCGACGCGGCGGGCGACGCCAACCGCGACGGCGACACCACGGACTCCTGGGGCGTGCTGTACGACCCCGCGGCGGGCACGGTCCGGGTCGACCTGAACAACAACAACGACTTCTCCGACGACACGCCGCTGAAGCCGTACAAGGACGGCTACCAGATCGGCTACTTCGGCACCGACGACCCGAAAACCGACGTGGTCGAGCGCCAGCCGTTCGTCGTGCAGATCCGCAAGGACGTGCCGATGGACCCCTACGGCGGGTCCTGGGTCGGCAAGAAGGCCGACTTCGTCAACATCGGCGTCATCGAGTCGGAGCACGGCACGCACGTCGCCGGCATCACCGCCGCAGGCGGCCTGTTCGGCGGGAAGATGAACGGCGCCGCGCCCGGCGCACAGATCGTCTCCTCCCGCGCCTGCACCTGGACCGGCGGCTGCACCAACGTCGCGCTCACCGAGGGCATGATCGACCTGGTGGCGAACCGCGGCGTCGACGTCGTCAACATGTCCATCGGCGGCCTCCCGGCGCTCAACGACGGCAACAACGCGCGCGCCGAGCTGTACACGCGGCTCATCGACACCTACGGCGTGCAGCTCGTCATCTCCGCGGGCAACGACGGCCCCGGCGCCAACACGATCGGCGACCCCGGCCTGGCCGACAAGGTGATCGCGGTCGGCGCGGGCATCTCCAAGGAGACCTGGGCCGCGAACTACGGCTCCCAGGTGGAGAAGAAGTACGCGCTGATGCCCTTCTCCTCGCGCGGCCCGCGCGAGGACGGCGGCTTCGCGCCGACCCTGGTCGCGCCCGGCGCCGCGATCAACACCACCCAGACCTGGCTGCCGGGCGGCCCGGTGCCCGAGGCGGGCTACTCCCTGCCGGCCGGCTACTCGATGCTCCAGGGCACCTCGATGGCCTCCCCGCAGGCGACCGGCGCGACCGCGCTGCTGCTGAGCGCGGCGAAGCAGCGGCACCTCGACCTCACCCCCGCCCGTCTGCGCACGGCGCTGACCTCGACCGCCGACCACATCAAGGGCGCGCAGGCGTACGAGGAGGGCGCGGGCCTGATCAACATCGTGGACGCCTGGAAGGCCGTCAGGAACGGCGCGGGCGCCCATGACTACACGGTCAAGGCACCGGTCGACACCGCGATCGACTACGCGCTCAGGACGCCGGGCTTCGGCACCGGCCTGTACGACCGCGAGGGCGGGCTGAAGGCCGGGCAGAAGAAGACGTACGACGTCACGATCACCCGTACCTCCGGACCGGCCACGGCGGTCCGGCACGAGCTGCACTTCGAGAACAACGCGGGCGGCACCTTCCGGATCGTCGGCGACGACGTGGTGAAGCTGCCACTGAACCAGCCGGTGACCGTCAAGGTCCAGGCGGCCCCGAAGTCGGCGGGTCTCAAGAGCGCGATCCTTGAGGTCGACGACCCGCGGACCGAGGGCATCGACCAGCAGATCCTCACCACGGTCGTGGTGGCGACGCCGGTCGGCCACACCTTCTCCGCGTCGGGTTCGGTGCAGCGCAACAGCACGCAGTCGTACTTCCTCGACGTCCCCGAGGGCGCCAAGTCCTTCGAGGTCGCGATCGGCGGGCTGAAGGACAAGAGCCAGACCCGGTTCATCTCCATCCACCCGTACGGCGTCCCGGTCGACGAGACCTCCACGCCGTACTGCTACAACAACTACCTGGACGGCAACGGCTGCCGGCCCGACCTGCGCTCGTACACCGACCCGCAGGCCGGCGTCTGGGAGATCGAGGTCGAGTCGCGCCGCACCTCGCCGCTGCTCGACAACCCGTACAAGCTGGACGTCACCGTGCTCGGCGCGGCCTTCGACCCGGCGACCGTGACCGTGCCCGAGGCGAAGGTCGGCGTCCCGGCCACCGTGTCCTGGAAGGTGACCAACCACTTCGCCGCCCTGGACGGCAAGCTGGTCGGCGGCCCGCTCGGCTCCGCGAAGTCCGACCGGCCCGCCATCGCGCAGGGCGAGACCCGGACCACCGAGGTGACCGTCCCGGCGGGCGCCGAGACGCTGGACGTCGCCATCGGCAACGTCTCCGACACCGCCGCCGACCTGGACCTGACCGTGTACGACGCGGACGGCAACCAGGTCGCGCTGTCCGCGGACGGCGACTCGGAGGAGGCGGTCTCCCTCCCGAAGCCGGCCGCGGGCACCTACACCGTGGAGGTCGTGGGCTACTCGGTGCCGTCGGGCTCGACCGACTTCGACTACCGGGACGTGTTCTTCTCCTCCGCGCTCGGTTCCGTCACGGTCGACGGCTCGGCTCCGGTCAAGCTCGGCACGGGCGCCTCGGCGACGGTGACCGGGCAGGTCACGGCCGCCGCCGAGGCTCCGGCGGGCCGTGAGTTCTTCGGCCGGGTGCAGCTGGTGAACGCGCGCGGCACGGTCGCGGGCGTCGGCAGCGTGCAGATCGAAAAGGTCACGCCGTGACGCGGTGACGCCGACGGGCGGGGCGGGTGTCCTGACGGACGCCCGCCCCGCTCCGTGCGTCACGGCCCCGGACCGCCGCCCGGGGCGCACCCGGCCGGGCCCGCGGGCTCCCCGGCTCAGGACGCATCGCCGGAAGGGCAGGCCGCGGCGGGGGAGCCGGGCAGGGCGTCGGTGATCCAGGCGCGTCCGGCGGCCACGCGGGTGTCGCCCACGACCCACCGGCTCGCGTCCCGCTCGCCCCGGCCGACCAGGACGAGCACGTGCTGTCCCGGGCGCGGTGCGGGCGACGCGGCCGCGTCGAGCAGGACACGGACCTCGGCCGGGCCGTGCGCGGGCTTGTAGGAGCGGAGCACGGTCAGGGTGACCCTGCTGCCCCCGGAGCCGCCCGGCTGCGGCTCCACCCGGGCCACCGTGCCCTCCACGACCAGGCGGGAACAGGCCAGCTCGCGTTCCGGGTCCGCCGGCCGGCCGCCGGGCCCGGCGTCCCGGCCCGCGACCCCGGCGTCGCTCTTGGCCGCCGCCCCGGCACTGTCGTCCGCGCCGCCGCCGGCCCGCGTCACCACCCAGCCGAAGCCCAGGACCAGGGCGAAGGCCGCGGCACCGGCGAGCGAGCCGAGCGCGATCCGCAGGGCGCGCCGACGGCCGCCCGGACGGCCGGGCTCCGGCGGCCGGCCGGGACCGGCGGAACGGGTACGGCTCCGGGCACGCCGGGCGGGCGGCACGACCGGACCGGGGCCGTCCGCAGTTCCGATGCCTTCCGCTGTTCCGGTGCCTTCCGGTCCGCCGCTGCCCTGCGGTGCACCGGTCCCGCCGATCGCCGCTTCCCCGCTCACCACCCCCCTGGTCGTCCCCTCCCCCGTCAACGCCTCCGCCAGCCAGGCCAGTTGGTCCCGCAGCACCGCCACGTCGGCCTCGGCCGCCCGGTGTGCGGCGAGCCGGGCGGGGTCCCGGCGGGCCTCCTGCGGCAGCGGGTCGCCGGTGATCGCGGCCATCAGGGCGTCCGTGCCGTCGTACTCCCCGATCTCCCCGTGCCCCCCGTGCTCCCACTCCCGGTACTCCCCGTGCTGCTCCCCGGCGCCTCCGGTGCCACCGGCGCCACCGGTGTCCCGCGCACCCTCGTGTCCGGCGGTCATGTCACACCACCTCGTCCTCGTGCAGCCGGTCGCGCAGCGCGCGGACCGCCGTGTGCAGCCTGCTCTTGACCGTGCCCTCCGGGATGCCCAGTTCCTCGGCGATCCCCCGCACCGACAGGTCGGCGAAGAACCGGAGCACGACCACCTGCCGCTGGGCGTCCGGCAGCCCGTCCAGACCCCGGGCGACCGCGAGGGACAGCAGGCTGGTCTCCTCGCCCGAGGGGTGCGCGGGCTCGCGCAGCGCGGCCAGCCGCTCCCCCAGCCGTTCCTGGCGCCGCTTGGCCCGGTGCCAGTCCATGGCCAGGTTGGAGGCGACCACCGCCACCCACGCCGACACGTCCCGCGGCGCCTCGCGCCCGCTCGCGGCCCGCTCCAGCAGCCGCAGCCGGACCTGCTGCACCCCGTCCGGCAGGTCCGACTGCGGCACGCCGCCGAGCGCGAGCACCGCCCGCACCCGCCGCTCCTGGGCCGCGTCCAGCGGATCGTCCCCTCCGCGGACCGCCTCCTGACCGCGGCGGGCCCTTCTACGCAGCACAGCCACCTCTCCCCTCCCCGGGTTTCCCCTACGACGCGGAAGCGGGGCGAAACGTTCGCCGCGAACCCCGGGGATTTCGCCGCCCCGTCCCACCACCCGGACAATGGATTGGACAGGACGGGCCTGGACAGACGCATCCTGGAGCGGCCGCCGTGCCGCACGCACAGAGGCCGCACACACACGTAGTACGGAGGAACCCGTGAAGGTCGGAATCGTCGGAGCCACCGGTCAGGTCGGCACGGTCATGCGCAGGATCCTCGCCGAGCGGGATTTCCCGGCGGACGAGCTGCGGCTGTTCGCCTCGGCCCGCTCCGCGGGGACGGTCCTGGACGGCGTACCGGTGGAGGACGCGGCGACCGCCGACTTCACCGGCCTGGACATCGTCCTGTTCTCCGCGGGCGGCGCCACCTCCCGCGCGCTGGCCGAGAAGGTCGCCGGACAGGGCGCCGTCGTGATCGACAACTCCTCCGCCTGGCGGCGGGACGCGGACGTACCCCTGGTGGTCTCCGAGGTGAACCCGCACGCGATCGCGCACCGCCCCAAGGGCATCATCGCCAACCCGAACTGCACCACGATGGCCGCGATGCCGGTGCTCAAGCCGCTGCACCGGGAAGCGGGCCTCGAAGCCCTGGTCGTCGCCACCTACCAGGCGGTCTCCGGTTCGGGCCTCGCGGGCGTGGCGGAGCTGCACGGCCAGGCCCAGAAGGTGGTCGCCGACGCCGACCGGCTCACCCACGACGGGGCGGCCGTCGACTTCCCCGAGCCGCAGGTCTACAAGCGGCCCATCGCCTTCAACGTGCTCCCCTTCGCGGGCAACCTCGTCGACGACGGTCTGAACGAGACCGACGAGGAGCAGAAGCTCCGCCACGAGTCACGCAAGATCCTGGAGATCCCCGGCCTCAAGGTCTCCGGCACCTGCGTCCGGGTCCCGGTCTTCACCGGCCACTCCGTCCAGATCAACGCCCGCTTCGCGCGTCCGCTGTCCCCGGAGCGGGCCGCCGGGCTGCTCGCCGCGGCGCCGGGCGTCGTGGTCACCGACATCCCGACCCCGCTCCAGGCGGCCGGCCAGGACCCGTCGTACGTCGGCCGGATCCGCCGGGACGAGACGAGCGACAACGGGCTGGCCCTGTTCGTCGCCAACGACAACCTGCGCAAGGGCGCGGCCCTGAACGCCGTCCAGATCGCGGAGCTGGTCGCGGCCGAACTGGCGGGGTGACACCGCGACACCGGGGAAGGGCGTCCACCGGCCGGTGGACGCCCTTCGGGTTTCAGAGGGAGAGGTGTCTGCGCAGGGCGGCGTCGATCTTCGCCATCTGCTGCCGGGGCACCGTGCCGAGCGGCCGCAGCAACCGGTCGGGGGCGAGCGCACGCACCTGCTCGCACTGCACCTTGGATTCCTTGGGAAGACCGCATTCACCTGCGGGAAGCAGCACCTGGAACGGGTAGACACGAGCCGTGTTGGTCGTCAGGGGGACCAGCGTGACCACGCCGATTCCCGTTCGCTCGACCGCCGCGTTGGCGCTGTCGTTCGAGACGATCACCGCGGGACGGGCCTTGTTCGCCTCGCTGCCCCGCGACGGCTCGTAGTCGACGAGGTAGATGTCACCGCGCTTCATCGCTCAGCCCGTCCCCGGAGAACCGGTCCCAGAACTCGGCGTCCTCGCTGCCGTCCCATTCAGCGAACGCCGCCGCGTATTCCTCCACGAGCCGCGCCTGCCTCAGCAACTCGATGGCGTCGTGTATCACCGCCGAACGGGACTCCGCATGGGTACGGGCCGCGTACTCGTCGACGAAGGCGACATCCTCCTGCGGCAGACTCACACTGATCTTCATACCAGCACGCTAGCAAGGTATGACCAAGCTAGCTACCATTCGTACTACCGTGCGGGTGCTAACCCTTGCGCACCTCGTAGAGGAAGCACCCGTACTCCACCGCCCGCACATGGACCAGCGCCACCTCCGGATCCGCGAACGCCTCCGCGAAGGCCGCCTCGAAGCCGTCGGGCTCCGTCACGAGCCGCCCGCCGAGGATCCGGCCGCCGGCCGAGTAGCGGCGGACCGTCCGGTGCGCGTTCGTGAACGGGTGGCCGCCCTCGGCCACCGGCCCCGGGCACTCCCCCGCATGGATGAAGACCGGCCCCTGCTCGTCGTAGGCGCCGGGCTCGGCGCCCGTTCCGGCCGCCCAGCGGCGCAGCGGCGCGTACGACACGAGCGCGATCGACTCGCCGGGCGCGCTGCGGCGCAGACAGCAGCGCAGCGGCGCGCCGCCCTCGTCGTCGGTCACGGGAACCGTCTCCCGCCCCGCGTCGTCCACGGCGCGCAGTTCCTTCAGGGCCGCCGGGTCGACCGGACGTGCGGTGTATGTCGTCATCCCACCAGGCTGGCGCGCGTCCGCCCCTGTCACCGGCGGGATGCGGACATCGCGTTCTGTGGATGACCCGTGGAAGGATGGCACAACCCACACATAACGAGGAGATGACCGCGTGCCTGGCACAAACCTGACTCGCGAAGAGGCGCAGCAGCGGGCGAAGCTGCTCACCGTTGACTCGTACGAGGTCGATCTCGACCTCTCCGGAGCGCAGGAGGGGGGCACCTACCGGTCCGTGACCACGGTGCGCTTCGATGTCGCGGAAGCGGGCGCCGCGTCCTTCATCGACCTGGTGGCCCCCGCGGTCCACGAGGTGACGCTCAACGGCGACCCGCTCGATCCGGCCGCGGTCTTCGCGGACTCGCGGATCGCGCTGCCGGGCCTCCAGGCGGGCCGCAACGAGCTGCGGGTCGTGGCCGAGTGCGCGTACACGAACACCGGTGAGGGGCTGCACCGCTTCATCGACCCGGTCGACGAGCAGGCGTACCTGTACACCCAGTTCGAGGTGCCGGACGCCCGCCGGGTCTTCGCCTCCTTCGAGCAGCCGGACCTGAAGGCGACCTTCCAGTTCACCGTGAAGGCGCCCACGGGCTGGACCGTCATCTCCAACTCGCCGACCCCCGAGCCCAAGGACGACGTCTGGGTCTTCGCGCCGACGCCGCGCATCTCGACCTACATCACGGCGCTGATCGCCGGGCCGTACACCTCGGTGCACAGCGTGTACGAGAAGGACGGGCAGAGCGTGCCGCTCGGCATCTACTGCCGTCCCTCGCTCGCCGAGTTCCTCGACTCGGACGCGATCTTCGAGGTCACCCGGCAGGGCTTCGAGTGGTTCCAGGAGAAGTTCGACCACCCGTACCCGTTCGAGAAGTACGACCAGCTGTTCGTGCCGGAGTTCAACGCGGGCGCGATGGAGAACGCGGGCGCGGTGACCATCCGGGACCAGTACGTCTTCCGGTCGAAGGTGACCGACGCGGCCTACGAGACGCGGGCCGAGACCATCCTGCACGAGCTGGCCCACATGTGGTTCGGCGACCTGGTCACCATGGAGTGGTGGAACGACCTGTGGCTGAACGAGTCGTTCGCCACGTACACCTCCATCGCCTGCCAGGCGTACGCGCCCGGATCCCGGTGGCCGCACTCGTGGACCACCTTCGCCAACTCCATGAAGACGTGGGCCTACCGGCAGGACCAGTTGCCCTCCACGCACCCGATCATGGCCGAGATCCGCGACCTGGACGACGTGCTGGTCAACTTCGACGGCATCACGTACGCCAAGGGCGCCAGCGTGCTCAAGCAGCTCGTCGCCTACGTCGGCATGGACGAGTTCTTCAAGGGCGTGCAGACCTACTTCAAGCGCCACGCCTACGGCAACACGCGCCTGTCCGACCTGCTGGGCGCCCTGGAGGAGACCTCCGGCCGCGATCTGCGGACGTGGTCGAAGAAGTGGCTGGAGACGGCCGGGATCAACATCCTGCGCCCGGCGGTGGAGACGGACGCCGACGGTGTCATCACGTCCTTCGCGATCCGCCAGGAGGCCCCGGCCCTGCCCGCCGGCGCCAAGGGCGATCCGGTGCTGCGCCCGCACCGGATCGCGGTCGGCCTGTACGACCTGGACGCGGCGAGCGGCAAGCTGGTGCGGGGCGACCGGCTGGAACTGGACGTGGACGGCGAGCTGACGGCCGTACCGCAGCTGGCCGGGCGGCGCCGCCCGGCCGTGATCCTGCTCAACGACGACGACCTGTCGTACGCGAAGGTCCGCCTGGACGAGGCGTCGCTGGCCTTCGTCACCGAGCACCTCGGCGACTTCGCGTCCTCGCTGCCCCGCGCGCTGTGCTGGGCCTCCGCCTGGGACATGACCCGGGACGCGGAGCTGGCCACCCGTGACTACCTGTCCCTGGTGCTGTCCGGCATCGGCAAAGAGTCCGACATCGGCGTCGTGCAGTCGCTCCAGCGCCAGGTGAAGCTGGCGATCGAGATGTACGCCGCGCCCGCCGCCCGCGAGGCGCTGCTCACCCGCTGGACGGACGCCACCCTGGCGCACCTGCGCTCCGCCGAGCCGGCCGGCGACCACCAGCTGGCCTGGGCCCGGGCGTTCGCCGCGACCGCCCGCACGCCGGAGCAACTGGACCTGCTGGAGGGCCTGCTGGAGGGCACGCAGACCGTCGAGGGCCTGGCCGTGGACACGGACCTGCGCTGGGCGTTCGTGGAGCGGCTGGCGGCGGTCGGCCGGTTCGACGAGACGGAGATCGCGGGCGAGTACGAGCGGGACCGGACCGCCGCGGGCGAGCGGCACGCGGCCACCGCGCGGGCGGCCCGTCCGACGCCGGAGGCCAAGGCGGAGGCGTGGGCGTCGGTCATCGAGTCCGACAAGCTCCCGAACGCCGTCCAGGAGGCCGTGATCGGCGGCTTCGTGCAGACCGACCAGCGGGAGCTGCTGGCGCCCTACGCCGAGCGGTACTTCGAGGTCGTCAAGGACATCTGGGACTCCCGCTCGCACGAGATCGCCCAGCAGATCGCGGTCGGCTTCTACCCGTCGATCCAGGTGTCCGAGGAGACCCTGGTGAGGACGGACACGTGGCTCGCCGCGGCCGAGCCGGGCGCGGCCCTGCGCCGCCTCGTCTCGGAGTCCCGCGCGGGCGTCGAGCGGGCCCTGAGGGCCCAGGCCGCGGACGCCGCGGCGGCGACCGCGTAGTCGTCCGCGGCGCGTCGGCACGCGCACGACGAAGGGGCGCCCGGCGTGGCGCCCCTTTTCGTCGTCTTCTCGGCTTGTCGTACGGGATGACGGCCGGCGCCCTCGGCGCGGGCCGACGGCGGGTCAGACCCTCGCCTTGCCCTTCGTCACGCGGATCTTCGACTTGTCCAGCACCATCACCAGACCCGCGATGACCGCGAACAGCGCGAGCGGGGTGAGAACGAAGAGGCCCAGCGTCTGGATGACGCTCAGGCCCTTGCCGGGATCGTCGCCGTCGTCGCGGGTGAGCGCGAGCGCGGGGGACGACATGAGCAGCATCATCAGCGTCGTACCGGCAGCCAGGGCGCCGGCGCGCAGGGCGTTCTTCTTGTCCACGGTGCAAAAGTAGCGAACGCCGGAACCCGGTGCGCGTCCGGGGTGCCCTTGGCGCGCCGTCGGCAGGCGGCGGAAGGGCCCCGGTCCCGGCTCATCCCGCCGTGCGCAGGGTTTCCAGCAGCGCGTGCACCCGGGGCGCGGCGGTCAGCTCCTCCAGGGTCACCGGGCGGCCCTGGGCGTCGGCGATGGGCAGGCGCCAGTTCGGGTACTGGTCCCAGGTGCCCGGCACGTTCTGCGGGCGGCGGTCGCCGATGCCGTCCGGCAGCCACACGCCCACCAGGCGGGCCGGGGTGCGCAGCAGGAAGCGGTGGACCGCCTGGATCCGGGCCTCTTCGGCGGCCTGCGAGCCGGTCTGCGAACCGTCACCGGTCTGCGAACCGTCACCGGTCCGCGAGCCGTCACCGGCCGGCGGCCGGAGCAGTCCGAGGCGGGTGAGCAGGTCCAGCCATTCCTCCGCGTCCGCGGCGGCTGCCGCGCGCTCCTCGGCCACCGGGTGGGTGAGCAGGCCGAGGCGGTCGCGCAGGTCGACGTGCTCGCCGGTGAGCCGGGCGGCCGTGGGCGGCAGGTCGTGGGTGGTGGCGGTGGCCAGGCAGTCGGCACGCCAGCGGTCGGGCGGAAGAGGAAGGCCGTCACCCGTCCAGTCCCGTTCGAACCACAGCACCGACGTCCCGAGCACCCCGTGGCGCCGCAGGGTCTCGCGGACGCCCGGCTCCACGGTGCCGAGGTCCTCGCCGATCACCACGGCACCGGCCCGGGACGCCTCCAGGGCGAGGAGCGCGAGCATGGCCTCGGCGTCGTGACGGACGTACGTACCCGCCGTCGGCGGCTGCCCCTGGGGCACCCACCACAGCCGGAACAGACCCATGACGTGGTCGATGCGGACCGCGCCCGCGTAGCGGAAGAGGGCGCGCAGGAGCTGCCGGTAGGGGGCGTGGCCGCGGGCCGCGAGGCGGTCGGGGCGCCAGGGCGGCAGGCCCCAGTCCTGGCCGAGGGCGTTGAAGGCGTCCGGCGGGGCGCCCACCGACATCCCGGCGGCGAAGAACTCCTGCTGGGCCCAGGCGTCGGCGCCCCGGGGGTGCACGCCGACGGCGAGGTCGTGCACGATCCCGACCGGCATGCCCGCCTCGCGCGCGGTGCGCTGGGCGGCGCCGAGCTGGGTGTCGGTGAGCCAGGCCAGCCAGGAGTGGAAGTCCACCCGGTCCGTCAGCTCGGTGCGGGCCCTGGCGGTGCCGGGCGAGCGCGGATCGCGCAGCTCCGGCGGCCAGGTGTGCCAGTCGGAGCCGTGCAGCTCGGCGAGCGCGCACCAGGTGGCGTGGTCCTCCAGCGCCTGGCCCTCCTGGGTGCGGAAGCGGGCGAGGCCGGCCCGCCGGTCCGGTGCGAGGGGCACCTGCCGGACCAGTTCCAGCGCCTCCCGCTTGAGTTCCCACACCGCGTCCCGGTCGATGAGCGCGCCCTCGTCGAGCACGTCGGCGCGCAGCCGGGCGGCCCGGTCCAGGAGGCCGACGGCCTGTGCGCGGTCCTCGACCTGGGCGAACTCGGGCACGTCCGCCACCCGCAGATGCACCGGATCGGGGAAGCGGCGGGAGGACGGCCGGTACGGGGAGGGGTCGGTCGGCGTGCCGGGTACGGCCGCGTGTAACGGGTTGACCTGCACGAATCCGGCACCGGCAGTACGGGCCGCCCAGCCGGCCAGCTCGCTGAGGTCCCCGAGGTCGCCCATGCCCCAGGACCGCCCGGACAGCAGCGAATAGAGCTGGACGAGGAGTCCGTACGAGCGTCCGGCGGGAATGGGCAGCCGGTCGGGGGCGACGATCAGATGGCTCTCGGCGGTACGGCCGTCCGGGGCGGTGGCCGTCACCCGGTGGACCCCGGCCGGGAGCCGGTCGGCGGTGGCGCGGCGCTCGCCCTGTTCGGTGTCGACGCGCAGCCGGGTGCCGGGCGGCAGGGTGCCGAGCGGGCTCGCGGTGCCGGACGGCCTGGTGCCGGGCGGCGCGGTGCCGGGCGGGCTCGTGGTGGTGGTCCAGTGCACCATCGTGGGCGGCAGGAGCCGTTCGCGCAGTTCACGCTCGCGGGCGGCGAGCGCGGCGCGGACCTCCTGCGGGGTGTCGGCGGCGACGTCCAGCGCGGCCAGGGCGGCCACCACGGCGGCGGTGGAGGCGGCCACCGTACGGTCCGGGGCGGGGCGGTAGGAGGTGGCGACGCCGTGCAGCTCGGCGAGCCGGCGCAGCTCCTCGTCGGGGGCGGCGGCCGGCCCGGGCGCGGTCACCTACCGTCCCGGAGTGAGCATGTCCGCACCGATGGGGTCCTCGGCCGCGTCGGACCCGCTGGTCAGCGGGGCCAGGTCGGTCAGCGGCGGCTCGCTGGTCAGGGGCTCGGCGTCGGGCAGCGGTGGTTCGCTGGTCAGCGGAATCTCGACGTGTGCGCCCTCCGCGCTGAACACGCAGTGGTGGGTGTTCTCGGGGTCGGTGGGCGGCACCGGTCCGGGTTCGTACCCGGGTGTGCGGACGGGTTCGTGACCGGCCTTGTGACCGGGTTTGTGACCCGGTTTGTGCTGGGCCGGAAACGAGAGATGAGCCGGTGCGGGCACGGTGGTCTCCTTTGTCGGGTAACGACGGATTCCGACGATAGCGTTCTGCGGATAACGGCAGCCCTACCCAGTCGGGACGGTCGCACTCGCCTCTCCGAGGGGTGGGGGCGGCCCACTCGCCGTGGGGGCTCGGGATCGTCCGTGCGTGCGGGTGGGGTGGGCTTGGGCACGCCGCGCCGTGGGGGCTCGGGAGCGTCCGTGCGTGCGGGTGGGGTGTGGCTGAGCGCGCAGTTCCCCGCGCCCCCTGAGGGGGCTTGGCCCCACCCGGGGGACAAAGGCGCCCGGGGTGGGGCCCACTCGCCGTGCGGGATCCGGAGCGTCCGTGCGTGCGGGTGAGGTGCGGCTGAGCGCGCAGTTCCCCGCGCCCCCTGAGGGGGCTTGGCCCCACCCGGGGGACAAAGGCGCCCGGGGTGGGGCCCACTCGCCGTGCGGGATCCGGAGCGTCCGTGCGTGCGGGTGGGGTACGGCTGAGCGCACAGTTCCCCGCGCCCCTCAAGGGGGCTTGGCCCCACCCGGCGGGGCAGCGTGCAGTGCCCCGTGGCCGGGGGTGGCCACGGGGTGTGCGAAGGCCCGGATCGTCAGGCGGAAATGCCGTCGATCCGGGCCATGGCGTCCTCCGCGCCGTACGGCTGCAAGTAGGGCAGCCAGCGCGGGTCCCTATGGCCGGTGCCGATGATGCGCCAGGCAAGGCCGGTGGGCGGGGCCGGTTTGTGGCGCAGCCGCCAGCCGATCTCGAAGAGGTGTCGGTCGGCCTTCACGTGGTTGCAGCGGCGGCAGGAGGCCACCACATTGTCCCAGACGTGCTTGCCCCCGCGGCTGCGCGGGATGACGTGGTCGACGCTGGTTGCGACGCCACCGCAGTACATGCACCGGCCCCCGTCCCGGGCGAAGAGTGCCCGTCGGGTCAGAGGAACGGGCCCCCGGTAGGGAACCCGAACGAATCGCTTGAGCCGGACCACGCTAGGTGCGGGGAGTGTGACGGTTGCGCTGTGCATGAAGGCGCCCGATTCCTCCAAGGCGACTGCCTTGTTCTCCAGGACGAGGACGAGCGCGCGGCGGAGCGGTACGACGCCGAGCGGCTCGTACGACGCGTTGAGGACCAGGACATGCGGCACGGATGCCTCCTTGTACGCCGGCGACGCGTGGCTCGCGCCGGGACGATCTGCAGTCAGTCTCCCCTCATGCCTGGTGGAAGCGCCACCATGTCCCGGTAACGGGCTGGGAGTGTTTTCGACCACACCTGGATTCATCCCCCGGATCACGGCCTGTTCAAGCCCGCGTGACCCGGGCCTCTCCCGCGCTCGCCGCACAGCGCACACACAATGCCCCGTTAGTGTGTTGGTTCTGCCCGTCCGGTGACAGTTCAGTGATCTCGCCCACCCCGACGCCACACGCACCCCGGCGTCGCCGACGACCATGACGCCCTGCCGACCATGACCGCTGTGCCGGAGGCAGACCGCTGCGCCTGGAGGTACCCGCCGTGTCCCTGTCCGCCGCCGTGACGACCGCCACCTCGTCACTGCCCCCGTCCCCGTCCCCGTCCCCGTCGCAGTCGACGGTCCCGACGCTGCCCACGCTCCAGGACGCCCACGAGAGTGCGGTGGGCGCCGCCAGCTGGGTCGAGCAGAACTGGTCGACGTGGCTCGCCATCGGGCTCCGGGTCCTGCTGATCCTGGTGATCGCGGCGGTGCTGAGAGTGCTGGTGCGGCGGGCGATCACCAAGCTGATAGACCGGATGACCCGGACCGTCCAGGCGGTCGACGGCACGGCGCTGGGCGGGCTGCTGGTCAACGCCGAGCGCCGTCGGCAGCGCTCGCAGGCGATCGGCTCGGTGCTCAGGTCGGTCGCCTCGTTCCTGATCCTCGGCACGGCGGCGCTGATGGTGCTGTCCACCTTCCAGATCAATCTGGCCCCGCTCCTCGCGTCGGCCGGTGTGGCGGGCGTGGCGATCGGTTTCGGCGCCCGGAACCTGGTCACGGACTTCCTCTCCGGTGTCTTCATGATCCTGGAGGACCAGTACGGCGTCGGCGACCAGATCGACGCGGGCGTCGCCACCGGCGAGGTGGTCGAGGTCGGCCTGCGGGTGACCAAGCTGCGCGGCGGCGACGGCGAGATCTGGTACATCCGCAACGGCGAGGTCAAGCGCATCGGCAACCTCTCCCAGGGCTGGGCGACAGCCGGTGTGGACGTGACGGTGCGCCCCAGCGAGGACCTGGACCGGGTGCGGGCCACCCTCGACGCGGTGGCCGAGCGGATGAGCAAGGAGGAGCCCTGGAACGAACTGCTCTGGGGCCCGGTCGAGGTGCTCGGCCTGGACAGCGTCCTGATCGACTCGATGGTGGTCCGCGTGTCCGCCAGGACGATGCCGGGCAAGTCCCTGTCCGTGGAGCGCGAGCTGCGCTGGCGCATCAAGCGGGCCTTCGACGCGGCGGACATCCGCATCGTCGGCGGGGAGGCTCCGGCGGTGGACGCCGAGGCGGCCGACCCAACGGCGTCGGTCGCGGCCCCGTCGGCGTTCAGCAACTCGGCGTCCCCGCAGGCGGAGGCGGCGGCCCCGATCGCACCCCAGCGGCCGCCGACGAAGTGACGGAGCGGGGCGGTCGGCGACGGATCGATTCGGCACACTCGTTCGAGTGACGGCGCCCGCTGTATCTGGTACCGCACGCCGACCGGGCCGTCCATTGTTGTGCCGGGGCACCCGGCGCGGGCTTAGCCTGACAGCAGCGCGGCAAGGAGAACCAGCGATGAGCGCCGAACCAATCATGGAGCCGGTGATGACGCAGGTGGACCCCATCGACCTGTTGAGCACGATCGAAGAGGCGTCGCGGGCGCCGATTCGACCGGAGTACGTCGAGGGGACGGTCATCGTGCCGCCGCAGCCGAACGACAACCACAACCACGGCGCTTTCGAGCTGTGCTATCAGCTCCGTACGGCCGGATTCGAACTCGTGGGCATGGGCAACGGCTATCGCGCCGCACACCACGATGGCAACACGATGGCGCTGCTCATCCCGGATTTCTATGTGCGGCGACGCAAAGCCTCCGAACTCGACGAGTCGTACCGTAGGGCCCACAAGGGCTGGTACCCCATGGACATGCTCGCGCTCGTCGGCGAGGTGACGTCGAGCAACCACTGGGCGGACACCAGTCCCAAGCTGCGTGCCTACGCCGCCGTGGGTGTTCCGGTCTACGTCCTGATCAATCGCGACACGACCACGGCTCACTGCTACACCGGCCCTGTCCGCCCCGGCGGGGATCCGGCCAAGGCCCATTACCGCAATGAGGACAAGGTCGACCTGGGCCTCCCCCTTCCCCTCCCCGCCCCCTACCCCGCCCTGGACACCACCGCCTTCCTCACGGACTGACCCCTTCCGCACCCTTCTCACCGAGCGCGCCACAACCGGTCGGCCGCGCGCACCGCGCCACCTGGCACAGGGCGATGAAGGCGCCGCCCTTGTCCAGACCGGCCGCGGCCCGCAGGGTGTCCATCGCCCGGACCTCGATCCGCAGGTGCCGCGCGGCCTCGTCGTAGGACAACTGAGCCTGTACGGTCCGCCGGGCGCGAAACGGCCGCCAGCGGAAATGGAGCTGATCGCCCCCGCCGACGTGGTGGGACGCCCGGTCCGCGGTGCCCAGCCGGGCCCGGACCCGCGCCCAGTCGTCCGGCGACGCGGCGAGCCTGCGCACCTGGGTCGCCGCCAACGCGTCCGTGGTCACCGCGATCCCCGTGCCACGCGCCCTGCACACCAGGGAGAGCACCGCGCACCCGGCCCGGACGAGGGCGAGGGCGCCCCAGAGGGGCGGGGCCAGGGCGACATCCGCGAGCGCCGCCCAGGAGAGACCGTCGTGGACGGCGTCGGACAGACCCGTGAGCACCATCAACGGCACGACCTCCGCAAGCGCCGTCCCCCAGAGCCGCACCAGCAGCCCGCCCCGCAGTGTCACCCGTCCCCCACCGATCACCCCGCTCCAGCCGGATCCCGCAGGTAACGACTGGATTGCCGCCTGAACTCGCTCTTGACGCCCCCCGCGCGGCAGCTTACGTTTTCCAGCCAACAGGAAACTTTCCTAACAGTGATCATGGGTGGACGTGCCACCAGGGCCACTGAGAGGCTGGTCAGCTGGAAGGGCAGGTGTCGATCACTGATGGCAGGATCCGCCGGCACGCCGGGCACCCCCCGCGTCCTGCGCGCCATGAACGACCGTGCGGCGCTGGACCTGCTGCTGGCGCACGGGCCGCTGTCCCGCACCCGGATCGGCAAGCTCACCGGCCTGTCCAAGCCGACCGCCTCCCAGCTGCTCGCCCGTCTGGAGGCGGCCGGGCTGGTGCTGGCCACCGGCACCAGCGAGGGCCGTCCGGGCCCCAACGCCCAGCTCTACGCGGTCAACCCGACCGCAGCGCACGCCGCCGGGCTCGACGTCACCCCCGGCCGCATCCGCGCCGCCGTCGCCGACATCACCGGCCGCACCGTCGGCGAGTACGAACTGCCCACCCCCGGCCGGCGTCCCGCACAGCCCGTCGTACGGCAGGTGACCGACGCCCTGGACGGCGCGGTGAAGGCCGCCGGGCTGGCCCGGGGCGACCTGCACCGCCTCGTCATCGGCACCCCCGGCGCCTTCGACCCGGGCACCGGCCGGCTGCGCTACGCCTCCCACCTGCCCGGCTGGCACGCCCCGGCGCTGCTCGACGAACTCGCCGCGGCGCTGCCGATGCCGGTCGAGTACGAGAACGACGTCAACCTCGTCGCCATCGCCGAGCAGCGGCTCGGCGCGGCCCGCGGACACGGCGACTTCGTACTGCTGTGGAACCAGGAGGGCCTGGGCGCCGCCCTGGTCCTGGGCGGCAGACTGCACCGCGGCTGGACCGGCGGCGCCGGCGAGGTCGGCTTCCTGCCGGTGCCGGGCACGCCGCTGGTGCGCCAGGTGGCCAAGGCCAACAGCGGCGGCTACCAGGAACTCGCCGGCTCCCAGGCGCTGCCCCGGCTGGCCCGGGAGCTGGGCATCCAGGACGTGCCGGGCGGACCGTACGCCGAGGCGGCGGCCACGCTCGTGGGCCGCGCCGCCGACCACGGCGGCGGCCCCCAACAGGAGCTGCTGCGGACGTACGCCACCCGGCTGGCCACCGGTCTCGCCTCGCTCGTCGCCGTCCTCGACCCCGAACTCGTCGTCCTCAGCGGCACCGCCCTCACCGCGGGCGGCGAGGTGCTGCGCGCCCTCGTCCAGGCCGAACTGGAGGAACTGGCCGCGCCCCGCCCGCGCCTCGTCGTCGGCGAGGTGCTAGAACACCCCGTGCTGCGCGGCGCGTTGGAGAGCGCGCTCGCCACCACCCGCGACGAGGTCTTCGACACCTCACGCTGAGCCGGCCCCGCACTTCCTTCCCACGCCCCCATTCCCGCACCGCACCGCCCCCGCACCGCACGGCCCCCGTCCCGCACCGCACCGCCGCCCTAGGGAGACACCGCCATGCCCCACGCCATACCCGGAGTGGTCCGAACGCCGGCACCCGGAGTGGTCCGAAAGACGGCTTTCGCCCTCACCGCCTCGCTGGCTCTGCTCACCACGGCCTGCACCGGCCAGTCGGGCGGCCCGGGTGCCGACGACGACCCGTCCAAGGAGACGACCATCACCTTCTGGCACGCCTGGAGCGCGCCGAGCGAGGTGCAGGCGGTCAAGTCGCTGATCGCGGGCTTCGAGAAGGCCCACCCCACCCTCCACGTCAAGGTCGTCGGCAACATGACCGACGACAAGATGAACCAGGCGCTGCGCACCGGCGGCACCAACGCGCCCGACGTGATCTCCTCCTTCACCACCAACAGCGTGGGCAAGTTCTGCTCCTCCGGCGCGCTGGTCGATCTGAACCCGTTCTTCAAGAAGTCGGGCATCGATCCCGCGGCGACGTTCCCGAAGGCGATGAACGAGTACACCCAGTTCGGCGGCGACCGCTGCTCGGTGCCGCTGCTGGGCGACGCCTACGGGCTCTACTACAACAAGAAGGAGTTCGAGAAGGCGGGCATCGCCGGACCGCCGAAGACCTGGAGCGAGTTCGTGGCGGACGCGAAGAAACTGACGATCAAGAAGGGCGACAGCTACCAACAGCTCGGATTCATGCCGAACTACCACGGCTGGGAATCCACCACCGAGCACTACTTCGCGCAGTACTCACCGACGTATTTCGCCCCCGACGGCACGTCGGACGTGGCCAAGGACCCCGCTTTCGAGGCCGGGTTCACCCGCCAGAAGCAGCTCGTGGACGAACTCGGCGGATATCAGAAGCTGGAGAAGTTCCGCGCCACGCTCGGCGACGAGTGGGGCATCAACCACCCCTTCCACACCGGTCAGGTGGCCATGCAGCTGGACGGCGAGTGGCGGCTCGGCATGGCCGAGATGGCGCAGCCGGGCTTCGAGATCGGCGTGGCGCCGATGCCGGTGCCCGACGAACAGGCGGACCAGTACGGCAAGGGCTACATCACCGGCACCATCGCGGGCATCGCCGCCACCAGCAAGAAGCAGAACGCGGCCTGGGAACTGGTGAAGTACATGAGCACCGACACGAACGCGGTGGTGGGCTTCGCCAACGCCATCCACAACGTGCCCTCCACGCTGGCCGCCCTCAAGTCGCCGAAGCTGAAGTACGACCCGCGGTTCAAGACGTTCCTGGAGATCGCGGCGAACCCGAACTCCACCACGGCCCCCGCGTCGGTCGACGGCGGCACCTACCTGGTGACCATCCAGCAGTTCGGTTACGACTACGAGAGCGGCAAGGTCACCGATCTGAAGGCGGGTCTCAAGAAGACGGCCGCGCAGATCGACACGGACATCGCGCAGGCGAAGTAGCCCGGGGCCACGGAGATGAGCACCGTCACCCTCGCGTCGAAGCGCCGCCGGGCGGCGCTGCGCACGGTCGCGTTCATGTCGCCCTGGCTGATCGGCTTCGCGGTCTTCTTCGCGTACCCGCTGATCTCGACGGTCTACTTCTCGTTCATGCACTACGACGGCTTCCGGCCGCCGACGTGGAGCGGCACGAAGAACTGGACCTACGTCTTCGGGCACTACCCCCTCTTCTGGCCCGCGCTGCGCAACACCCTGTGGCTGGTGCTCGTGGCGGTCACCCTCCGGGTCGTCTTCGGACTCGGCGTGGGGATGCTCATCACCAGGATCAGAACGGGCACCGGCGTCTTCCGCACGCTGTTCTACCTGCCCTACCTCGCCCCGCCGGTGGCCGCGACAATGGCCTTCGCCTTTCTCCTCAACCCGGGTACGGGGCCGGTGAACTCAGCTCTGGAGCAGGTCGGGCTGCCGGCTCCCGGCTGGTTCAACGACCCCTCCTGGTCGAAGCCGGCGCTGACCCTGCTGGCGCTGTGGGGGGTCGGCGACCTGATGGTCATCTTCATGGCCGCGCTGCTCGACGTACCGGCGGAGCAGTACGAGGCGGCGGAGCTGGACGGTGCCTCGGCGTGGCAGCGCTTCCGGTACGTCACGCTGCCGAACATCTCCCCGATCGTCATGTTCGCCGTGGTCACCGGAGTGATCCAGACCATGCAGTACTACACGCAGCCGCTGATCGCCGGGAAGGTCGCCTCGGGGGTGATCCAGGGCGCGGGCACGCAGTTCGAGCCCGGGTATCCGGAGAAGTCCACGCTCACCCTCCCCCAGCTGGTCTACAACCTCGGTTTCCAGCGCTTCGACTACGGCTCGGCGTGCGTCGTCGCCCTCGTCCTCTTCGCCCTGTCGATGGCGTTCACCGCGTTCCTGATGCGGCGCCGGGGCGGTCTCATCCAGGCAGGTGACTGAGATGGCCCAGGTACTGGACGAACCGGTGCGGCTGCCCGCGCCCGCCCGCTCCCCCGCACAGCGGACCGCGCGGCGCCGGGCGCTCCTGGAGTGGATCGCCGTCCACGCCCTCGGGGTGGCCGCCGCGCTGTTCTTCACCCTGCCCTTCGTCTTCGTCCTGCTGACGTCCCTGATGAGCGACAGCCAGGCGCTCGGCCGGGACCTGATCCCGCACACCTGGGAATGGGGCAACTACCGCCGGGTGTTCGACACGCCCGGCTTCCTGACCTGGTGGAAGAACACCCTGCTCTACGCCGGTCTGGGCACGGTCCTGACCGTCGTCTCCTCGCTCCCGGTGGCGTACGCCCTCGCCAAGTTCCGCTTCCGCGGGCGCAATCTGTCACTCATGCTGGTGATCTCGATGATGATGCTGCCGCCGCAGGTCGTCATCATCCCGATGTATCTGTTCTGGGCGAAGCAGCTCGATCTGTCCGGCACCCTGTGGCCGCTGATCATCCCGATGGCGTTCGGCGACGCGTTCTCCATCTTCCTGCTGCGCCAGTTCCTGATGACCATCCCGAACGAGTACCTGGACGCGGCGAAGGTGGACGGCTGCGGCGACCTGCGGACGCTGCTGAAGGTCGTGCTGCCGATGGCGAGGCCGGGCCTCGCGGCCGTCGCCCTGTTCCAGTTCTTCTACGCCTGGAACGACTACTTCGGCCCGCAGATCTACGCGTCCGAGAACCCGGCCGCCTGGACCCTGAGCTACGGCCTGGAGTCCTTCAAGGGCGCCCACCACACCGACTGGAATCTCACCATGGCCGCGACCGTCCTGGTCATGGCCCCCGTGATCCTCGTGTTCTTCTTCGCCCAGAAGGCGTTCGTCGAGGGTGTCACGCTCACCGGAGTAAAGGGTTGATGCCATGAAACTCACCGTGGTCGGCGGAGGCTCGACCTACACGCCCGAACTCATCGACGGATTCGCGCGGCTCAGGGACTCCCTGCCCGTCGGGGAACTCGTCCTGGTGGACCCCGCCGCCGAACGCCTGGAGCTGGTCGGCGGCCTCGCCCGGCGCATCTTCGCCAAGCAGGGGCACCCCGGCCGGATCGTCACCACCGCCGACCTGGACGCGGGCGTCGAGGGCGCCGACGCGGTCCTGCTCCAGTTGCGCGTGGGCGGCCAGGCCACCCGGCAGCAGGACGAGACCTGGCCCCTGGAGTGCGGCTGCATCGGCCAGGAGACCACCGGCGCGGGCGGCCTCGCCAAGGCGCTGCGCACGGTGCCGGTGGTCCTCGACATCGCCGAACGGGTCCGCCGGGCCAACCCGGACGCCTGGATCATCGACTTCACCAACCCGGTCGGCATCGTCACCCGCGCCCTGCTCCAGGCCGGGCACCGGGCGGTCGGGCTGTGCAACGTGGCGATCGGCTTCCAGCGGAAGTTCGCCGCCCTGCTCGACGTGGCCCCGCAGGACGTCCACCTCGACCACGTGGGCCTCAACCACCTCACCTGGGAGACGGGCGTACGCCTCGGCGGTCCCGAGGGCGAGAACGTGCTGCCGAAGCTGCTCGCCCTGCACGGGGACGCCATCGCCGGCGATCTGCACCTGCCCCGGCCGCTCCTGGACCGGCTCGGCGTGGTCCCGTCGTACTACCTGCGGTACTTCTACGCGCACGACGAGGTGGTGCGCGAACTGGGCGGCAAGCCGTCCCGGGCGGCGCAGGTCGCCGAGATGGAACGGCAGTTGCTCCGGATGTACGGCGACCCGGCCCTGGACGAGAAGCCGGAGCTGCTCGCCAAGCGGGGCGGCGCGTACTACTCGGAGGCCGCGGTGGACCTGGCGGCGGCGCTGCTGGGCGGTCGTTCCGGCGGGCCCGCGGGCTCCTCGTCCGGGGGTGACGGCGGGCGACGGGCGGGCGGCAGCCCGTACCAGGTGGTGAACACCCGCAACCAGGGCACGCTGCCCTTCCTGCCGGACGACGCCGTGATCGAGGTGCAGGCGGCGGTCGGCCCGCAGGGCGCGGTGCCACTGCCGGTGCCGCCGCTCGACCCGCTGTACGCGGGGCTGGTGGCGAACGTGACGGCGTACGAGGACCTGGCCTTGGAGGCGGCGCTCCGCGGCGGCCGGGACCGGGTGTTCCGAGCGCTCCTGGCGCACCCCCTGATCGGCCAGTACGAGTACGCCGAACGCCTCACCGACCGACTGATCGCGCACAACCGGGAGCACCTCGCGTGGGCCTGACCGCACGTGTCCTCGCCATCGACGCGGGCAACAGCAAGACCGACGTCGCGGTGGTGGCCGCGGACGGCACCGTCCTCGCCACCGCCCGCGGCGGCGGCTTCCGGCCGCCCGCGGTGGGCATCAGCACGGCGGTCGACGCGGTGGCCGACGCGGTCGTACGGGCGTACGCCGCCGCGGGCGTCACCTCCGTCGCGCACGTCTCCGCGTGCCTGGCCAACGCCGATCTGCCCGTGGAGGAGGAGCAGTTGGCCGCCGCGCTGCACGCGCGCGCGTGGGGTGGCACGGTGGAGGTGCGCAACGACACCTTCGCGATCCTGCGGGCGGGCGTGGCCGAGCCGCGCGGCGTCGCGGTGGTCTGCGGCGCGGGCATCAACTGCGTCGGCATGCACCCCGACGGCCGCACCGCCCGCTTCCCGGCGATCGGCCGGATCTCCGGCGACTGGGGCGGCGGCTGGGGGCTCGCCGAGGAGGCCCTGTGGTACGCGGCCCGCGCAGAGGACGGGCGCGGCACGGCGACCCGGCTGGCCCGGACCCTGCCCGCCCACTTCGGCCTGGACTCCATGTACGCGCTGATCGAGGCCCTGCACCTGGAACACATCGAGTACGGCCGGCGGCACGAGCTGACGCCGGTGCTGTTCGCGACCGCCGCGGCGGGGGACACCGTGGCCCGCTCGGTCGTCGACCGGCTGGCCGAGGAGGTCGTGACCATGGCGACGGTGGCCCTGTCCCGGCTCGGCCTGCTGGACGAGGAGGTGCCGGTGCTGCTCGGCGGCGGTGTCCTCGCCGCGGGGCACGCCCAGCTCGACGACGGCGTACGGGCCTTGCTCGCGGTCCGCGCGCCGAAGGCGGTGGCCCGGGTGGTGACGGCCCGTCCGGTGCTGGGGGCGGCGCTGCTGGGCCTGGACCGGATGGGCGCGGGCCCGCGCGCCCAACAGCGCGCACGCTCCCACTGGGAGTCCCGACCCGGCCCCGACGAGACGGCGTGAACCGCGGGTCGAGGGGCGAAGGGTGCCGGGCGAGAAGAGAGGGGTGAGAGGGGAGAGAGGGGAGAGAGGGGTGAGAGGCGCGGGGTGAGGGCGGTGGGGCCGGGTCCCGGAGCGGGGTGGTGGAGCCGGGTCCGGGGGCGGGTTCCGGGGGGAACCGAACAGATTCCCGGCGCGTGTTCTCGGGCAAGGGGTGGTGAAGAACCCGGCACCCTCGCCGGAGGCAACCGATGGGATCCGATCAAGATCCAGTGAAGGCCGGTGCGGATGTCGGTGCCGGCGGCGATACTTGGCGGCGACGGACGACCCTGGGGGAGGGCGGAGTGACACACCCACCGGAGAGCAGCGCGGCGCCACCGGGCCCGGTGCCGGGCCGGGGCCTGCCCACCATGCCCGCCGTCCCGCCGCGCCCCGCGCCCCCCGCACCGCCCGTGGACCCGTCCGCACCGGCGTGGCGCACCGTCCTCGCCTCGGGCGTGGCCGAGTTGCGCGCCGGCGCGCGAACGGAACCGGGCCGGCTGCGCGTCATCGGAGCCGTCCTCGCGCTGCTGGTCGTCGCGTTCGGCGCGGTCACCACCTGGCAGACCGCCGACCGCGAGGCCGCAGCCCACGACGTGCTGTACCGCAGCCAGCCGCTCAGTGCGGACGCCGCCGACATCTACAGCTCGCTCGCGGACGCCAACACGGCGGCCTCCAGCGCCTTCCTCGCGGGCGGCCAGGAGACCAGCGCCGCCCGCGACCGGTACGAGAGCGGCATCCGCAAGGCGTCCGGGAAACTCGTCACGGCGGCGGCCAACTCGGAACCGGGCTCCCCCGCCACGGGGGTCATCGACGAACTCAGCAAGCTGCTGACGGAGTACAAGGGCCTGGTGGAGCGGGCCCGCGTCTACAACCGGCTGGGCTACCCGGTGGGCGGCGCCTATCTGCGGCTGGCCAACAGCAGGATGCAGGACCACATGCTGCCCGCGGCCGAGAAGCTGTACCGGACGGAGAACACCCGGCTGAACGACGACTACGGGGACGCGACGGCCTACCCGTGGCCCGCGATCGGTCTCGGCGTCCTCGCCCTGGGCGCGCTCTGCTGGGCCCAGCGCCGTAGCTACCTGCGCACCAACCGCGTCCTCAACCACGGCCTGGTGACCGCCACCGGCACCGCCGCGGTCGTCCTGCTCTGGCTGGTCGTCGGGCACTCCGTCGCCCGCGCCGGGCTCAACGACTCCAACGACCACGGCGTGCGTTCCCTGACCGTCCTGCACGACGCGCGCATAGCCTCCTTGAAGGCCCGCGGCAACGAGAACCTGAGCCTGGTGGCGCGCGGCGCCGACACCGTCAAGGTCGGCAAGCAGACCGTCGACACGTACTACTACGCCTTCGACCAGGACATGGCCGCCCTCGACCGGGGCCTGGCCGAGGCGGGGAAGCTGGCCGACGACGCCACGGGCACCGCGCCGGTGGCCGCGGCCAAGGGCAGCGTGACGGCCTGGAAGCAGCGTCACGCCTCGGCCCGCGCCGAGGACGAGAACGGCAACTACCAGCAGGCCCTCGACCAGGTGATCGGCACCGAGAACTCGACCGGTGAGTACTTCGACACCGTGGACGACAACCTGCGAACGGCGCTCGCGCACGAGCAGATCGAGTTCGAGCGGGCGGCGGCCGGCGGCCTGGACGCGCTGACCGGGCTGCCCGAGGGTGCCGCGGTCCTCGCCGTCCTGGGCGCGGCGGGCGCGGTGCTCGGCATCGGGCGCCGGCTTTCGGAGTACCGGTGAGAGGGGGCACGACGATGAACGCACACGAGGACCGCGGTCGTCCGGCCGCTCTGCGGGGCTGGGGCGGAGTCGGCGCGATGGCGGCCGGCTGCGCGCTGGCGCTGGCCGCCGTGCTCCTGCTGCCGCCGGCCCGGTCGACCGGTACTCCGGACGACGGGCAGGGCACCGGCGCCGGGCGGGTCGCCGCCGGCCGCCAGGCGCAGGACGACTCCTGTACGGCCCCGGAGAAGCAGACGCTGCCGCCGTCCGGCGCGGACGGCCCCACCATCGACGCCATCAAGGCCCGCCGGGGCGACAAGCGGAAGCTGATCGTCGGCGTCGACCAGAACAGCTACCGCTGGGGCTACCGCAACCCGAACGCCGAGAACGCCGAGCTGGAGGGCTTCGACATCGACCTGGCGCACCGGATCGCCGAGGACATCCTCGGCAACCCGAACGCGGTGCAGTTCAAGGCCATCCCGACCAACAAGCGCATCGACGCGGTCCGGGACGGGGACGTCGACCTGGTCGTCCGCACCATGACCATCACCTGCGCCCGGCTGTCCGAAGTCGCCTTCTCCGCCCCGTACTTCAAGACCGGCCAGCAGGTCCTGGCGCAGAAGTCGTCGTCGATCACCGGGTACGACGACTCGCTGGCGCACCGGCGGATCTGCACGGCGACCGGTTCGACGGCGTACATCAAACTGAAGGCGGACACGGAGGGGGGCCGGCTGCCGTCGTCCGTGGACACCTCCGTCACCGTGCCCAACCAGCTCGACTGCCTGGTGCGGCTCCAACTCGGCGACGTGGACGCCGTGATCACCGACGGCGCGCTCGCCGCGAGCCAGGCCGCCCAGGACCCCACGGTCGAGCTGAAGGGCGCCCCGTTCACCACCGAGTACTACGGCGTGGCGATGAAGGACGACGCCGACGATCTGGTACGCCGGGTCAATCAGGTCCTGCGGGACTACCGCGCGGACGGCTGGCAGAAGGCGTACGAGGAATGGCTGTCGGCGACACTGGGAACGGACTCGGCGCCGTCGAAGCCACCGGCACCCGAATACCTGCGCACGAGCTGACCGGGCCGAGCATCGGCCGGGCGATCTTTGGGCAGATCTTCGACCGAACACTCCCGAACAGAGATCAGGACCACACAGCAGCGAGAGGTGATCGATGGGCGTCGCGGACCCCGCCGGGCCGGTACTGGACCGGGACGAGGTGGACCGTGCGCTGGCACGGCTCGCCGCGGAGCACGAGGCGATCGAGACCTCGCTGCTCGCCCTCCAGGACCACGCGGGCCGCAGACTCCTCGAAGGCGCCGAACTGACCGGCACGACCAGGGACCGCTGGACGGCCGCGGAGGCGTCGATCACGCTGCTGTGGGCCTATTTCGACGCGTACGCGGCCACCCTGCGCACCGCCCGGGAGATCCGCGCCCGGCGGCGCTGGTCCAGCCGCGACGACCTGGTGGAGCTGACCGGACTGCTGCGCGGCGAGGCCGTCACGATGGCGGGCAGCGCCGCGGCGGCGGCGCACGCGCCGGCCCTGGCGGGCCCCGGCCGGCTCAGTCAGAGCTTCACCCTGGCCGGTCTCGTGGACCGGATGAACGAGCTGTACGCGTCCTCGCTGGACATGGTCGTCGCCGCGGACGCCGTCTGGTCGGCGCTGCCCGCCCGCATCGACCTGCTGTCCGCGGAGCTCCAGCGCACCCGCAAGCTGGCGCACTCGGTCGGCGTGCGTCCGGGCGAGCACCCGGCGGGCGACGACCTGGAGCGCATCACCCGGACGCTGACCCGGCTGCGCGAGGAGGTCGTCTCCGACCCGCTGGCCCACTGGGTTCCGGCGCCGGGCAGTTCGGCGCCGGGCGGCGGCCGGCCGGACACCACGGTCTACGACCGGGAGGCGCGCGCCCTGGAGGACGTGCGCCGCGAGATCGACGCCGTGCTGACGGTGCGCCAGGACGCCGAGGCACGGCTGATCAAGCTGCGGGACGTGCTCTCCCGCGCGGACCGCACGCTCGCCGAGGCCCGCACCGCACGCGGCGAGGTCCTCGCGAAGATCGCCGCGTCGGAGGTGCCGGTGGTCAGCGGGCCGCCGACCGCGCTCCAGGAACAGCTGGTGACGGCCGCCGAGTACCGCAGGCAGGCCCAGTGGCACCGGCTGTCCCCGCTGCTCGAATCGCTGGAGCAGAAGGCGGAGGACGAACTGCTGCGCGCCCGCGACTCGCTCACCGCGGTGACCGCGCCGCTGGCGGTCCGCGCGGAGCTGCGCGGCCGGCTCGACGCGTACAAGGCGAAGGTCGCCCGGCACGGGCTGGCCGAGGATCCGCTGCTGGTCGAGCGGTACGACGCGGCGCGCCGCATGCTGTGGAGCGCGCCTTGCGACCTGCGCGTCGCCGAGGACGCGGTGCTGCGCTACCAGCGGGCCGCCGCCGAACAACTCGCCGTGCCGCGGGTGCCGGAGCAGGGCGGTCCGCAGGACCGAGGGGGGAGTGGCCGGCCATGAGTCAGCCGGGGCAGACATGTCAGCGACCGTCCTGCGAGGGCACGTACGAGGACGTGGGCGACGGCGAGCTGTACTGCGACACCTGCGGTCTGGCGCCGGTCGTCTCGGCGACGGGGACGGTCGGCTCGCCGCCCACCGGGATCACCCGCGAGCACCGTGACCCGGCCACCGTGGGCCACGCCGGTTCGTCCGGCTCGTCCGGCTCGTCCGGGCGCAGTACGCGTACGTCGTCGCAGTCGTCGAAGTCGCGGCGCTCGGTGTCGGGACGGCTCTCGCGCGCCCTGTCGGGCCGGACGGCCGGCCCTTCGGTGTCGGTGCGCAGCTCCGGTTCCGGCGCCGGGTCGTCGGGGCGCGGCCGGCTGGGGGCCGGGCTGGTCACAGTGCCGCAGGTGCCGCGGCCCGATCCGCGCGCGATGGTACTGGAGAACCCCGAGGTGCCCGAGCGCAAGCGGTTCTGTTCGCGGGCGGACTGCGCGGCGCCGGTGGGCCGGGCGCGCGGCGAGCGGCCGGGCCGCACGGAGGGCTTCTGCACCAAGTGCGGGCACCCGTACTCGTTCGTGCCCAAGCTGGGCACGGGCGACGTGGTGCACGGCCAGTACGAGGTCGTGGGCTGTCTGGCGCACGGCGGTCTGGGCTGGGTCTATCTGGCGGTGGACCGCGCGGTCTCCGACCGCTGGGTAGTCCTCAAGGGCCTGCTCGACACGGGCGACCAGGACGCGATGGAGGCGGCGATCTCCGAGCGGCGCTTCCTGGCGGAGATCGAGCACGCCAACATCGTGCGGATCTACAACTTCGTGGAACACCTCGACCAGCGCACCGGCTCCCTCGACGGCTACATCGTCATGGAGTACGTCGGCGGCAAGTCGCTGAAGGAGATCGCCAACGCGCGCCGCACGCCGGAGGGCAGACGGGATCCGCTGCCGGTGGAGCAGGCGTGCGCCTACGGCATCGAGGCCCTGGAGGCGCTCGGCCATCTGCACAGCCGCAACCTGCTGTACTGCGACTTCAAGGTCGACAACGCGATACAGGCCGAGGACCAGCTCAAGCTGATCGACATGGGCGCGGTACGCCGGATGGACGACGACGAGTCGGCCATCTACGGCACAGTGGGCTACCAGGCCCCGGAGGTCGCCGAGGCGGGCCCCTCGGTCGCCTCCGACCTGTACACGGTCGGCCGCACGCTGGCCGTTCTGACCTTCGACTTCCAGGGCTACACGAACGTCTTCGTGGACTCCCTGCCCGATCCCGACCACATCGACGTCTTCCGGCGGTACGAGTCCTTCTACCGGCTGCTGGTACGCGCCACCGACCCGGACCCGGCCCGCCGGTTCGCCTCCGCGCAGGAGATGGCCGAGCAGCTGATGGGTGTGCTGCGCGAGGTGGTGTCCTTGCAGACGGGCCGGGCGCGGCCCGCGCTGTCGACGTTGTTCGGACCCGAACCGAAGGTCACGGACACGGAATTGTTCCCGAAGCTGACCGGGGACGTGTCGCGGCTGGGCGCGCGGGCGACGCCGGCCGGGTGGCGGGGCCGCAGGACCGCGGGCAGGACGGCGGCGACGCCCCTCCCGGCCGCCCCGGGGTCTCCGGCGGCTCTCGGCACCGGCGTCGCTCCGGGCGTGTCCGCCACAGGTGTGATGTCGAGCGCGGCCGGTACGGGCACCACGAACGGCATCGCCGGCGGCGTCGGTGCCACCAACGGCCCCGGCACCGGTGGCGGCATCGTCCCCACCGGCAACACCGGCAACACCGGCAGCACCGGCACCCCCGGCATCGTCCGCCCCGTCGCCACCCCCGCCGCCGCCCTGGCCCTGCCCGTGCCGCACGTCGACCCGGGCGACCCCAACGCCGGGTTCCTGGCCGGTCTGCTGGCCTCCGCGCCGGGCGAGCTGATCAGCGCGCTGGCCGCGGCGCCGCAGCAGAGCGTGGAGACCCGGCTGCGGCAGATCCGCGCCCTGCTGGAGAACGGCGACCGCACGGCGGCACTGGCGACGCTGGCCGAGCTGACGGACGAACGGCCCGACGACTGGCGGGTGGTGTGGTACCGCGGCATGGCCGCGCTGGTCACCGGCGACTTCGAGGACGCCGCGCTGGCCTTCGACGCGGTGTACGACGCCTTCCCGGGCGAGACCGCGCCGAAGCTGGCGCTCGGCCTGTGCGCGGAGGTGCTCGGCCAGCTGGACAACGCCGCCGAGTACTACCGCCTGGTGTGGTCGACCGATCCGAGCTGTGTGAGCGCCGCGTTCGGTCTGGCCCGCGTCCAGCTCGCGGCCGCGGACCGCGGCGGCGCGGTGCGCACGCTGGAGTCGGTGCCGGAGTCGTCCATCCACTACACGGCGGCGCGCGTGGCGGCCGTCCGGGCCCGGCTGCGGCAACGCACGGCGGGCGCCGGGGACGTAGCCTTGGAGGTGGACCTGACCGCCGCGGCGGGCCAGGTGGAGGCTCTGGACGCCTACGGTCTCGACCCGGCGCGCCGCGAGCAGTTGTCGGCGGAGGTACTCGGCTGTGCGCTGGACTGGATACTCTCCGGGGGCCAGGGTTCCGCCCGGTCCGCCGTCGGCGGGCGGGTGCTGCTCGGCAGCGGCCTGGACGAGCGGGGCCTCCGCTTCGGTCTGGAGCGCTCGTACCGCACGCTGGCCCGGCTCGCGCCCGGCGGCGAGGAGAGGATCGACCTGGTGGAACGGGCCAACCGTTACCGCCCCCGGACGTGGGTGTAGTTGATGTCGCAGATGCCCCAGCAGGCCGCACCGTCGAAGTGCCCGAGCTGTGCGGAGCCGTATGAGCCGACCGACCGTTTCTGCGGTGCGTGCGGCTACGACCTTTCGGCGGTGCCCGCCCCGCCGCAGGACCACCCGACGCTCACCATGAGCGGCTCGGGTCGGACCGCCGCGGGCGAGGGCGTGCCCTGGCCCCTCGCCCCCGGGACGGACGGCTCCGGCACACCCTCGGCAGCGCACCTGCCGACGGACCTTCCCGGCACCGACTCTGGCGGCTCCCCGCTGCCGGAACCGGCACCGGCACCGGCCGACGAACGCCCGACGCCGGGCGTGCGGCTCGACCGGCCGCGGGAGCCCGAGGATTATCCGCTCCAGGCGCCCGATCCGCGGGTGGCCGCCGAATCCGCCGAATCCGCGGGCCCCGTCGCGCCCGCCGGATCCGTCGCACCCGCGGAGGGCGCACAGGTCTGCGTGGCCTGCCGGGCGGGCCGGGTCGACGACGACGGCTACTGCGAGAACTGCGGGCACGCCCAGCCGCGCGAACGCGATCACATGGAGCGGGAGTCGGGCCCGGTCGCCGCGGTCAGCGACCGCGGGCTGCGCCACCACCGCAACGAGGACGCCTTCTCCGTCGGCCACACCGCGCTGCCCGACGGCACGCCCACGGTGGTCGCGATCGTCTGCGACGGCGTGTCCTCGGCCACCCGGCCCGACGAAGCCTCGCTCGCCGCCTCGCAGGCGGCCGGTGAGACGCTGCTGACCGCCCTGCCGCGCGGCACGCATCCGCAGCAGGCCATGCACGACGCGATCGTCGCCGCCTCGCACGCCGTCAACGCGCTGGCGGACGAGCCGGTGAGCGCCCGTGAGCACACCCCGCACCAGAACGCCCCGGCCTGCACCATCGTCGGCGCCGTGGTCACCTCCGGGCTGCTGGTCGTCGGCTGGGTCGGCGACAGCCGCGTCTACTGGGTGCCGGTGGACCGCACCGCCCCGCCCGCCCGGCTCACCGAGGACGACTCGTGGGCCGCGCAGATGGTCGCGGCGGGCCTGATGAGCGAGGCGGAGGCGTACGCCGACGAGCGCGCCCACGCCATCACCGGCTGGCTCGGCGCGGACGCCTACGAGCTGGAGCCGCACACCGCCGCGTTCAAACCGGACCGGCCCGGCGTGGTCGTGGTGTGCACGGACGGTCTGTGGAACTACGCGGAGACGGCGGAGGAGATGTCCGAGGCCATGCCCCCGGACGCCGCCGTGCGCCCGCTGCACACCGCCCGCGTCCTGGTCGGCCACGCCCTGGACGGAGGGGGCCACGACAACGTAACAGTGGCCGTCCTGCCGTTCCCAGCCCCGCCCCAGGGGGCAGGATCGGCCTGAGGGGCCGCACGGCGCGGGGAGGCCCCGGCGGGCCACGGGGACGGTCCGCAGCACTTGAGCCGCCGCCCACGATGCCCGTGGGATCACAGGGGGAAATAGGGGGAGCAGAGTAGGCATGGCCAACTTCTCGAAGTCCAACGTGCCGCAGTTCTCTGTGGACGTGTACCAGAACGAGTACCTGCCGGAGGGCGGCCGCGAGGTCAACGCGATCGTCACCGTGACGGCGACCGGCGGCGGCACCGTCGGCAGCGCGGTCTCGGCGCCGCACCTGTACTCGCCCGGGCAGGGGCCGTCCGCCGCGGTGGCCCTGATGGTCGACTGCTCGGGCTCGATGGACTACCCGCCGACCAAGATGCGCAACGCCCGCGACGCCACGGCGGCCGCGATCGACGCCCTGCGCGACGGAGTGCACTTCGCGGTGATCGCCGGCACCCATGTCGCCAAGGAGGTCTACCCGGGCGACGGCCGGCTCGCCGTCGCCGACGCCACCACCCGCGACCGGGCCAAGCAGGCGCTGCGCAAGCTGAGCGCGGGCGGCGGCACGGCCATCGGCACCTGGCTGCGGCTCGCCGACCGGCTGCTGTCCTCGGCGGACGTCGCCATCCGGCACGGCATCCTGCTCACGGACGGCCGCAACGAGCACGAGGCGCCGCAGGAGCTGGAGGCCGCCCTCGATTCCTGCGCCGGACGTTTCACCTGTGACGCGCGGGGCGTGGGCACCGACTGGGAAGTGAAAGAAGTCACAGCGATCGCCTCGGCACTGCTCGGCAGCGCGGACATCGTCGCCGATCCGGCGGGGCTGGCCGCCGACTTCACGCGGATGATGGAGACGGCGATGGGCAAGGAGGTCGCGGACGTCGCCCTCCGGGTGTGGACACCGGTGGGCACGACCATCCGGTTCGTCAAGCAAGTCGCCCCGACGGTCGAGGAGTTGACCGACCGCCGCACCGAGGCAGGCCCGCGCGCCGGGGACTACCCCACCGGCTCCTGGGGCGACGAGTCCCGGGACTACCACCTCTGCGTCGAGGTCCCGGCAGCGGCCGTCGGCCAGGAGATGCTGGCCGCCCGGATCTCGCTGGTCATCCCGCAACCCACGGGCAGCGCACAGAGCTTGGGCGCCCAGGGTCTGGTGCGGGCGGTGTGGACGGACGACATGGCCGCGTCGACCTCGATCAACCCGCAGGTCGCGCACTACACCGGTCAAGCAGAACTTGCACAAGTCATCCAACAGGGTCTCGATCTCCGCAAAGCGGGCGATATGGATGGTGCAACGGCGAAACTGGGCCGGGCCGTTCAACTCGCCGGCGCTTCCGGGAACGCGGATACTGCGAAACTGCTTGCGAAGGTGGTGGACGTGGTCGACGCGGCGACAGGTACTGTGCGACTGAAGGCGAGGGTCGAGGAGGCCGACGAGATGACCCTCGAAACCCGGTCCACAAAGACTGTTCGTGTAAAGAAGTGACGTAGCAGGAGTTCACGAGAACCCTGAAGAGAGGGGGACGCACCGACATGCCGACCTGCCCGAACGGACACCAGTCGGGTTCCGACGACTGGTGCGAGGTCTGCGGTCACCGCATGGCCGGTGCCGTACCTCCGCCCCCTCCGCCGCCGACAGTCGGCGGGTACGGGTTCCCGCCGGCCGCGCCGGGTGCTCCGGGGCGCCCGCACCTCGCCGCCGTACCGGACGCGGAGCCGGAGCTGTGCCCGCAGTGCCGCACGCCCCGCGAGGGCGGTGCGCCGTTCTGCGAGGAGTGCCGGTGGAACTTCCTCACCAACACGGCCACCTCGTACACCCCGGCCGCCCCGCGCCCGCCCGCGCCGCCGCCCCGCTTCCAGCCGCCCGGCCAGTCCTTCGGCGCCGGCGACTCCTACGAGTACCAGGGCTCCCGCCCGTCCCAGATGAACCGGCCCGCCGAACCGATTCCGCCGGGCCCGCCGTTCGGCGGGGAGCCGTCGGGGCCGACGCCGTTCGGTGCTGAGCGCGGCGCCCCGGGTCCCGGCGGCCCCGGTCCCGGCGGCCCGGCGGGCTTCGGCCCAGGTCAGGGCCCCGGTGGTCCCGGCCCGGGTCCCGGTGGCCCCGCGGGCTTCGGCGGCCCGCCCGGACCACCCGCGTCCGGCCCCGCCTTCCCGGGCGACCCCTCCCGGCCGGCCGGGCCGCCGCCCGGCCCGGTCCAGCCCACCGGTCCCGGCGGCCCCGCCGCCGGGCCTGCGCAGGGCTTCGCGCAGCCCGCGCCGCCCGTCTTCCCGCAGGAGACCGGACGCCCGCCGGCCGGCGGCGACGACTGGGTGATCTCACCGCCGTCGTCCACCGCCCCGCCCGGACACCCGGCCCCACCCGGACACCCGGCCCCACCCGGACACCAGGCCCCACCCGGACACCAGGCCCCACCCGGACACCAGGCCCCGCCCGGAGCGGGCGCCCCCGGCCCGGGCCCCGGCTACGGCTATCCGCAGACCGGTTCCCCGCAGGCACCACCCGGACCCGGCTTCCCGCAGGCACCGCAGCAGCCGACGACCTGGACGGCGACCATCGGCCCGGACCGCGACTACTTCCTGGCGATGATGCAGCGTTCGGGCCCCGAGGCCGCGGGCCTGAACCTGCCCGCGTACTCGCCCGCGCAGCAGCGCGCCCTCACCGGCAACCAGGTCACCATCGGCCGCCGCCGGCACTCCACCGGCGACACCCCCGACATCGACCTGGCGGTACCGCCGGAGGACCCGGGCGTCTCGCACCAGCACGCGGTCCTGGTCCAGCAGCCGGACAGCAGTTGGGCGGTCGTCGACCAGAACTCGACGAACGGGACCACGGTCAACGGCTCCGAGGACCCGATCCAGCCCTTCGTGCCGGTGCCGCTCCAGGAAGGCGACCGGGTGCACGTGGGGGCGTGGACGACCATCACGATCCGGCGCGGCTGACGGTCAGCCCGGCAGGGGCCACACATACGGCCCCTCCGGGTCGTCCAGCCACGCCCAGGCACTGTCGCCGCTGACCGTGATCCCGTAGCGCTCGCGGCCCGGCATGCCCTCGCGCCGCCACATCGCGAAGGACTCCTGCGGATCGAGACTGCCGCGGCCGAGCGTCAGCAGGAACCGGAAGAGTTCGTTGTCGCGGTCCCGGTGCGGGACCCCGCTCAGCGGCACCGGTTCCGGCGCGGGCCGGCCCGCGCCGCGCAGCGGTACGAAGTAGGCGGGCGTGGCCAGGAAGCGGCCCTCGGCGTGCAGGGCGTCGCCCACCGTCAACGCGATCAGGCCGTCCGCGAAGGGCGTGAGGATCCGCCCGCCGGGGCGGCACTGGGCGAGCCAGGCACGCGGCACCGAGGGCAGTGCGCAGGTCGCGATGATCCGGTCGAAGGGGGCGCGGCCGGGCACGCCGCACGCTCCGTCGCCGGTGACCACGACCGGGTGGTGTCCGGCGGCGGCCAGTTGCCGCCGGGCCGACTCGGTGATCTCCGGTTCCAGATCGATGGTGGTGACCAGGTCGTCGTCGCCGAGCCGGTGGGCGAGCAGCCCCGCGTTGTACCCGGTGCCCGCCCCGATCTCCAGCACCCGGTGGCCGTCCGCCACCCGCAGGGCGACCAGCATCGCCGCCATCAGCGAGGGCTGGCTGCTGGAGGAGATCAACTGCCCGCCGCGCACCCGGGTGGCCAGGGGTACGTCCTCGTAGACGCCGTACAGCCAGCGCTCGCGGGCCCGCGGGTCCGGGCTCCCGCCCCAGCGGCGCTCGTAGCCGCCCCGGACAGCGACGAAGTAGTACGGCACGAACAGGTGCCGGGGCACCGCCGTGAACGCCTCCCGCCACACCGGCTCGCCGGCCCAGACCCCGCAGGCGTCGATCTCGCGCACCAGGGCCGCCAGCGCCGAGTCGGCCTGCTCGGCGAGGTCCCGGTCACCCCGCCCCGGTGCGTGCACGCCCATATGTCCACTGTGCGGCGCCGGACGGCGGGAGGCGAGGCCCGGCGGCAAGTTCCGGGGCGGGAGGCGAGGCATGGCGGCGGTTCCGGACGGCGGGTCCTAGGTCCGAAGTCCTGGGTCGCGGGGTCTGAGAGCATGGAGGGCGTGACAGAGATTCGGCGCGGCACGCTTCAGGAGCAGACCTTCTACGAGCAGGTCGGCGGGGAGGAGACCTTCCGCCGGCTGGTGCACCGTTTCTACGAGGGAGTCGCCGAGGACCCGCTCCTGCGGCCGATGTACCCGGAGGAAGACCTGGGCCCCGCCGAGGAGCGGCTGACCCTGTTCCTCATCCAGTACTGGGGTGGCCCGACCACCTACAGCCAGCACCGCGGCCATCCCCGGCTGCGGATGCGGCACGTCCCCTTCACCGTGGACCGGGCGGCGCACGACGCCTGGCTGAAGCACATGCGGACGGCCGTCGACGAGCTGGGGCTCTCCGAGGAGCACGAGCGGACGCTGTGGAAGTACCTGACGTACGCGGCGGCGTCGATGGTGAACGCCCCGGGCTGATCACCCCGGGAGGACAGGGAGACGGGGAGACGGGGAGACGGCCGGACGGGGGGACGCACGGATTCCGGTCACCTGACACCAGAATCCGATCACAATCCGGTCAAGCCCCGTTCACAAACGCTTACCCCGGCCGGAACCCTCTGACAGCATCGCCGGAGTTCTGTACGTCCGGACAACACGGGGGGCGGGGGCCGGTGACGGGGTTCGTCGTTCTGCGCGCGCGGGCACACCGTCTGCTGCTCGCCGCCGCGCTGCTCACCGTGCTGCTCACCACGGCGGTGCTGGCGACCCTCACCGCCTACTCCGGCGCGATCGGCGACGCCGCCCTGCGCCACTCCCTGAACGACCCCCGCAACGCGGCCGACAGCGCGCTGGTCGTCAAGGCCGACGTCCCGGCGCGGCAGCGGACGGCCGCCGACGCGACCGTACGGCAGGCGGCCCGCAGGATCTTCGACGGGCTGCCGGTCACGGTACGGACTCTGGTCCGCTCGGGCCCGTACGCCCTGCCCCGGTCCCTGCAACCCCCGGCCGAGCGCTCCGGCGACCCGGACCTCACCTATGTCGCGGCGCTGGACCGCACGCAGGTCCGCCTGGTCTCCGGGCGGCTCCCGCGGCGGTCCTCCGCCGAGACCGAGGTGGCCCTGCCCCGCACCGCGGCCCGGCTCCTCGATCTGCACGCGGGCGACCGGCTCGCCCTCACCGACCGGCTCGGCGGCCCCGCGGCGCACGTCCGCGTCACCGGGCTCTACCAGCCCGTCACGGCCACGGCGCCCTACTGGCAGCTGGACGACCTGCTCGGCCGCGGCGTCAAGAAGGCCGGCTTCACGACGTACGGACCGCTGCTCGCCGACCCCTCCGTCCTCGCCGGCCCCACGGTGAGCGCCGGACCGTCCGCCTGGCTGGCCACGGCCGACTTCGCCACGCTGACGACGGGCCGGACCGACGCGCTGCGCACGGCGGCCCGCGGCGGCAGCGCGGCGCTGCGCGGTCCGGACGGGCTGACCGGGGTGACGGTCGCCAGCACCTCGCTGCCCGCCACCCTCGACCGCATCGACCGCTCACTGCTCGTCTCCCGGTCCACCCTGCTGATCGTCGCCCTCCAGCTGGTGCTGCTCGCCGGTTACGCACTGCTGCTCGTGGCCCGGCTGCTGAGCACGGAACGCGCGGGCGAGACCCGGCTGCTGCGGGCGCGCGGCGGCTCCCGCGCCCGGCTCGCGGGCCTCGCCGCCGCGGAGGCCCTGCTGCTCGCGCTGCCCGCGGCGGTCGGTGCGCCGCTGCTGGCCGGCCCGCTCACCCGGCTGCTCGCCGGGCAGGGCGCGCTGGCCAGGATCGGGCTGCACCTGGACGTACCGGCCGGCGGCAGCGCCGACGTGTGGGTGGTGGCGGCGGGCGTGGCCCTCGGCTGCGCGCTCGCGGTGACCGTGCCCGCGCTGACGGACGGCGGCGACGGCCCCCGGACCGGCGCGCAGTCCCCCGGGCGGGGCACGGGCACGACCCGCCGCGGAACGCTGCCCGGCCCCGTACGGGCCGGTGCGGACATCGGGCTGCTGGCGGTCGCCGCAGTGGCGTACTGGCAGTTGAGCCGGCACACCTCCGGTGCGGTCGGCACCGACACCTCCGGCGGCCTCGGCATCGACCCGCTGCTGGTCGCGGCGCCCGCGCTGGCGCTGCTGGCCGGTACGGTGCTGACGCTGCGGCTGCTGCCACCGGTGGCGCGGCTCGCGGAGCGCCGCGCGGTGGCCGGGCGGGGACTGCCGACGGCGCTGGCGGGCTGGCAGTTCAGCCGCCGGCCGATGCGCGGCGCCGGCCCGGTGCTGCTGCTGGTCCTCGCCATCGCGCTGGGCATGCTGGCGATCGGGCAGGGCGCCTCCTGGAACCGTTCGCAGGACGACCAGGCCGACTTCCGGGCCGGAGCGCCGGTGCGCGTCCTCGGCGCCGGGGACGGCGCGCTCGGCCGCACCGAGACCTACGCGCGCCTCCCGCACGTCCAGGAGGCCGCCCCCGCCGTACGCGCCGAGCAGCCGCTGTCCGGGAACCGGACGGCGACCGTGCTGGCCCTGGACACGGCGCGCGCGGCGGACACGGCGCTGATGCGCGGAGACCTCGCCGCCGAGCCGGTTCGCCCGCTGCTGTCCGGGCTGGCCCCCGGGGGCTCCCCCGCCGGCGCCCGGATACCCGCGGACACCACTGGGCTGCGCCTGCGCGCCACCGTCCGCAGCTCCTCGGGGCCCGGCATCACGATGGACGTGACGGGCACCCTCGTCGACCAGTACGGCGTCCCCTACCCCGTCCCGTTCGGCCAGTTGCCCGCTGACGGACGCCCGCACACCCTGGCCGTCGGCCTCGCCGCGGTCCCCGGCCCGATCACGCTCACCGGGCTCCAGCTCGACCTGGTCCAGCCCGCCGAACACGCCGAACAGCACCACCTCACCGTCTCCGGACTGACCGCCGTCGGCACCGACGGGCGGTCCCGGCAGGTGTCCCTGCCGGCCGGCTGGGGAGCCGCGGTGAGCACCGGAGGGACCGCCGCCACCAGCGGTGCGGCCGTCCCGTCCCGCCCGCGGGTGACCTCCGCCACACCGCTGACCGTCGACTACGGCACCGGCTACACCCCCGACAAGGACATCTGGACGATCGCCACCGCCACCATCCGGATCCAGGTGAGGCAGCCCGCGGCCCCCGAGGTCACCGCCCTCGCGACCGACCGGTTCCTGACGTCGGCGGGGGCGGCGGCGGGACAGCGCGTGGAGGTGACGTTCGGCGGCCAGAGCCTGCCGGTGCGGATCGTACGGTCCGTGCGGGCGCTGCCCACCACCGCCGACCCGGCCGGCTCCGGCGAGCAGGACGGCGGTGCGCTCCTGGTCGATCTGCGGTCCGTGAACCGGGCGTTGCAGGAGCGGTACGGCGAGAGCGTCACGCCCACCGAGTGGTGGCTGCGGACCGCGCCGGGCGACGCGGCCTCGGTGGCCGCCGCGGTGCGTGCGCTGCCGGACGTCGATCCGGGGCAGGTCGTGGTGCGCGACGAGATCGCCGCCGAGCTGCGCGACGATCCGTTCGGTGCCGGACCGGAGGCCGCGTTCGCGGCGGCCGCCGTGGTCGCGGCGGCGCTCGCCGCGGTCGGCTTCGCGGTGAGCGCCGCCGGTTCCCTGCGGGAGCGGGGCGCCGAGTTCGCGGTGCTGCGCGCGCTGGGCGCGCCGCGCCGGCAACTGGCCCGGACGATCGCCGCCGAGCAGGCCGTCCTGGTGGCCCTGGCCCTGGTGGTGGGCGTCGCCCTGGGCACCGTACTGACCCGGGCCGTCCTGCCGCTGATCGTGCTGACCGCCGAGGCCACCCGGCCGGTGCCGGCCCTGCTGGTCGAGCTGCCGCCGGAACGGGTGGCGGCGCTGCTGGCCGCGGTCGCCGCGCTGCCGCTGCTCGTGACGGCGGCCCTGGCCCTGCGCCGCACGGACCCGGCGACCTCGCTGCGGGACCAGGGGGGTGAGTGAGATGGACTCCGAAGAGATGAACTCCGAAAGGGAGCCGGGTTCGGACGCGTCGGATTCGGGACGGCAGACGGATCCGGTACGGCAGCCGGAGCCGGGACCGGGGAAGGATTCCGGGCAGGAGGGCGACGCTGCGCACGCCGCGCACGCCGCGCACACCGAGCACACCGAGCACGCCGAGCACGCGCCCCACCCCGGCCCTGGGCGGAAACCCGGCCCTGGGCACGCGCCGGACGCCGCATCCCGGCCGGAGGTCGCGTCCCGGCGGGGCGGCCCGTCCGTGGTCGCCCCCTGGGTGCGTACCCGGTTGCGGACCGCGCCGTTCGCCGCGCTCGCGCTCGCGCTGCTGGTCGCCCTGACCGCGTGCCTGGCCGCCGCGCTCCCCCGCGCGGTCGACCGGTACGAGGACGCGGGCCTGCTGCACGCCGTACGGCAGGCCCACCCCGACCGCACCACCGTCCAGATCACCGCGCCGCAGACCGACCTCGGACGGTCCCCGGAGGACCAGGCCGCGGCCCTGCTGCCCGAGGCGCTGCGCGGTCAGCGGGACAAGCTGCTCGCCACCGTCCCCCGGCCGCTGGCCGTCGACCCCGCGCAGTCGTCGTACGGCGTGGCCTTCGCCAAGAGCCTCGAAGTGCCCGACCCCTGGATACCGCGCCCGAGCGGCCTGCCCGCCCAGCTGGTCCTGGTCGCGCAGGGCGGCGTCGCCGACCACGCGGCGGTGCGCGAGGGCCGGCTGCCGCGCACCTCCGCCGCCGTGGACGAGACGACCCCCGAGGTGGAGGCCGCCGTCACCGCCGAGACGGCCGAGAGCCTGCACATCGAGGTGGGTTCCGTCATCCACGTCCCCGCGGTGGCCCGGGGTCCGCTCGCGGTCCGGGTCACCGGCATTCTCACCCCGCGCGCGCCCGCGGACGCCTACTGGTCGACCCGGACCCTGCTGCGCACCCCGGACCTGGTCACCGTGCCCAACCCGGGTCCCGACCGCGAGAGGTACTGGCTCGGCGCCCTGCTGCTGGCCCCCGAAGCCGCCCCCGCCCTCCTGGCCACCAACGGGAACCCGGTGCGCTACTGGTACCTGGCCCCCGACCGGAGCGACCTCCACGCGAGCGACCTCGACCGGCTGCGGTCCGCCGTCGCCGCCCTGGAGTCCGGCCCCGGCCTCCAGCAGGCCCGCGCCCTGACCGACCCCGGCACGGAGACCAGCACCGGCCTCGACGACGTCCTGCTCTCCTTCTCCCAGTTGCGCGCGGGCATCGCGCCGCTGGTCGCCGTCGCCGTCTTCGGCACCGCGACGGTCGTCGCCGTCGTCCTCCTCATGGCGGGGGCGCTCGCCGCGGACCGGCGCCGGGCCGAGGCCGCCCTGCTGCGGGCGCGCGGCGCCTCCCTGGCCGGTCTCGCCGGGCGGCTGTGCGCCGAGACGGCGACGGTCGCCGTACCGGCGGGCGCGCTCGGCCTCGCCGTGGCGCTCCTCGTGGTCCCCGAGGGCCGCACCCGGTACGCCGTCGCCGCCGCTCTCGCGGTCACCGTCACCGCCTGCGCCGCGCTCCCGGTGCGGGCCGCGCTCGCCCACCGGTCCGTACGCGTCACCGGCCCGCGCGCGGACGTGGTGACGGCACGTCCCTCCCGGCGGCGTACGGTCGCCGAGCTGACCCTGCTCGTCCTGGCCGCGGCAGCGGTGGAGTCCCTGCGCAGACGGGGGACGTCGAGCCCGTCCGCGGACGGTCCCTCGGGCGATCAGCTGGTGTCGGTCGCACCGGTGCTGATCGGTGTGATCGCGGCGCTGGTGCTGGTCCGGGTCCTCCCGTTCCTGCTGCGCCGGCTGGCCCGTCCGGCCGGGCTGCTGCGCGGCGCGGTGGGCTTCCTGTCCCTGGCCCGCGCGGGCCGTACCTCGGTCTCGGCCGTGCTGCCGCTGCTGGCGCTGCTGACCGCGCTCACCACGGCGGCGTTCGGCGGTTCCGTGCTGGCCGGGGTGGCCGAGGCCCGCGACCAGGCCGCCCTGCGGTCCATCGGCGCGGACGCCCGCGTGGACGCCGAGGGCCCGCTGCCCTCCGGCCTCGCCGGCCGGGTCCTGGACCTGCCCGGGGTGCGTTCGGTCACCGCGCTGAGCATCGGCTACGGCGCGAAACCACGGCAGGAGCAGACCCCGGTGCCGCTGGTGGGCGTGGACCCCGCCGGGTACGGCGCGTTGGCGGCCCGTACGGGTCTCGGCGCCTTCGAGGCCGGGCAGGTGCGGCGGCCCGCGTCCGGCGGCCCGCTGCCCGCCCTGGCCTCGCCGTCCGTGGCGCAGGCGTACGGCACTCGGCGGCCCTTCCCGGTACAACTGGCGGACGGCAGCACGGTCAGCGTCCGGATCACCGTCGTACGGGACCGTACTCCGGCCCTGACCAGCGACTCCTTCCTCGTCGTGGACCGCGCGGGGCTCACCGCCGAGGCGGCCCGTCCGACGGCCCTGCTGGTGACGGGCGACCACGTGGACGCGGCGGCGCTGAGCCGGGTGGCCGGTCCCTCGGCGGGCGTGCGCGTCCGCGCCCAGGAACGCGCCCGGTACGCCGACTCGCCCCTCCAGTCGGGTGCCGAGCACGTCTACACGGCGGCGGTGGCGGCCGGCGGCGGGTACGCCGTACTGGCCCTGCTCCTCGCCCTGTTGCGCGCCGCGCCCGAACGCGCCGCGCTCCTCGCGCGCCTGCGCACCATGGGGCTGACCCGGTCCCAGGCCCGCCGCCTCCTCGTCCTCGAATCGCTCCCCCAGGCCCTTCTCGCCGCGGCCGGCGGCGCGCTGACCGGCTGGGCGGCGATCCGGCTCCTGTCCCCCGGCATCGATCTGACCGCCGTCGCCCTCCCCTCGGCCGCGGCACCGGGCGGCGGGGCCGGGCTGCACACGGACCCGCTGTCGCTGGCGGTCCCGGCGATCGCCGTACTGGTGACGGCGGTCGGGGTGGCCGGTGTGCAGGCGTGGTGGACCGGCAGGCGGGGGTCGGTGCGAGAACTCCGGGCAGGGGATGCGCGATGAGCCAGACCGGCCTGTCAACCGTGCGGGAGGACCGATGACCACCAACCCCACCCTCGGCGAACTGGCGAACCGGGTCACCGAGGCCCGCAACCGCCCGGCCTACGGCCATGACGCCCTGATCACCTGCGACCGTCTGGTCCGGATCTTCTCCGCGGACGGCGTCGAGGTCCAGGCGTTGCAGGGCCTGGACCTCCTGGTCCGCGAGGGAGAGCTGATGGCGCTGGTCGGCGCCTCCGGCAGCGGCAAGTCCACGCTGATGAACATCCTCGCCGGTCTGGACACCCCCACCGCGGGAGCGGCCAGGGTCGCCGGCCGTGACCTGCTCACGATGACCGCCAAGGACCGTCTCGCCTACCGCCGTGAGGTCGTCGGTTTTGTCTGGCAGCAGACCTCCCGCAATCTGCTGCCCTATCTGACCGCCGCCCAGAACGTCGCTCTCCCGCTGGGCCTGTCCGGCACCCGCTCGCGCCGCCGGGTCCGCGCCGAACGCGCCCTGGAACTCCTGGAGTTGCTGGAGGTCGCCGACTGCCGCGACCGCCGGCCGCAGCAGATGTCCGGCGGCCAGCAGCAGCGCGTCGCCATCGCGGTGGCCCTCGCCAACTCACCCGCGGTCCTGCTCGCCGACGAACCCACCGGCGAACTCGACTCCCACACCGCGGCGCAGGTCTTCGAGGCGTTCCGCACCGCGAACGAACGCCTCGGCACCACCATCGTCATCGTCACCCACGACCAGGCGGTGGCCGCCGAGGTCCGCCGCACGGTCGCCATCCGGGACGGCCGCACCTCCACGGAGGTCCTGCGCCGCAGCGAGATCGACGCGACCACCGGCCACGAGACGGTGGTGGCCCGCGAGTACGCCATGCTGGACCGGGCCGGCCGCCTGCAACTGCCCGCCGAGTACACGGAGGCCCTGGGCATGCGCGACCGGGTCGCCCTGGAGCTGGAACCGGACCACATCGGCGTGTGGCCGGACGACAGCCAGCACCGCTGAGGTCCGGGCCGGGCCCGCCGGGGTCCCGGCGAGGTCGGCTGAGGTCCCGGCCAAGTCGGCTGAGGTCCCAGCCAGGTCTGCTGAAGTCCCGGCCGGGTCAGCGCACGCTGACGTCCAGCGCCCCGAGTCCCGCCCGCCGCACGGCCACCGACCCGTACGGTGTGCGCAGCCGCAGCCAGGCCCCGGACGAGAACAGCCCCGCCTCCACGGCGTCCCGGCGCCGCAGGAAGCCGAGGGACTGCGCCGCGTGCACGGCCCGTACCGGGAGGCTGGTCCCGCCGACCAGCCGGGACCAGATGTCCCGCCCGATCCGGTCGAGTTCGGTCCGGGTACGGCGCTCCGGCGCCAGTTCCCGCGTACGGGAACGGAATTCGGCGACGGCCCCCGCGACCAGCGCGCGCAGTGCGTCCGGCGCCGGCAGGCCCGGCTCCGGGCGCCAGCCGCCGCGCGGCGGCAGCACACCCGCCCAGGGCGGCCCGGTCACCGCGTCCGGGACGACGGCGGTAGCCGCCGACTCGTCCACGGACTCCAGCAGCTCACCGGCGGACACGGTCACGTCGAGGACGGCCTCCAGCCCGTCCTCGTACGGCTTGGCCAGCCGCACCGTACGCACCGCCAGCACCTCGAAGGACGGCGGCCGGCCGAACACCGCGAGGGCCGTTCCCGCCGCCTGCAACCGCACCACGGCGCCGCGGTCGTAGTGGAGCAGCCGGGCCAGGAAGGCCGCGAGGTCCGCCGCCTCCCCGTCGTCCGCCAAGTGGAGCACCGTCATACGGCGACGGCCTCCTCCTCGTCCCGGTCCCGGGTCCCGCCCTCGTCCCCCGGGCCGCCGTCGTCCATGTACCCGCGCAGGAACTCCCGCTCCTCGGCGGTGATCCGGCGCGGGCGCTGTGTCTCGAAGTCGTACGGCACGACCACGGTCGAGGCACGGACGTAGATCCGGTCGCCGTCCTTCACCTCGTAGGCGAGGGTGAAGGACGCCGCCCTGACCTCCGTGATCCACAGCTCGATGTCCACCGGTTCGTGCCGGTGGACGAGCTGCCGCTTGTAGTCGATCTCGTGGCGCGCCACCACGGACCCCTGCCGGAAATCCTTGTCCGGGCGGAACAGGAAGTCGATACGGGCTTCTTCCAGGTAGCGGAGGAAGACCACGTTGTTGACGTGGCCGTACGCGTCCATGTCCGCCCAGCGCAACGGGCAGCGGTAGATGTGGCGCAAGATCAGCCCCGGGTCAGCTTCTTGTAGGTGGCACGGTGCGGACGCGCGGCGTCCGCACCGAGCCGCTCGATCTTGTTCTTCTCGTACGACTCGAAGTTGCCCTCGAACCAGAACCACTTCGACTCACCCTCGTAGGCGAGGATGTGCGTGGCGACCCGGTCCAGGAACCACCGGTCGTGGGAGACGACCACGGCGCAGCCCGGGAACTCCAGCAGGGCGTTCTCCAGGCTGGAGAGCGTCTCGACGTCGAGGTCGTTGGTCGGCTCGTCGAGGAGCAGCAGGTTGCCGCCCTGCTTGAGGGTCAGCGCCAGGTTGAGCCGGTTGCGCTCGCCGCCGGAGAGGACCCCGGCCGGCTTCTGCTGGTCCGGGCCCTTGAAGCCGAACGCGGAGACATAGGCGCGGGACGGCATCTCGACCTGCCCGACGTTGATGTAGTCGAGCCCGTCGGACACGACCTCCCAGAGCGTCTTCTTCGGGTCGATGTTGGCGCGGCCCTGGTCGACGTACGAGATCTTGACGGTGTCGCCGACCTTGATGTCACCGGCGTCCGGCGTCTCCAGACCCTGGATCATCTTGAACAGGGTGGTCTTGCCGGCGCCGTTGGGGCCGATGACGCCGACGATGCCGTTGCGCGGGAGGGTGAAGGAGAGGTCGTCGATGAGGATCTTCTCATCGAAGCCCTTGCCGAGGTTGCTGACCTCGACGACCACGTTGCCCAGGCGGGGGCCCGGCGGGATCTGGATCTCCTCGAAGTCCAGCTTCCGCATCTTGTCGGCCTCGGCGGCCATCTCCTCGTAGCGGGCAAGGCGCGCCTTCGACTTGGCCTGACGGCCCTTGGCGTTGGAGCGGACCCACTCCAACTCCTCCTTGAGGCGCTTCTGCCGCTTGGCGTCCTTCTGGCCCTCGACCTTGAGGCGGGCGGCCTTGGTCTCCAGGTACTTGGAGTAGTTGCCCTCGTAGCCGTGCAGCCGGCCGCGGTCGACCTCGCAGATCCAGCCGGCCACGTTGTCAAGGAAGTACCGGTCGTGGGTGACGGCCACGATGGTGCCCGCGTACTTGGCCAGGTGCTGCTCCAGCCAGTTCACCGACTCGGCGTCGAGGTGGTTGGTGGGCTCGTCGAGGAGGAGCAGGTCGGGGGCCTCCAGGAGGAGCTTGCAGAGCGCGACGCGGCGCTTCTCACCACCGGAGAGGGTGGTGACCGGCCAGTCCCCGGGCGGGCAGCCCAGCGCGTCCATGGCCTGCTCCAGCTGGGCGTCGAGGTCCCAGGCGTTGGCATGGTCCAGCTCCTCCTGGAGCTTGCCCATCTCCTCCAGCAGCGCGTCCGAGTAGTCGGTCGCCATCTGCTCGGCGATCTCGTTGAACCGGTCGAGCTTGCCCTTGATCTCGGCGACGCCGTCCTGCACGTTCTCCAGGACCGTCTTCGTCTCGTCCAGCGGGGGCTCCTGGAGCAGGATGCCCACGGTGTAGCCGGGCGAGAGGAACGCGTCGCCGTTGGACGGCTGCTCCAACCCCGCCATGATCTTCAGCACGGTCGACTTACCGGCACCGTTCGGGCCGACGACGCCGATCTTCGCACCCGGCAGGAAGCTCTGGGTGACGTCGTCGAGGATCACCTTGTCGCCGTGCGCCTTGCGCGCCTTGCGCATGGTGTAAATGAACTCAGCCAAGAGAAACCGTCCGGCAGCTTGAAATCTGGCAGTGGGCAGATACATCCCATCTTGCCGTACCGCCACCCCTGCGCGGAAACCCGTCTGGCCCAACCCTTCTGACCTGCGCTTTCACGACTGACGGCGGTGGCTTGTCCGTCAGCACCGACCACCGCCGGTCCCCGCCGGTCGCTGTCGAACGCCGTCCGGTCACTGTCGATCGCCGTCCGGTCGCCGTCGACCGCCGTTCGAACGGTCCCGGCCTCGGGTTGGCCTCGGGGCGCCCTCGGATCGGCCTCGGGGGGCCTCGGGGGGCCTCGCGGGTGCGCCGGGATCGGCAATCGTCAGCGGAGGGGTACGACGGCCGACACCTTCAAGCGGTTTGGGCGGTGACCGCGGGGGTTCCTCCTGCGCGGCCCGGCATCGTGGTGATCGCAGAGGCACGGACCAGCGTGCCTCACGGGCGTAGGAGAGACGTCATGCGCACAGTGGTGAGAGCGGCGCTGCTCGCGGTCTGTACGACCGCTGTGGCCCTGTCCGTCGTACCGGCGGCACAAGCCGCCCAGACAGGCTGCCGCTACTACTACACGAGCTGGGGCCGAGGCCCGCACGGTGAGACGACCGGCTCCGGGGAGTACGCGGAGGGCGACAGGGACCCCGAGGGCCGCGTCTGCCAGAACGGCTGGTGGGTCGATCCGAACGAGGACGGGGGGCAGCAGCCCTGGGCGTGATCCTGTCCTGCCCCAACGCGGCCCGACAGTGAGCCGACCCGCTCTCAACGGACAGTGAGTCGGCCTGCGATCCAGCCGCTCAAGCCCCCTACTGGCGGAGAGACCGCCAGTGGGGGCTTGACCGTTTCGTCATCCGGTACGGCGGCGGTGCCGGCTGACGGACTGCCGGGCCTGAGCCGAAGCTCGATCACCGACGTGTCCCGAGGCCGGTGAGCACCCGGGCGTGCCGGCGGCCGGGCTCGGCCGAGCCGTCAGGACCGGGCCGAGCCGTCACGGACCCAGACCGGGCCGAGTCATCACGGACACGGACACAGACACGGGCTGGGCACGGGACTTCGTCGAAGAGCTGGAGCCTGCGCGTGCTGAAGCACGTTGCGTCAGCACGTACAGGGCCCCAGCACGTACAAGACCCGGGACAAGCCCGGCTTCCTGCCGGCACGCTGCACTTCCCGTAGCCGTGCTCCGCTGCAATTACCGTAGCCATGCTCCACGGCGAGGAGCCGTCCGCCGATCAGCTCGCCGAGCCGTGCAGCGAGCCGCGCACCGATCCGCTCGCCGAGCCGTTCACCGACGACGAAGACCGGGGGCGTTGCTCATTCGGACGCCGGCGTTTCCTTCTTGCGGAGCAGCACCAGGACCGCGCCGCCGATCACCACCAGGCCGATGGCCACGCTCGTGATCACCGGGGTCGCGCTGGAGCCGCCGGTCGCGGCCAGATTCGTCGTACCGCCGGAGGTGCCGCCCGCCGTGGCCGGGCTGGGCTCGCCCACGGTCTGGGCCGACGGACCGCTCTCACTGCCCTCGGTCCGGCAGTCGAGTACGCCGGTGAAGCGCTGCGAGAAGCCGTGCGGCCCGGTGATCGTGAAGTCGTATGCCTGGTCCTCCTGGAGCGGGATGGTCACGGTGCGCGACGTGCCCGCGGGGATGGTGTGCTCGTCTCCCATCAGTTCGAAGGTGAAGGGCTTGTCACCGGTGTTCGCCGCGCTGATGTCCAGGCTTCCCTCGGCGCAGTTCTTGTGGGCCGACAGCGCCGGAATCGGGCCCTCCTCCGCCCAGGCCGCGCTCGCGGTCGCGGAGACCGTCGACTCGCTGGAGCCGGCCAGGATCTGGGTCTGGCTGCGGCTCTCGGAGACGAAGGCACGGCCGACCGGCACACTGGTCGACGCCTGGACGGTGAAGGTGGCCGTCCCGGCCGCGCCGCCCGGCGCGGGGGTGGCCGCGCCGTCTCCGGTGCCCGCCCCGGTGTCCTCGGGGACGTCGACATACAGCCGGCTGCCGTCCTTCGCCGACGTGACGGTCCTGCCCTTCTCGTCGACGATCCGGACCCCGCTGGTGGCGGCGTCCGCCGGGGGAATCACGGTGACACCACGCGCGTTGGTGTGCACCGTCACCGGTCCGAGCCGGTCACCGGTGTGCCCGGAGACCGCGGGCGGGTCCAGCGTCAGCGATGCCTGGGGCTCCGCCACGTCCCGGGCGTTCTTCTCCAGGTAGTCGGCGAGCTTCTCGGCCCGCGAGCCGACCGCGTCGACGTCCGCGCCGTCCGAGTGGCGCCAGATGGCCACCTGCGTGCCGGCCGCCGCGTCCTGCTCGGTGAGGCCGCTGACGCCCGCCCGCTCAGCGAGCGCGGCGAGGTCGTTGACCTGCGGGTAGGAGTTCTGCAGGATCCAACGGATCTTGCCGGCGTCCCTGTTGGCGCCGAGCGAGGTGCCGCTCCAGGACGTCTCCTGGTACCTGGCGTCCTTCTGGGTGGGGTTGTGCATGTCTATGCAGTAGGTCTGCAGCATGCCGCCGCCGTCGACGGACATCTCGAACAGGCCCGCGGCCACCTTCAGGTCACCGCCGTCCCCGTGGATGACGGCATCTCCGTACGTCTTCAGACCACCCAGCGTGGCGATCGCCCCGCCCTGGGCCTGCGCTTCCGTGTCGGCGGCGGCCACCCCGGCGGCCGAGAGCAGGCCGACGGCCACGAGTCCGGTCACCCACGTCGCGGCGGCGAGGCGGGACACGCCTCTCCGCCGCACCGACGGCGCGGAAGTACCACAGAACCGAGAGAACGCAACAAGCACAGAATTCCCTTTCCAGCAGGACCCGTTGACGTGGGGGTGTGTGGTCCCACCGACAAAATCAGCAGCCCCCCCGGGGGCTACGCCCGGCATCCTAGGGATCAGTCGCAACCCGGCTCGCCGGTCAGATCGTCGGATGGCGGATCCGACTCGGAATCGTTATCGCCAGGCCCCGGCGCGAGCAGGGCTTATCGACAAATCCACTGAGTTGTTCGGGGATTCTCCTTCGCTGACGCACCACTGAGGCAGCGGTGACGCACCACTGAGGCGGCGGTGAGGCATCGCTGATGCACCACGGGCGCGGCGCTCACGCAGCGCTTGCACAGCTCTTGCACAGCGCTGACGAGGCGTTCGACCGCGCCGCGGAGTCCGGCTGACGTCATGTCACTGTTGCGGGCTCCGGTGGCCGTTGGGCGGGTGCGGCCGGGGAGTCGCCCTCCGGGGTCTCCCAGTGGGGTTCCGGCCGTTGCGGCGCCGCCCCCTCCGGTTTGCCCACGCGCCGGAAGGCGGAGGTACCACGAGCCAGGTCGTGGCCGATCGCCACCGCGTCGACGTCCGCGGAGACCCTGCTCTGCTGTCCGTCGCGCGCGTCCGTGCGCACCTTCAGCCTGCCCTGCACGAGGACCGGGTCCCCCACGTTCAGCGAGGCCGCCGTGTTGGTGGCGAGCTGGCGGTTGGCCCACACAGTGAAGAAGTTGGTGTGCCCGTCCGCCCAGGCGTTCTTCTCCCGGTCCCAGTAGCGTGAGGTCACCGCCAGCCGGAAACGCGCCGACGGGCCCGCGGCCGCCTCCCGGTACACCGGCTGCGTCGCCACGTTGCCCACCACGTGCACCATCGTCTCGTTCATCGTGAACACCCCTCCCCGGCCCGGTCGCTCACGCCGGGCGGATATGTGTACGGGTCCGTCCCGTACGGCTGCGGTCGCCGCGTCCGCCACGCTCCAACAAGCTCTCCGAGCAGGGGGTGCCCCCACCCGTCGCGCCGGCATCGACGCCGACGTTCGGCATGCGTGGCGATCGCCGCGGAACCAGACTGCCTCCACCGGGCCGATCCCGCTGAGCGCTGTGGACCGCCGGACGCCTGTGGAAAACTCCCTCACCCGGACGGGTGATCGCACCCCCTCCACCCACAGGCTGCTGTCCCGCCTCCCCACAGCCTCCGTCCGCCGCGGCCCGGCTCCCTTCCCCGCCCTTCCCCGGCCCGGCCGCCGCTCGGGGCCGCCGCTCGGGGCCGCCGCTCGGGCCCTACCCCACCACCCCCGCCGCGGCCCGTGTGACCCTCCCGTACTGCTCCCGAACCTCCTGGTACCGCAGCAACTCCGCAGCCAGCGGATCGAGCACCCTCGCCCGGCCGCACCCCGCGGCGGCCTCGCACAAGCGGCGTTCCGCCTCCTGCCCGTACCGTCGTGCGGGTCCGCGCGCCGCCATCCGGCAGCTCCACTCGATGATCGGGCCGCCCACGATGCCGGCCACCATCAACAGCACCGGTACGCCCAGGTTCGGCGCCATGACCCCGGCGATCTGCCCCACCAGCCACAGCCCGCCGACGACCTGAAGCAGCGTCATGGCGGCCTGGACGAGTACGGCCAGCGGCCACCAGCCCGGCCGCGGTGGCCTGCCCGGCGAAAGACCGGCCCGGGCCGCCAGGTCGTCCAGCGCCTCGGGCAGGCCCTGGGAGCCCCGTACGGCCGCCTCCCGCACCGCCTGCGCCCAGGGCACGGGCAGCCCGGCCGCCGCCCGGTCGGAGACCGTGCGCACCGCCTGCTCGACCCGCTGGCGAGCCGTGGCCTCCTCGTCCGCCTGCGTGCGCAGGAGGAGCCGTCCGGTGGCCGGATCGCACCGCTTCTGATACCAGCGCCACAGCCTCAGCCAGGGCGTTCCGCAGGCCCGGTTGGCATTGCGCAGCCAGGCGCGTTCGGCGGCCTCCCCCGCCGCGGTGGCGCCCACGGCGTCCGCGAGCCGGGCGGAGAACTCCTCCCGCGCCTCCTCGGTCAGCCCGGAGCGCCGCCCCGGGGCGTACACGGACCCCAGTTGGGCCGCGGCGGCGTCCACGTCGGCCGAGATGCGGCGGCCCGCCGCTCCGCGTTCGGTGACGAACTGGCCGAGCACCTCGCGCAGTTCGGCGACGCCGTCCCCGGTGAGCGCGGACAGGCTCAGTACGGCCGCACCCGGCTCGCCGTGCTCGCCCAGGGCGATCCCGTCCTCGTCCAGCAGCCGCCGCAGATCGTCGAGGACCTGGTCGGCGGCCTCTCCGGGGAGCCGGTCGACCTGGTTGAGGACGACGAACATCACCTCCGCGTGTCCCGCCATGGGCCGCAGGTACCGCTCGTGCAGGACGGCATCGGCGTACTTCTCCGGATCGACGACCCAGATCACGGCATCGACGAGCTTGAGGATCCGGTCCACCTGCCGGCGGTGCTGCACGGCCGCCGAGTCGTGGTCGGGCAGGTCGATCAGGACGAGCCCGCGCAGTTGTGCCTCGGCCTCCGGGCTCTGCAGCGGCCGTCGGCGCAGCCGTCCGGGGATGCCCAGCCGGTCGATGAGGCTCGCCGCGCCGTCGCTCCAGCTGCACGCGATGGGCGCGGCGGTGGTCGGCCGCCGTACCCCGGTCTCCGAGATGGCCACCCCGGCGAGGGTGTTGAACAGCTGGGACTTGCCGCTGCCGGTGGCACCCGCGATGGCGACGACGGTGTGCTGACCGGAGAGTTTGCGCCGCGCCGCCGCCTCGTCGAGGACCCGGCCCGCCTCGGCGAGCGTGGAGCTGTCGAGCCGGGTACGGGAGAGCCCGACCAGTTCCCGCAGGGCGTCCAGGCGCGACCGCAGCGGGCCGTCGTACGCCAGCGGGACCGGGACCTGTGCGGCCGATGCGCGGGGTTCGACCAGGGAGGGCTGCTCGCCGTCGGCGGTCACGGCCACGCGCCGGGCGATGAGCCCGTCGTCCCAGGTCTCCGCGGAGTCCGCGGCGGCCTTGTCGTCCTTCACGCGCGCGTGGCCCGCCTGCTCGTCCCGCAGCCGCGCCTGCTCCGCGTTCTCGCCCCGCACGCGCGCGTGCGGGGCATCGGCGCCGCCGTCCCGTCCCCGAATGTGCTCCTGCTGCTGCCCTGGCCCGCGTACGGGTACGGGTACGGGTTCTTCCCCCGATTGCCGCATGTCCGCCGACACCGGCTGTCCCTGCCCCTGCCTCTGAGTCGGCTCCGGCTCCGGCACCGCTTCACGCTCCTGCACCTGTTCGCGCCGCGTCTCGTTCCCCTTCCCCTCTCCGGGGAGGCCGTTCTCGCGACCGTCCCCTCCGCGGAGAGCGTTCCCGGGCTCTGCGGGAAGGGCGCTCTCGCGCTGCTCGGTACGCGAAGCGGCCTCCCGGGAAACCATGTCCCCGGTGTGATCGGCGTGCTCCGTGTGGTCCTGGTCAGTGACGGCGGTCACCGGTCACCTCTCCTTCTGCAGTACGGACAGGGCGGCGATGAGTTCGGCCTGGGGCTCGGGCTGGACGTCGAGGGCGTCGAGCGGCGCGAGGCGGCGCTCGCGTTCGCTGTGCATGACCCGGTCCAGATGCTCGACGAGCAGGAGTCCGGCGCGTTCGCGCAGCCGTGCCGCGCGGTGCGCGCCGAGGCGTTCGCCCAGGCCCTCACCCGCGGACCGGGCCCGGCGGCCGCCGAGTACGACGGTGGCGGTCAGGGCGGCGACGGTCTCCGCGTCGGGCGCGATGCTCCGGTCCAGCTCGCGCACCGCCTCCTCGGCGTATTCCTCGATCTCCCGCCGCCATCGCCGCGCGGCGAGGCCGATCCGGTGTTCGGCGCTCTCCAGCGAGGGATCGCGTTCCGCGAGCCCCGGAGCGCCCGCGGCCGGCTCCCGCCGCCAGGCCGCATCGACGCGCTCGTCGGCGGCGGTGACGGCGCACAGCAACAGCGCGGCCAGGCTGCCCACCAGCGCATCGAGCAGTTCACCGGCGGTGCAGTCGAGGGGGAAGGCGCGCCAGCGCTTCAGCGCGTCCCCGGCCAGTACGGCCCCGGAGTTCAGCCGGCCACGCACGCGCGTGTGCTCGCTGTCGTACGCCCCGTCGACCGCGGCGATCAGCCGCAGCGCCGCCGCGTGCTGGGCGGCGGCGGCGCCGGCCAGCTCGGGCATCCGTGTCTTGAGCGAGTCGAGGATGCCGTACGCCGTACGCGCCATGATGTGCTGCCGGGCTCCGGGGTCCTGTGCCTGGTGCACGAGCCAGTTCCGCAGCGGGGCCACCGCGGTGGCGGGCAGCAGACCGCCGCCCCAGGCGGACTCGGGCAGCTCGGGGACCGTGAAGCGGGGCACCTGACCGAGGCCGGCCTTGGTGAGCAGGGCGCCGTACTGCCGGGAGACCTCGGAGACGACCTGGTGGGGCACCCGGTCGAGGACGGTCACCAGGGTCGCGTCGTACTCCTTGGCGGTGCGCAGCAGGTGCCAGGGCACGGCATCGGCGTACCGGGCGGCCGTGGTGACCATGATCCAGACGTCGGCCGCACAGATCAGCGCGGCGGCGAGGACACGGTTGTCCGCGACCAGGGAGTCGACGTCGGGCGCGTCGAGCAGGGTGAGCCCGCGCGGGAGGCTGTCCGCGGTCTCGATCCGCAGCACGCGCGCGGGGTCCTCACCGGGGAGCAGCAGATCGTCCGCCGGGTCCTGCTGGGGCACCCATACGCGCGTGAGATCGGGCAGCACCCTCATCCCACTGAACCAGTGATGATCCTCCGGATGGCACACCAGCACCGGAGTCCTGGTGGTCGGCCGCAGCACGCCCGCCTCGCTGACCCGCCGACCGACGAGAGAGTTGACCAGCGTCGACTTGCCCGCCCCGGTGGAGCCGCCCACGACGGCCAGCAGCGGCGCTTCGGGGCTTCTGAGGCGGGGCACCAGGTAGTCGTCCAGCTGGGCGAGCAGTTCGTCGCGGTTGGCACGCGCGCGTGGGGCCCCCGCCAGGGGCAGCGGAAAGCGTGCGGCGGCGACACGGTCGCGCAGGGCGGAAAGTGTGTCGAGCAGCTGAGGCCGTACGTCCAAGGTCACCACATGCGAAGAATGCCCAATTCTGGGGTAATTCTGAAGCATATGGAGTTGTCTGCGTGCCGACGGAGCACATCGGGCGGAAGGGACGACTGGGACGCGGGCGCAGTCCAGGCATAACGAGTACACAACACCCGGGCCGTGACGCACCAAAAGCGATGCACGATTCGTACCTGCCTGCGATTATCAGGACCGCTTCACCGAACCTCCACATCGAGCCACGGAGGCGAAGCAACAGGGACACGGATCCGGGAGCCCTATCCTTGTCCCCGGCAACGTCACGGATCAGCCCACACCCGGGCACCACGAACGAGGCCACCACACCCGGCCCCCGTAGCTCAGTGGATAGAGCAGGCGCCTTCTAAGCGCTTGGCCGCAGGTTCGAGTCCTGCCGGGGGCGCACACACCCGATGACCAGCGGAAACGCTGGTCATTTTCGTTTCTGGCGCAATGCACATCGCTCCCGGGCCAAGCGCCGCGACCATCCACGATCGTGTATAACATCGTGAGTCCATGGCAGATGAGCGGTACAACACCGGGCCCATAGCTGCCTCATGGCCGCCGCCCTCAGGTCTGAGAACAAATCCGACAACACCATCCGAATCTACGGACACGCTGTCAACTCGTCCGGACGGTTCCTACTTGACAAGGAGGGCGGCTACCAGCCGACCGCCGACGAGGACGGGACCCCCGGCCGCCCCGCGCCGGCCGACCTGGACGAGATCCACCGGGAGCACGTCCAGGCGTACATCGCGGACACCATCAGACGGACGAGCCCGGCGAACGCGCACCAGCACTTCCGAGCACTGAAGACGTTCTGCAACTGGCTGCTCGACGAGGAGGAGATCGACCGCTCCCCCATGCGGACCATGAAGCCGCCCACGGTCACCGAGAAGGAGGTACCCGTCATCCCCGAGGACAGCCTTGTGAGCCTGTTCAAGACGTGCAAGGGGAAGACGTACGCCGACCGGCGCGACACGGCAATCCTGATGCTGTTCCTGGATACGGGCGTACGCCTGTCAGAGGTGACCGAACGCAAAATCGGGGATCTGGACCTCGACATGATGGTGCTGCACGTCCTCGGCAAGGGCGACAAGTGGAGGTCGGTGCCGTTCAGCCGGACGTGTGCGACCGCCCTGGACCGCTACCTGCGGGCCGCGGCAAAGCACAAGGGTCGGCCACTGGAAGAGGACATGCGGCTGTGGTGGGGCGACCGCGGGCAGAAGGGTCACCGGCTCACCATCAGGGGAGTCGGGACGATGCTCAAGCGGCGATGCTCCGAGGCCGGGATCGACCCGATCCACCCGCATCAGTTCCGTCACACGTTCGCGCACCTATGGAAGGCGAACGGCGGCAATGAGGACGACCTGATGCGCATCACTGGGTGGCGCTCACGGCAGCTGCTGTCTCGTTACGCCGCCTCCGCCGGCATCGAGCGCGCCCGGCCGGCACACCGGAACCTGTCTCCGGGGGACCGACTGTAGGGAGTGGAGGAGGGTCCGGGCAAAGTCTCGGCGGCCGTCCGGGCACTACCTCCTGTTCACCGCCCGTAGTCGTCACACGGTGGCGTACGCCACCTCGAAGCTGTCGCGTACGAGTCTGGGGATGCTGATGCACAACCAGGCGAGCGCGGCGGCTTCTTCTATCCGGTCGGGGTCGTAGGCAGCTCTGACCTGGTCCCCCTGAACGAGGTGCATGACGGGTACGCCGCTGGTCAGCGTTCGGCGTTCGAGATGCACTGTCACATGACCCCCTATCCCGCGTGCCTGGGCCCCAGGAACACACCCGTTCGCACACGCGTTCGATCTGCGCTAGGCGATGACCACGCTACGCCGCGTAGTCATATTCACGCAGCAAGTAGGTGAAGGGTGTGGGGACCATGGAGGAAATGTGACGATTAAACTAAGGTTACTGGCCGGTTTCGGACTGCCACTTCTCAGCCACTGCCCGCTCAGGGGCCCCCGGCTCGGCGTCCAGACGACGCAGGAGCCTGGCTGGGGCGCCAGCTTGAAGCTCGGAATCCTCGTAACCAATGAGCTGAAGATGGGCGGCGGCGGCCACGATCTCCCTCGGCAGACGGAGGCCGGCCGCGAGGGCACCGATCAGACGGGGGTCGACGCCATAACTCTGACCGCGGACGATCTTTCCGACGAGGCCGTTGCTTGGCCGATAACCACTGTCAGGATCGACGGCAACTTTGACGAACGCCGCCACGCTCATCTTGTTCGGGCCCGTATGAGTGCCGACATGCTGCTGCACCAACTCGGTCAATGCATCCCGCCGCTGAGCCATCAGGCGCCTCTTTCCGCACAGGCGTCCCAGAACACCCGCCGCATGGAGTACCGAAGTCGCAGGTCAGCCCGTACATCCCTCCGAGTGACGCGCAACATTGTCCACGAATACGGATGTGGATGGTACGCCGCTCGTCCCCCTTGGCCGAATCTTGGCGACCCCCGCTGTCCGGTCCCGCTATATCCGAGGCGCGGCGACGCTCCGACCTGCGGTGCCTCACTCTGCGCGGGGCGTCCTGGGGGCGCCCGTCCCGTTCAAAGTGAGGCGCACGCGTCCCGTCTCGGTCGATCTGGCCCCGTCTCCCCGATCCACCGAGAGCAACGGTTCGATGACGGTGAGTCATGGCAGGATTGACGCAGGTCGACACCGTGTCGATCGGAAGGAGGAGGCATGGCTGAGGACGACGGCGGCGACGAGACGGAGTCCGCAAGGGAGGAGACTCCGTCTGGCCGGTACGCAGGCACGGAAATCACGATCGAAGGCGAGGAGCACCTCATCATTCGGGAGGATGAGGTCCCGGTAGTCACCGACGGCGAGTGATACGCCCACGCTTCGGTGCGGGCTGATCTTTGCCCGTGCTGGAACGGAGTGCTGTCCAGCCACGAGGGCCCGGCCGCGGATCGTCGGCCGTATACCACCGCCGACCTGTGGCGTCTCGCTCAGGCTGAGGCGGTTCGAGCAGATGCCTCGGGTTGAGCGGGACCGCCTCGCCTGCGGCGGGACCGGACACCCACCCATGGACAACGTTCGAACGGTGTGCTCATGTATCCATATCCACGGACGTGGATGAACGGAGAAGCCCGTGAGAGACGAACGCCTGCACCTGACCGACAGCGACCTACCGCGCAAGCTCATGAAGCGCGCACCCGGAGGGCCGCTCAGCGTCCGACACCTGGCCGAGATCTCCGGCATTCCCAAGAGCCGCGTGGACAACCTGCTGCACGGTCGATATCCATCCGCCGCCGAGCAAACGGCGACCCTGATCGCACGGGCAGTCGGCGTCCACCGCGAGGCTCTTTTCATGGCCGCTCCATCCACGTCCGTGGATGTGGATGTAGATGTGGATGACAAAGGAGGACCCGTTGAACACCAACGAGCGCTCGATGCAGAACCGCATCGCCTCGTACAGGAGCTGGGCGAGCACGGCGGACCGGTCAGCGCGGACCGCGCCCGCCCGCCGACGGTCGCACCACGACCGGTTCGTGGAGCAGGCCCGCACGCTGCACCCCAACGGCACGGACAAGCAGATCGCCGCCGCCGCTGAGGCCCTGAAGAAGGCGCACTACACGGAGATGGCCCGCCGCTCGGCGCAGGCCCGCCGCATCCGCAGCGAGCTGGCCAAGCAGGACAAGGCCGCGCGCGTCGCCCAGCTGCTGGGCGACTCCGACGCCAACTCGGCCGTCGCCTGAGCCAGCCCCCTGAACGCGCCGAAGGGCCGTCCGACTTCCCGGCCGGCGACCCCACGACTCGGCGCCCCTACCAACCGTTGAAAGGAGGAGCCCCGTGGCTCCGATCATCGCAGAACAGAAACAGCCCAGCACCCCGGGTGACTTGGTGTCCCCGGACGGCACTGTGTGGCGCGTCACCGAGCACACCCGGGGCGGGGCCGCGCTGTACGTGATCGACGGCGTTGAGGTGGCGGCGTGCCCGCGGCTGGTGATGTCGACCCGTGCGGAGCTGCAAGACATCTTCGGCACGGATCTGCGCCCGGTCGGTGGTGCGGCATGAGCGACATCGTGATCCCCAAGGGCCCGTTCGAGACCGAACCCCGCGCGCGGTACATCAACAAGGACACCGCTCAGCAGCTGATCACCGACGCGTTGACCGCGGCCGGGGTGGAACTGGGCGCGTATGACCGGCGGATCGTGGCCTGGCAGGCCGGTTGGGACAGCAGCTCGATCGTGCCGCTGGTGTCGTGGCTCCGGCGGACTGCGGCCGAGCACAAGCGGCTGCGCAAGTCCCGTGACGCCTTCCGCGACCAGCGCAACGCGGTGTTCCAGACGAACGAACGGCTGCTTGCGGAGCTGCAGGCGTCGGATCAGGCGCGGCTCCTGGCGGAGAACGAGACGCGCTCTGTGAGGCGCGAGGCCGACGCGCTGCGGGCCCGGGTCGCGGAGTTGGAGGCCGAGCTGCGGATCGGGGCGCCGTGGAAGTGCCCGGTGTGCAGCAAGGAGAACACCCGGGACGTCTGCGTGATCTGCGAGACGGATCGGCCGGAGGCCGACGAGGAGCCCGCCCCGTCGGCGGACGGGATCACGCGGCGGATCGTGCCGGTGCGACGGGCGCTCATCGCTCACACCCCCAGACGACGGCCCAGCAGCCGAGCGCGTACAGGGCGAGCGCGGGTCGCCACCGTGCCGGACTCCACCCTGCTCACCCAGGCGACCACCGGCCTGACCAACGTGGCGCAGGCGAACACCGACACCGCGCCGAGCGGCGCCAAGCTGTACCCGCGGATCCTGGCCGGCGCTTCGGGCGTGAAGTCCAACCTGCTCGCGATGGGACGGCCGACGCACGCGGTGATGCACTCGCGGCGCTGGTACTGGCTGTCCAGCCAGATGTCCGCGACCTGGCCGATGATCAACTGGACGAACCTGCCGGCCGAGGGGGGCATCGCCGGTGTCGCGAACGCGGGCAGCAGCTACAACTCCGGCCCGCGTGGTGTGCTGCCTTGCGGCCTGGAAGTCATCGTCGACAACACCATCGCCACCAACCTGGGCACGGGAACCAACGAGGACGAGCTGTACGTCGTCCCGGCCTCCGAGTGCCACCTGTGGGAGGACCCGGACGCGCCGCTGTTCATCCGCGCCGAGCAGCCCGCCGTGGCCTCGCTGGGCGTGCTGCTGGTCGCCTACAGCTACTTCGCCTACACCTTCGGCCGCTACGCCGGCGGCATGCAGAAGGTCTCCGGGACCGGCCTGGCCACCCCGACGTTCGCTTAGTACTGCAATCACAGTTATGGGGTATGACCTCGGCGTTTGTAGTGGCTGTGGCGGGCTCGGGTCTGACTTGGCCGCCTCCAGCATGACCAGCGCAGATGGTGGGTCGGGGTGAGGTGTTGTGGGTGCAGGAGCAGTCCGATCAGGCGGCGGATCTCCGCGACGGACACGGGTATCAGGTGGGTTTGTCCAAGATTGCTGCTCCTTTTGACCGTTCCTGGGCGCGGATGGTGGTCAGTGCGGCGAGTGCGGCCATGGACAGGGTGATGTGCCGGTACCAGGCGTCATAGCGGCGGACCTGGTAGTGGTCCAGGCCGCACTCGTTCTTCTTCCGGTTCGCAGCCTGGTCACGCAGCCTTCAGCCAAGTCGCTGATCACGACTCCGTACAGGCCCTCGGTGCCCACCCGGCACGACAGCCGGATCACTGACCTGCCTGCCAACGCCCCGACAGGCAAAGCGGTCCGGCGGGCGAACCGCCGGACCGCTATGAAAGATCAATCTCCGAAGGTGACGATGTAGACCGGGCTGTTAGAGCTGCCCTCGTTGTGCACTACCGGACAGGACGTCTCCTGCTCGCTGTCCTCGGTCTTGACCTGAATTCCGCAGAAGGGCGAATCGTCCCAGTTGAGCGTGTTGATGTTGCTGAGCACGGGGATGTTGTCCCCCCCGTTACCGGTGTCAGCGCTGGCCTCGCCGATGCCGGCGAAGAGGATTCCGCAGGTGGCTGCGGCCACCGCCGCAATCTTCTGAAAGTTCCTCATATGTTCTCCTCCGCTGCTCCGCCCCAGATCGGGCAGACACCTGGAGAACGATGCACAAAAAGGATCAGACCGTAACGTCATTCAAACTTTGATCACTCCTACGGCCGTACGAATCACGAAGCTGCTGGACGAACCGAGCGGGCGAGATGCCTCGTTGCCCGTCGCGCCTGGTTAGACCACACCCTTGGCGCCCTGAAGGAGACCCGGCATGGGACTTCGGCCCGTTCACGGCGACGGCGTACTGCCGTCTGCCGCCCGCAGCGCGGGCACCTACACCTCCGGCCAGCTCGCCAACGCCGGCCAGGCCACGGACGTACTGCTCACCGTGCACTGCACCGCAGCATCCGGCACGGGCCCGACGCTGGATGCCTCGCTGGAGGAGTCCGCGGACGGCGTCACCTGGACCGCGATCCCCGGCAGCGGGATCACGCAGCTCACCGCGGTCGGCAACCGGGTGGCCGCAGCCGCTGTCACAAAGAGCCTCGTCCGCGTCACGTCCACCGTGGCCGGCACCGCTGCAAGCGTCACCTACCGCGTGGCGCTGCTGACCGTACTGGCCGGCTTGGCGGAGGGCGAGGAGCCTGCCGGGGGCGCACATAGCCTCTTACCTGCGGAAACGGGTGAGGGGTTCTTTCATGTCCAGACGCACATCGCTCTACGAGCAGGCGCCTTCACCTGTCCACCATCGCGGGTAACGGTGTAGCACCGAGTAGCACACCTTCGCTATCGCGGACAGCAGGACAGCGCAGCCGGAGATCACTCAGCGCGATCTGCGCACCCGCTCCAAAGAGATCATGGACGCCGTCCAGGGAGGACAGGCGTTCACCGTCACCCGCGACGGGCATCGCATCGGCGAGCTGATCCCGCTCCGCCGCCGTCGCCGCTTCGTTCCTCGTGCCGAGTTCGCAGCCATGTCCCGTACGGCCCCCGACATCTCGCTGGACGCCTTCCGCGACGACCAGGACGCCGTCGTCGAGCAGGAGTTGGACGACCCGTGTGCCCGTTGAGCACGAGCAAGGACTGCTCGACACCAACATCATGATCCTGCGCAAGTGGATCGACGCCGGCGAGCTGCCTGCCGAGATGGCCATCAGCGCCATCACCCTCGCGGAACTCTCCGCGGGCCCCCACCAGGTGCGCGGCGGCGAGCTGCGCGACTACGACGAACACGCCGAGCGGGCCCGCCGCACGGACGTCCTCCAGCGCGCCGAAAACGAATTCGACCCCATCCCCTTCGACGTGGAGGCGGCCCGCAGCTACGGCAGAATCTGCGCCGCCGTCGTCTCCGCAGGCCGCAGGCCCCGTCACCGTGCGGCCGACCTGATGATCGCCGCCGTCGCGGCCGCCGAGGGACTCCCCCTCTTCACCACCAGCCCCGACGACTTCAAGGGCCTCGACGACTTGATCACCATCGTGCCCGTCGCCCGGCCCGAGATCCTGCACGACCGGTAGTGCCCCGTCCGCCCTGCCCCGCGCCGGAGGCAGGGTGGTTCCGCTCCCGGTCGCGGACACCCACCGCCCGTCACCAACTCACGCCACGCCAGACCTCGATCCGCACGAAAATGGCGTCCGGAGTCTCAGTGCCGGCACACGCCCGTACAGTTACCCGATGACGCCGATCAAGAAGTTCCAAGTCACCTTCGACTGCGCAGAACCTGAGCGGCTCGCTCGTTTCTGGTGCGAGGTGCTGGGGTACGTGACACCGCCGCCACCGGCGGGGTTTGCCACTTGGGACGATTTCAAGCGCTCGCAGCCACCTGAGCAGCGGGATTCCTGGTTCGCCTGCGTCGATCCCTCAGATGTGGGCCCGCGGCTGTACTTCCAGCGGGTCCCCGAGGGGAAGGCCGCCAAGAACCGGGTGCATCTTGATGTGCGGGTCGGCACCGGACTCGTGGGTGAAGAGCGCCTCGCCGCACTTGAGGCCGAATGCGCACGACTGGTCCCGCTCGGTGCGGTGCACGTGCGCACGCTGTATGACGGCAATGATTCGTGTATCCCGATGCTGGACATCGAGGGCAACGAGTTCTGTATCGACTGAGAGGCCCTTCTCGACATCCTCCGCCACGTGCGCACTCCGGCGTTACCCGTGAGCCGGAACCCCGCTGGTCGCCGCACCACCAGTCACCGCGCCACCGGTCACCGCGCCGACGGTCGCCGCGCAGCCGACCTGCCCGTGTTCGACGTCCTCCGCGACGACCTGATCACACGAGAGCCGGGGAACTTCCCCACATAGGAGGGTTTGGCGCGACAGAAAGCGCAAGCCGGACGCAGCCGCTCCAGCGCCGCGACACACTCACCGCTGTGCAACCGATCGCGTACACAGAGCGACATGGAGGGTGCGTGTTCCACACCATGAAGCAGCGTCTGGCGGCGTGCGCCGCGGCAGCGGCCTTTGCCGCGGCGGCCTCGTTGGCCGCTCCGTCGACGGCCGCCGGTGCCGCCGCCGTCGGCGAACTGACCTACGGCAGCGACATCCTGCTGCAGAACCAGTACGGAGGCGACGGCGGCTACCTGGACACCAACGGACACTCCAGCCAGCAGGGCGCCACCTACGATGTGAGCACCAACCAGACCCCCAACAGCCGCGGCCCCGCGACCTCGGTCTGGAAGATCGTCTCCGCCACCGGCAAGGCCGACGGCACCCGCGTCACCAGCGGCGACGTCATCTACCTCATCAACCAGTACGGCAGCGGCACCTACCTGGACACCAACGGACACTCCACCCGTCAGGGTGCCAAGTACGAGGTGTCCACGACCGTCACCAAGGACCGCGGCCCCGGCACGGGGAAGTGGCACATCTTCGGCAGGACGTCCTCACCCACGGACGGCAACATCCGCACGGACGACATCGTGCACCTGCTGAACGACTACGGATCCGCCAACGGCGGCTTCCTCGACACCAACGGCCACTCCAGCCGGCAGGGCGCCAAGTACGACGTGTCCACCAGCCACTACACGGACCGCGGGACGGACACCGGCTCCTGGAAGGTCCTGCCCGCCAACTGACCTGACCGAGGGTCGGCCGTCTCACCGTCGCCGCGCGTCACCAGTGCGACCACCCCTTCTTGTGGTGTGGTCCCACCTGAGGACGCGCGGCGTTCGCGACCGTGACCCGGTCCTCAACGGGGCGCGGCCGGGTTCGCGTTGGGTGCGAGGCACGGGTGCACGGGTCGGGCGAGGGCAGCTGCGGACCGGTCAGGCGTTGATGCTGTCGGCCAGCGCGGAGAACTCCTCGTCGGTGAGGGTGACTTCGGCGGCCGCGACGTTCTGTTCGAGATGGGCGACGCTCGACGTGCCGGGGATGGGGAGCATCACCGGGGAACGGCGCAGCAACCAGGCGAGCGCGAGCTGCGACGGACTCGCGTGGTGTTTTCTGGCCGCGTCGTCCAGCGGACCGCCCAGGCGGGCGAGTTCGCCCGTGGCCATGGGGAACCATGGGATGAAGGCCAGGTTCTCCTGCTCGCAGTGGTCCAGTACGTCCTCGGCAGCGCGGTTGGCGAGGTTGTACAGGTTCTGCACGGACACGATGTCCGCGATCCGACGTGCCTGACCGATCTGCTCGACGGTGACCTCGGACACGCCGATGTGCCGGATCTTGCCCTCCCGCTGGAGGAGGACCAGTTCGCCGAGTTGGTCGGCCGGCGGCACCTTGGGGTCGATGCGGTGCAGTTGGAAGAGGTCAATGCGGTCCAGACCGAGATGGCGCAGGCTCAGCTCGCACTGCTGGCGCAGGTATTCGGGGCGGCCGAGCGGGCGCCAGTCGTCCGGACCGGCGCGGCTCAGGCCGGCCTTGGTGGCGATGACGAGATCGTCCGGATACGGATGGAGCGCCTTGTGGATCAACTGCTCGCTGACGAAGGGGCCGTAGGAGTCCGCGGTGTCGATGAGGTTCACACCCAACTCGACGGCACGCCGCAACACGCGCACGGCTTCGTCGGGATCCGCGGGCGGTCCCCATACGCCGGGGCCGGTCAGCTGCATGGCTCCGTATCCGATGCGACGGACGGGCAGGTCACCGCCGAGGGAGAAGGTGCCGGAAGCCTCGGCGGGGCGGGAGGCGGCGGATGCGGTCATGGAATGTCCTTCGGTCGGGGACGGCGACAGCGGCGAGGTTCCACCGGGTACGCGGCCCGGTGCGCGTGGGCGGCCCACGGCCCGCCCGGCGCCCACCGCGGCCCTGCCGGAGGCACGACGGTACTGCTGCCGTACGGCTTCTCTCCCACCATCCTGATCCGTCGGCACCCGCGGCGCACCCCGCGGCGGTCCTGGCGGCCGGGCCGGACCGGCGCCTCCGTCGGCCGCTGGGCCCGGACGGCCGTTCCGTGCCGGTGGCGGCGAGGCGAGCGTCACGGTGGTCCGTGGGGCCCGCCCGGGCCGGTCGCCCGGACCCGTCGCCCAGGCCGGTCGCCCGAGCCGGTCACTCAGAGCGGCCACCCATCCGGAGTTCGATCTTCCGTTCAACCTTTCACCCCTGGGTAACCCTGGACTCTGCAAATGTCATACAATCACTCTTAGTTGTCGCATGATTACACACTGCCACGGGGGGCAGGTACGAAGCGAGGGACACGGGGTCTCAGGGAGGGGAGGGGCACCCATGTGGATTCGTCGCACGGCCTATCCCGTGCTGCTGGTGCTGATGGTCGTCGTGGCCGTCGTGGTACTGCGCTTCCACCTGAATCCCGGACTGGCGACCTCCGCCTTCCAGTTCGGAGTCATCGCCTATCTGATGATCATGGAGCGAGTGATCCCCTACGACCGCACCTGGCACCCGGACCGCCGCGAATGGGGCTGGTACGGCGTCTACTTCGTGCTGACCACCTCGGGCAGCGTCATCGCGCAGATGCTGGTCGCCGCACTCGTCGCCGTCCTGTCCCCGGCCAAGCCGAAGCTGCCCCTGGCAGCCGAGATCCCACTGGCGCTGCTGGTGGGGTCGCTGGCCAGCTATCTGGTGCACCGGTTGGGTCACACCAACCGCTGGCTGTGGCGGCTGCACGGCATCCACCATGTGCCGGAGAAGGTCAACGTCGCCAACAACGGCGTCAACCACGTCCTGGACGTCCTACTGGCGCAGAGCAGCGTGCAGTTGTCGCTGAGCCTGTTCGGGTTCTCCCAGGAATCCGTGTTCGCGACCGGCCTCTTCGTCATCACCCAGGGCTATTTCATCCATGCGAACATCGACGTCCGTATCGGCTGGCTCAACTACGTGTTCGCCAGCCCGGAACAGCATCGTCTGCACCACAGCACGGATCTCTCCGAGGCCGGTCACTACGGCTCGGAACTGGCTGTCTGGGACCGAATATTCGGCAGTTACACCTGGTATCCCGACCGGAAGCCACTCGCCGTGGGTCTCAAGGACCCCGCGTCCTTCCCGAGGACCGAGGCCGTCTTCGCCAGCCAGCTCCGGTCGTGGCGACGTCCCGTGAACTGACGACGCACCTCCCTGTACGAACCTCTGCCTGACCGCGGCCGGAGCCGGCCGCGGTCGGGCCATCGTCCTGCCTTTGCCACACGCGCCGCCGTGCCACGACAACTCAAGGATTCGGCCATGTCGGACCTATGCAAGGTCGCCACCCGCGACAAGATCGCGATCATCGGAATCGGCTGCCGCCTGCCCGGCGGCGCCTCGGACCACCGGACGTTCTGGCAGAACCTGATCGACGGCAGGGACTGCATCACCGCGACGCCCGGAAGCCGGTATGACATCGCGACCCTCGCCAGCCGGGACAAGACCAAGCCCGGCCGACTGGTCGGCGGGCGCGGGGGTTACATCGACGGTTTTGACGAATTCGACCCGGCGTTCTTCGGCATCAGCCCCCGCGAGGCCGCGCACATGGACCCGCAGCAGCGCAAGTTGCTGGAGGTGGCCTGGGAGGCGCTGGAGGACGGCGGGCAGAAGCCGGCCGAGCTGGCCGGGCAGGACGTCGGCGTCTTCGTCGGCGCGTTCACGCTGGACTACAAGATCCTGCAATTCGCCGACCTGGGGTTCGAGACGCTGGCCGCCCACACCGCGACCGGCACGATGATGACGATGGTGTCGAACCGCATCTCGTACTGCTTCGACTTCCGCGGCCCCAGCGTCTCCCTCGACACGGCGTGCAGTTCCTCGCTGGTGGCGGTCCACCTGGCCTGCCAGAGCCTGAGCCGTGGCGAGAGCAGCCTCGCGCTCGCCGGCGGCACGCTGCTGCACATGGCGCCGCAGTACACCATCGCCGAGACCAAGGGCGGCTTCCTCTCCCCCGAGGGCCGCTCCCGCACCTTCGACGCGTCGGCCGACGGTTACGTGCGTGCCGAAGGCGTCGGCGTGGTCGCCCTCAAGCGCCTGGACGACGCCCTGCGCGACGGCGATCCGATCCACGCGGTGGTCATCGGCAGCGGCGTCAACCAGGACGGCCGTACCACCGGCATCACCGTGCCGAACGCCGACGCCCAGGTCGCCCTGATCGAACGGGTCTGCACCGAGGCGGGCATCGCGCCCGGCAGCCTGCAGTACGTCGAGGCCCACGGCACGTCGACCCCGGTCGGCGACCCGATCGAGGCGGGCGCGTTAGGCCGGGCGCTGTCGATCGGGAGAGAACCCGGCGCCGCCTGCTACGTGGGCTCGGTCAAGACCAACATCGGGCACACCGAATCGGCCGCCGGCATCGCCGGGTTGATCAAGACAGCACTCTGCCTGAAGCACCGGAAGATCCCACCCCACATCAATCTCGACCAGCTCAATCCCGCGATCGACCTGGACGCGCTGCCCTACCGGATCCCGACCAGCACGGTCGACTGGCCGGAGCACGACGGACCCGCCCGCGCCGGGGTCAACTCCTTCGGTTTCGGCGGCACCAACGCCCACGTGCTGCTCGAAGCGGCACCGGCCCGTGCGGAGGCCGCGAGGAACACGGCAGCGGCCACGACGAGCGCGGCAGCGGGTACGGCGAGCGCGGCAGCGGGTACGGCGGCGGCCACGGAGGGCGCTGAAGGCGCGGCAGCGGCTTCAAAGGGCAGTTCGGCAGAGGGCGCGACGAGCACGGCAGGGACTTCGGGCAGTGCGGCGGCGGCCGTTGTGGGCGCGGGGGCCGAGGTGGGCGTGGGGGCCGGGGGCTCGGCGGCAGCGGTTCCGCCTTCGTACTCCATCCTTCCGCTGACCACGCGTGACCCGGCGCTGCTCCCCGAGGCGGCGGCCGGCATCCGCAAGGAGCTGGCCGGGTCCGGCCACGCTCCGGCCGCCTCGCTGACCGACATCGGCTACACCCTGGCCCGCCGCCGGCAGCACCTCGAATCGCGGCTGTCGGTCGTCTACGACTCGCGTACGTCGCTCGAAGCGGCCCTCGACGCCTATCTGCGCGGCGACCAGCACCCCCATGTGCTGGTCGACCAGCGGCGCGAGGGCGAGCAGCGGCGGCTGGTCTGGGTCTTCACCGGGATGGGGCCGCAGTGGTGGGCCATGGGCCGGCAGCTGTTCGAGACCGAGCCGGTCTACCGCGCTGCGGTCGAACGCTGCGACCGCGAGATCCGTGACCTCACCGGCTGGTCGCTGGTGGAGGAGTTGTCCGCCGACGAGGCGGACTCGAAGATGAGCGAGACCTGGCTGGCCCAGCCCGCCAACTTCGCCGTCCAGGTCGGGCTCGCGGCCCTGTGGCGCAGCCGCGGCGTCCGTCCGGACGCCGTCGTCGGCCACAGCACCGGCGAGGTCGCGGCGTTCTACGAAGCGGGCGTCTACACCCTGCGGGACGCGGTCACGGTCGTCGTGCACCGCAGCCGCCTCCAGCAGAAGCTCGTGGACACCGGCGCGATGCTGGCCGTGAGTCTGTCCGAGGAGGAGGCCGAGCGGCGGGTGGCGCCGTACGCGGACCGCGTGTCGGTGGCCGCCGTCAACAGCCCGACGGCGATCACCCTCGCCGGGGACAAGGACGCGCTCGCGGAGCTGGCCCTGCAACTCCAGGCGGAGGACGTCTTCGCCAAGTTCCTCACCGTACGAGTGCCTTACCACAGCCCCCGTATGGATCCGATCAAGGACGAGTTGCTGTCCTCGCTCGCCGCGCTGGAGCCGCGCGCCGCGCGGGTGCCGCTGTATCTGACGGGAGGGCCGCAGGCCGCGGCCCGCGGCCGGGCGGAAGGGCCCGAGCTGGACGCGGACTACTGGTGGCGCAACGTCCGCGACAGCGTGCGCTTCCGGGACGCCGTCGACCGCCTCGTCGAGGACGGCCACGGCCTCTTCCTGGAGATCGGCCCGCATCCCGTGCTGGGTCACTCGATCGCCGAATGCCTGACCGCCAAGGGCGCCGAGGGGCGCAGCCTGCCCTCGATCCGGCGCCAGGAGGACGAGCGCGCGCGGTTCACCCTCTCCCTCGCGGCTCTCCACAACGCGGGCGTCGACATCGCCTGGGAGGTGCTGCACCCGCGGGGCAGGCCGGTGACGCTGCCCCGCTACCCCTGGAAGCGGGACCGGCACTGGACGGAGCCGAAGGCGGTCGAGCAGATCCGGCTCGGCAGGCGCGAACACCCGCTGCTGGGCCGTCGGCTGGCCACGGCGGAACCGGCCTGGGAGGCCCGACTCGACGTCGAGGCCCTGCCCTATCTGCTCGACCACCGCATCCAGGGCAGTGCGCTGTTCCCGGCGGCGGGCTACGTGGAGATGGCGACGCAGGCGGTGCGCGCGATGACCGGCGGCGGGGAGGCCGTGATCGCCGACATCGAGCTGCGCAAGGCGCTGTTCCTGTCGGCCGGTTCGGACGGCGGGAACGCCCCGGAGGAGTCCGGCGGTGACCCGGCCCCGGCCGCCTTGGGCGGCGACACCGCCACCGTGCAGCTCTCCTTCTCCGCGGAGAACGCCGCGTTCACCGTCGCCACGGTGCACGCCGACGACTCCCGGGAGCGGACCGTGCACGCACGCGGAGTCGTCCGTACCGGGCAACGCGCCGCCGGTACGGCCCGGCTCGACGCCGGCCCGGTTAAGGCGCGCAGCCTGCGCCGCCTCGACGGCGCCGACTGCTATGCCGCCCTCAGGACGCTGGGCTACCACTACGGCCCGGCGTTCCAGGGCATCGAGGAGGTGTGGATCGGCCGGGACGAGGCGCTGGCCCGGATCCGTCCGACGGAGCCGATCGGTGACGACGCCACCCGCCACCACATGCACCCGGTCCTCCTCGACGCCTGCTTCCAGACCCTGCTGACCCCGCAGATCGTCGAGACCGGTGACGACGCCGGGGACACCGCGGGCGGCATCCGGCTGCCGTTGTCGATCGACGAGGTGCGCATGGCCGCCGTGGGCGACCGTGCGCTGTGGGCGCACGCCGTCGTCACCCGCCGGGCGGACGGTGAACTCGTCGGTGACATCGCCGTCCACGACGACGACGGTGCGCCGCTCGGCCGGATCAGCGGCTTCCGCGCCGCCGACATCGAGCAAGCCTCCGCCGCCGTCAGCCTGAGCACCGTGGACTCCTGGCTGGCCGACGTCACCTGGGTCCACACGCCGTACGCGGCGGACGTCGACACCCCGTACGCGGCACACGTCGACGCCCCGGACACACCGGGCGGCGACACCGCGTCCGCGGCACGCACCGACGCCCTCCACGCAGCGGACGCCGGCACATCGCGTACGGCGGACCCGGTCGCTCCGTACGGGGCGGAAGCCGTCGCGCCGTACCCGGGAGAGACCGTCACCCCGTTCCCGGCAGAGGCCGTAGCCGCGGGCGGGACGGCCGCGCCCCGCTGGCTCGTCCTCGCCGACGGCCGGGGCGTCGGCGACGCGCTCGCGGCGCTGATCGCCGGGCGCGGCGGGCACTGCCACCTGGTACGCCCAGGAGCCGCCTACCGCGTCGCCGACGACCTGCGGGAGTCGACGGTCCGGCCGGACTCCGCCGCCGACCTGGACCGTCTCCTCGCCGACCTGCGCGCCGCGGGCGGCCGGCCGTACGACCACGTCGTGCACCTGTGGAACCTCGACCTGCCCACGTTCGACGCGACGGCCGCCGCCGACGAGCTGCGTGGACTCTCCGGTGTCGGCGGCTACTCGCTGATCGCGCTCGCCCAGACGCTGCCGTCCGCGCTGCCGGGCGGCAGGCTGCACATCGTCACCCGCGGCGCCCAGGCCGTCGTACCGGGTGATCCGGTCGAGCCGCTGTCCGCTCCGGCCTGGGGCATCGGGCGCGTGCTGTGGCAGCAGGAACTCACCGCCCACCGCGGGAAGCTGATCGATCTCGATCCCGCGTCCGCCTCGTGCGAGGCCGACGCCGAGGCACTGCTGCGGGAGGTGACGGCCGCCGGTGGGACCGCCGACGACGAGATCGCGCTGCGCGCCGGCCACCGCTACACCAGCCGCCTCACCCCGGTCGCCGGCCGGCTGACCCGTCCGCTGCCGCTGCGGCTGCGCGCCGACGGCGCCTACCTGGTGACCGGTGCCTTCGGCGCGCTGGGCCGGGTGCTCTGCCGCGCCCTGGTCGCCTGGGGCGCACGGCGGCTGATCCTGGTGGGCCGGACCCGGCTGCCCGGCCGGGAGCACTGGCGCGAGACCGACCCCGGCTCCGCGGCCGGCCGCGCCGTCCGGTTCGTGCGGGAGCTGGAGGCGCTGGGCGCCCAGCCCGTCCTCGCGCCCCTCGACATCAGCGACGAGGCGAGCCTGACGGCCTGGCTGGCGGAGTACCGGCGGCTCGCGTCCGCGCCGATCCGCGGTGTCTTCCACCTCGCGGGCCAGGTCCGCGACACCCTGCTGCCCGACATGGACCGGGAGACCTTCGACGCGGTCCACGATCCCAAGGTCCTCGGCGCGTACCTCCTGCACCGGCATCTCGGCGCGGAACCGCTCGACCACTTCGTGCTCTTCTCCTCGATCGCCTCCGTGCTGACGACCGCCGGGCAGACCAACTACGCGGCGGGCAACGCGTTCCTCGACGCGCTGGCGCACCACCGCCGGGCCCGCGGCCTGCCCGGTCTCAGCCTGGACTGGGGTCCCTGGGCGACCGGCATGATCGAGGAGCTGGGGCTCATCGAGCACTACCGCAGGAACCGCGGCATGAGTTCCCTGTCGCCCGAGGCGGGGACGGCCGTGCTGGAACGCGTCATCGGGCAGGACCGGGCCCAGCTGCTCGTCGCCACCGTCGTCGACTGGCCGGTCTTCCTCGCCTGGTACGCCTCCCCGCCGCCGCTGGTGAGCGAGCTGGCCGCGGCCCTGGGCGGTCCGTCCGCCGCACAGGGGGAACAGAGCAGCTTCCTCGACGCGTTCCGGGGCGCCGATGACGCGGCCCGTCGGACCCTGGTGGCCGAGCGCTTCACGGCGGTGGTCGCGGGTGTGCTGCGGGTGGCGACCGACCAGGTCGAGCTCGACCACGCACTGGGCGGACTGGGCCTGGACTCGCTGCTCGCGATGGAGCTGCGCTCCCGCGTGCACGCGGAACTCGGCCTCGCGCTCCCGGTCGTCACCCTGCTCAGCAGCGCCCCGGTGGGCGAACTGATCGACCGGCTCCACGAGGGCCTGGCCGAGCTGGTGGCGGCCGGTGCGGACGAGGCCGCCGGCGGTGCCGCGGTCGAGCTGTTCCGCGACGAGGGACGGCACCCGCTGACCCAGAACCAGAAGGCGCTGTGGTTCCTCAAGCAGCTCAACCCCGACGGTTTCGCCTACAACATCGGCGGCGCGGTCGAGGTGCGCGTGGAACTCGAACCGGAGCTGATGTTCGACGCGTTCCGGGTGCTGATCGAGCGCCATCCCAGCCTGCGCGCCAACTTCACGCACGAGCAGGGGCAGCCGGTGCAGAAGGTCGCCCCCGCCGCCGAGGCCGCGCTGCGCCGGGACGTCGCCCTCTTCGACGTGGAGGGCGTGGCGTGGGACGACGTCCACGCGATGATCGTGCGCGAGTACCGCAAGCCGTACGACCTCGAACGCGACCCGCTGATCCGGTTGCGCCTGTTCCGGCGCGGTCCCGACCGCTGGGTGCTGATGAAGGCCGTCCACCACATCATCTCCGACGCGATCTCTACCTTCACCTTCATCGAGGAACTGCTCGCGGTCTACGAGGCGCTGCGCCGGGGCCGCGCCCCCGAGCTGCCGCCGGTCTCGGCGCGCTACCTCGACTTCCTGAACTGGCAGAACCAGTTCCTCGCCGGACCCGAGGCGCGCCGGATGCTCGACCACTGGAAGGGCCGGCTGCCGGCCGACGTCCCGGCGCTCGGCCTGCCCACCGACAAGCCCCGTCCCGCGGTGCAGACCCACAACGGCGCGTCCGAGTTCTTCGTGCTCGACGCCGACCTCAGCGCCCGCGTCCACGACGTGGCCCGCGAGCACAACGTCACCGTGTTCATGGTGCTGCTCAGCGCCTACTACCTGCTGCTCCACCACTACTCCGGGCAGGACGACATCATCGTCGGCAGCCCGGTGACGGGCCGTACCCAGGAGGAGTTCTCCTCGGTCTACGGCTACTTCGTCAATCCGCTGCCGCTGCACGTCGATCTGGGGGACGGCCCGTCGGTGGAGCAGTTGCTCGCCCGGGTCCGGGATGTCGTGCTCGGCGGCCTGGACAACCAGGAGTACCCGTTCGTGCTGCTGGTGGAGGAGCTGGGCCTCCAGCACGACCCGAGCCGGTCCGCGGTCTTCCAGGCCATGTTCATCCTGCTCACCCACAAGGTGGCCACCGAGAAGTACGGCTACCGCCTGGAGTACATCGAACTGCCCGAGGAGGAGGGCCAGTTCGACCTGACGCTGTCGGTGTACGAGGACGAGGCGGACCGGCGTTTCCACTGCGTCTTCAAGTACAACACCGACCTGTTCCTGGCCGAGACGATGCGGCGGCTGTCCGGGCACTACGTCAACGTCCTCGACGCCCTGACCCGCGCCCCCGCCGCGCAGCCGGCCGGCCGGCTGGAACTGCTGGGCGCCCGTGAGCGCCGGCAGATCCTCGGCGACTGGAGCGGGGCCGGACGCCGGGCCGCCGAGCCCGGTGTGCCGGTGCACGAGCTGATCGCCCGGGCCGCCGCCGAGCACCCCGGGGCGACCGCCGTCTGCGTGCCCGCCGAGGACGGCACGACCGAGCGCATGACCTACGCCGCACTCGACCGCCGCAGCCGCGACCGCGCGCGACGGCTGCGCGAACTGGGCGTCCGCGACGGCGCGGTGGTCGCCGTCTGCATGGAGAAGTCGGCCGAGCTGGTGGTCACCCTGCTGGCGGTCCTCCGGGCGGGCGGCGCCTATCTGCCGCTCGACCCCGGCAACCCGGCCGACCGGCTGGCCTACATGGCCGAGCACGCCGGGGCCGCGCGCGTCGTCGTGGACGGGGCGGGCGGTGCGCGCTTCGCCGGGCATTCCGGCGTGCTCACCCTGGCGGAGCTGTCCGACGCGGCGGGCGCGCCCGGCACGGCGGCCGCCCCGCCAAAACCGGCGGGGCAGGCGGAACCGGCCGGGCCGACGGACCAGATCGAGCCCACCGGGCAGGCCAGGCCGGTCGCGGCCGGTACTGCGGCTGCCGCGGCCGACGCAGCCGATCCGACCGACCCGACCGACCCACTCGTCGGCATGGACGGCCCGGCCTACGTCATCTACACCTCCGGCTCCACGGGCCGTCCCAAGGCGGTGCAGGTCAGCCATCGCAACCTGGCGTCCGCCTACGCCGCCTGGCGAGCGGAGTACCGCCTCGACACGGACGCCCGGGTCCATCTCCAGATGGCCGGCCCGGCGTTCGACGTGTTCACCGGTGACCTGGTCCGCGCCCTGTGCTCCGGCGGGACCCTGGTGCTGGTCGGCCGTGAGCTGCTGTTCAACACGGCCCGGCTGTACGCGACCATGCGCGCCGAGCGGGTCGACTGCGCCGAGTTCGTGCCCTCCGTCGTGCGCGGCCTGATGGCCCACTGCGAACGCGACGGCGCCCGGCTGGACTTCATGCGCCTGCTGATCGTCGGCTCGGACACCTGGAAGGTGGAGGAGTACGACCGGCTGCGCGGCCTGACCGGACCGGACACCCGCGTGGTCAACTCCTACGGCCTCACCGAGGCCACCGTGGACAGCACCTACTTCGAGGGCCCGACCGACGGCCTGGAACCGAGCCAGATGGTGCCGATCGGCCGGCCGTTCCCCGGTGCCGAGGTGTACATCCTGGACGGGCACGGCGCACCGGTGCCGCCGGGCGTCGCGGGCGAGCTGTGGATCGGCGGCGCCGGGGTCGCCCTCGGTTATCTCGCCGATCCCGGGCACACCGCCGAGCGTTTCGTCAGCCGCACCCTGGACCACGGCAGCGGCGCGGCACCGGTACGGCTGTACCGGACCGGCGACCTGGCCCGCTGGGACACCGGCGGCGGAGTCCACCTGCTCGGCCGGGCCGACTCACAGGTCAAGGTCGGCGGCCACCGGGTGGAGATCGGCGAGATCGAGTTCCAGCTCGCGGAATGGCCCGCGCTGGCCCAGGCGGTCGTCGTCGTCCGGCCGGACCGCAACGGCGAGAACACGCTGTGCGCGTACGGCGTCGCCGCACCCGGCGCGAAGCTCGACTGGCGGGAGCTGCGCCGGCACCTCGGCGAGCACCTGCCGACGTATCTGGTCCCGGCGGCTTTCACCGAGCTGCCCGCGCTGCCGCTCACCCCGAACGGCAAGGTCGACGTCAACGCGCTGCCCGAGCCCCGGTTCGAGACCGGCGAGGACGCCCACGAGCCGCCCGTGACGCTCTACGAGACGCGGATGGCCGACCACTGGGCGGCGCTGCTCGGTCTCGGGGAGGTCGGTCTCCAGCACGACTTCTTCGAGGTCGGCGGCAGCTCCATCAAGCTGATCGAGCTGATCCACGGGTTGCAGGACGAGTTCGAGATCAGCATCCCGGTCAGCCAGCTGTTCAAGGTCACGACGCTGCACGGGATGGCCCGGACGGTCGAGCACATCATCACCGGCCGGCTGCCGGGCGCCCAGCCGTTCCTCCGCTTCAACCGGGGAGCGGGTCCCGCCGTGTTCTGCTTCCCGCCCGCGGGCGGGCACGGCCTGGTCTACCGGCGGTTCGCCGAGCAGCTGCCGGAGTACGAACTCGTGGCGTTCAACTACGTCGCCGAGGACGACAAGGTCGCCCGGTACGCCGATCTGATCGCCGCGCACCAGCCCGAGGGGCCCTGCGCGCTGCTCGGCTACTCCCTCGGCGGGAACCTCGCCTTCGAGGTGGCCAAGGAACTCGAACGGCGCGGCCGTGAGGTCGCCGACGTCGTCATCGTCGACTCGTACCGCATCGACGCCGCCTTCACCCCGGGCGCCGAGCACATCGAGGCGTTCGAGCGGGAGCTGCGCGAGCACCTGCACAAGCACACCGGCTCCGAGACCCTCGCGCAGGAGACCCTCGACCAGGCCAGGGACTACATCGCCTTCTGCGGCCGTACTCCCAACCTCGGCACGGTCGGCGCGGCCGTCACCGTCGTCTCCGACGAGCAGAAGGTGGCCTTCTACGCCGCGGGCGAGCGCGGGACCTGGCACGGCACCTCGACCGTGCGCACCGAGGTGCTGCGCGGCGCCGGCGTCCACGCGGACATGCTCGACCCGGGGTGCATCGAGCACAACGCCCGGCTGGTGCGCGGCGTCCTCACGCACACCGCCGTGATCGAAGGGGCGGCCCCGCATGCGGCGTAGTAGCAGGGTGCAGTGGAGCGAACGCGAGCGTGCCCCCGGGGCCAAGCCGCGCGTCATCATCGTCGGAGCGGGCCTGGGCGGGCTCTCCGCCGGCTGCTACGGGCAGATGAGCGGCATGGAGACCCGTGTCTTCGAGAAGCACGTGCTGCCGGGCGGCTGCTGCACGGCCTGGTCCCGGGACGGCTACGTCTTCGACTACTGCATCGAATGGCTGACCGGCACCGCCCCGGGCAACGAGGCCCATCAGGTCTGGCGCGAGCTGGGGGCCCTGGACGGGAAGACCATCCGCAACTTCGAGGTGTTCAACACGGTCGTCGACGACGACGGCCGGTCGGTGGTCTTCTACAACGACCCCGACCGGCTGGAGCGGCACCTGCTGCGGCTCTCGCCGGCGGACGCGCCGCTGATCCGGTCGTTCTGCCGTGACCTGCGGCGGTTCACCGACATCGACATCTTCCCGTTCCTGAAGCCGGCCCCGCTGCTGACGCTGCGGGAGAAGGCCAGGGCGCTGCGGAAGATCCTGCCGCTGCTGAACCTGTTCCGGCGCACCGCCGGGACCTCCATGGAGTCCTTCGCCGCGCGCTTCGAGGATCCGCTGCTGCGCCGGGCGCTGCCGTTCGTCTTCTTCCAGGACCACGAGGTCTTCCCGCTGCTGCCGTACCTGTTCAACATGGCGGGGGCCCACCAGTCCAACGCGGGCTTCCCGCAGGGCGGTTCGCTGGGGCTGGCCCGGTCGATCGAGGAGCGCTACACCTCGCTCGGCGGCCGGATCGACTACCGCGCCCGGGTGGAGCAGATCCTGGTCGAGGACGGCCGGGCGATCGGCGTGGAACTGCGCGGCGGCGAGCGGCACTACGCGGACCACGTGGTGGCGGCCTGCGACGGCGCCACCACCCTGGACCGGTTGCTGAAGGGACGCTACTCCAGCCCGCGGACCGACCGGCTGTTCCAGTCGGTCCTCGGCACCCCGAAGCTGGTCTACCCGGGGGTGGTGTCGGTGTTCGTCGGGTTCGCCGGGGACGTGGCGCCGGACGCCCCGCACAGCGCGACCTATCTGCTCTCCGCCGCCGACAGCGCCCGGCTGCCCGGCGTACTCCAGGACAGTCTGGTGGTGCAGTTGCGCTCCCGGTTCTCGGACGGGCTGGCACCGCCCGGCAAGTCGGTGATCCACTGCTCCTACTTCAGCGACTACAGCTCCTGGAAGGAACTGCGCCGCACCGACCGCCGCGCCTACCGGGCGCGCAAGCAGGAGGCCGGCCGGTTCGTGCGGGAGTTCCTGGAGCGCCACCATCCGGGGATCGCCGCGCGCATCGAGGTGGTCGACGTCGCCACGCCCGCGACCACCGAGCGCTACACCGGCAATCTGCACGGCTCCATCCTCGCCTGGAAGTCCTACACCGAAGCCGACGGCCTGATCCAGCACCTGATCGAGAAGGACCGGCTGCGGCTGCCGGGGCTCGACGGGCTCTCGCTGGCGGGTCAGTGGTTCACCGGCGGCGGGCTGATCCGGGTGGCGGCCGGCGGCCGGTTCGTGGCCCAGTACCTCTGCGAGGAGCTGGGCCTCGAGTTCCGGGCGTGGGAGAGCACGGCCGGTGAGACGTGGCATCCCGGGAAGCTGGGCCACCTGCCCCAGCTCGACAAGAGCATGAGGTGAGGGGCGTGACGATGCCTCGCAAGCCCCGCGAGCGCCAGACAATGATCATCATCGGGGCCGGTCTCGGCGGGCTGTCCACCGGCTGCTACGCGCAGATGAACGGCTACCGGACCCGGATCTTCGAGATGCACGAGATCCCGGGCGGCTGCTGCACGGCCTGGGACCGTGGCGACTTCACCTTCGACTGCTGCGTCAGCTGGCTGCTCGGCAACGGGCCCGGCAACGAGATGCACCAGATCTGGCTGGAGCTGGGCGCGCTCCAGGGCAAGCAGATGCGGCACTTCGACGTCTTCAACGTGGTGCGCGGGCGGGACGGCCGGTCGGTCTACTTCTATTCCGACCCGGACCGGCTCGAAGCCCATCTGCTGGAGATCTCCCCGTCCGACGCCAGGCTGATCCGAAGTTTCTGCTCGGGGCTGCGGAAGTTCCGCAAGTGCCTTGCCGCGTATCCCTTCCTCAAACCGGTGGGACTGATGGGCCGCACCGAACGCTGGCGCATGCTCGCGTCGTTCGTCCCCTATTTCAATGTCATCCGCAAGTCGATCAGCGTCCTGATGACGGACTATTCCGCGAAGTTCAAGGATCCGCTGCTGCGCGAGGCGTTCAATTTCATCCTCTACGAGAAGCATTCCGCTTTTCCGGTGCTGCCGTTCTATTTCCAGCTGTCCGCGCACGCCAATCTCTCGGCCGGGGTGCCGGAGGGCGGCTCACTGGGGCTCGCGACCTCGATCGAGCAGCGCTATCTGCGGCTCGGCGGCGAGGTCAGCTACAACACGAAGGTCGAGGAGATCCTCGTCGAGGACGACCGGGCGGTGGGGGTACGGCTCAGCGACGGGCGGGAGTTCCGCGCGGACATCGTGGTCTCGGCCTGCGACGGGCACGCCACCACGATGAAGCTCCTGAAGGGCCGTTACCTCCCCGAGGAGTACCGGCGGCTGTACACCTCGGTCATCGACGAGCCGGGCATGGTCTTCCCCGGATACGTCACCCTCTTCCTCGGGCTGCGGCGCCCCTTCCCCGAGGGCGCCCCCTGCACCACGTACCTGCTGACCGAGGAGGAGGCCACCCGGCTGGTCGGCATCCGCCATCCGAGCATCAACGTCCAGTTCCGCAGCCTGCACTACCCGGAGCTGTCGCCCGAGCGGTCGACCGTCGTCTACGCCACCTACTTCAGCGACGTCGGTCCCTGGCGCGCGCTGAGCGACGGCCCGGAGCAGCGCACCCGCAGCCGGGGCGGAACGGAGCTGCACACCCTGCCGGTGCGCCGCGGGCGGCCGTACTACGAGGCGAAGCACCAGGTGCGCGACATGCTGCTGGGCTTCCTCGACCGGCGGTTCCCCGGCCTGACGGACAACGTCGCGGTGCGGGATGTGTCGACCCCGCTCACCCAGGTCCGTTACACCGGGAACTACGACGGGACCGTCCTCGGCTGGCAGCCGTTCGTGGAAAGCGGCGAGACGATGGAGAAGGTCGTCAAGAAGTACGGGCCGGCCCTGCCCGGCCTCGCGAACTTCTACCTCTCCGGGGTCTGGGCCACCACCGGCGGCCTCATCCGCGCCGCGGCCGCCGGCCGGCACGTCATGCAGTTCGTCTGCCGCGACGACGGCAGGGCGTTCACCGCACACATCGACGCGTCGGGGCCGCTCCCGACCCATGTCGTCATCCCCGTAGGACCCGATGGGAAGGATGGAGACCCCGATGAGCGAACGACCGGCGCCGCTGCCGTATCCGTTCACGTCCGCTGACCCCCTGGAGCTTTCGCCGATCTACGCCGAACTGCGCAACGGGCCGCTGCGCAAGGTCCGGCTGCCCTACGGCGAGGACACCTGGCTGGTCACCCGGCACGCCGACGCGCGGTTCGTGCTGTCCGACCCGCGGTTCAGTCTGGCGGCCGGAGTGGAACGGGACCAGCCCCGGATGAGGGAGCTGTCCCCCGGCGGTGACGGGCTGCTCTCCACCGACCCGCCCGTGCACACCCGGCTGCGCGGTGTGGTGGCCCGGCACTTCAGCGCGCGCCGTGTCGAGCAGATGCGGGTCGTGGTGCGCGAGGCCGCCGAGGGGCTGTTGGACCGGCTCGAGGAGTCGGGACCACCGGGCGACCTCGTGCAGGACTTCGCCGTCCCGCTGTCGATCGCCATGATCTGCGATCTGCTCGGCGTGCCGGCGACGGACCGCCACCGTGTCCAGAAGTGGCTCGAAGTCCTGCTGGCCCAGGTCGTGACCAACGAGGACCTCGCCGCCGAATCGGGGGCGTATTTCGCCTACCTGACCGGGCTGGTGGAGGAGCGCCGGCGGGAGCCGGGCGACGACCTGCTCACCTGCCTCGTACGGGCGCACTACGAGGAGGGACGCCTCTCCTACGACGAACTGATCAAGCTGTCCATCGAGTTGCTCACCGGCGGGTTCGTCACCACCTCCAAGCAGATCCCCAACTTCTGCTATCTGCTGCTGCGTCGCCCCGAGTGGCTGTCGCGACTGCGCGAGCACCCGGCGGACCTCCCGGTCGCCATCGAGGAGATGCTGCGCTACGTGCCGATGCCCAACGGCCTCGTCTTCTGCCGGTACGCGACCGAGGACGTCGAAGTGGGCGGGGATCTCGTCCGCGCGGGGGAACCGGTCCTGGTCGACACGTCGGCGGCCAACCGGGATCCCGCGGTCTTCCGCGACCCCGAGGCGCTCGTCCTCGACCGGGCGCCGGAGGCCGCGCATCTGACCTTCGGACACGGCGCGCACTTCTGTGTCGGGGCACGGCTGGGCCGGCTGGAACTCCAGGTGGCGCTGGAAACCCTGCTGACCCGCCTGCCCGCGCTGAAGCTGGCCACGCCCGACGGCGAGGTGCGCTGGAGGGAGGAGACGATGCTCAAGGGCCTCCACGCGCTGCCGGTCGACTGGTGAGGCCGCCGGCGGCACTTCGGCGGTCCGGCTGCCGTTCGGGGCCGCGGCACCGCCGGCCGCCGTGATGTTTCCTGGCCGCCCGCGCGCATGGCGTGGTTCCTCAGGCGCGCGGGCGGAGCGGTGCGTAGGGGGTGCTGACGCGGGGACCGGCCGGCCCAGGGGGCGCACCCGCCGGCCGGTCCCGCGTCCGTGTCACGTGCCGCATCGCCGTCAGCTCACGGTGGCCGCCGTACGCTGAGTCGGGCGTTGCTCGCGCGTGTACACGATCATGGAATGCCGCGCAGGCCGGTGTCGACGGCCGGGCGGCCCTCGGCCAGGGACAGGACCGGGTCCTGTCGGGACACGTCGCTGCTCCTGCGGCACCACTCGGTGATCCGGCCCGTGTCGACCAGCCCTGGCTCAGTGACTCGCTGCAGCAATCCCTGTCCTTATGAATGGCGCGCGGGCACCACGCTTCCTGCCATGTTCGAGATCGGCAGGGCTCCGCTGATAGTCGACAACATTCTGTCTACAGTATGCTGCGCGCGCAATAAGGGTGCAGAACAATGGCCTGATCTCTCCCAACCCGCGCGAGGTCATGCCCACGTGCAATCGAGCGCGTAGACTGTAGACGAAAACCAATTTCAGCCAGGAACCGCTGCCGAGAGGTGGAGCCATGACGTCCGCGGCATTGCCGACCGGTACCGTACCCAAGCTGGAGCGCCCCGGCCCGCTGCGCGAGCGCGTCTACGAGGCCCTGCTGGAGCTGATCGTCACCAGGTCGCTCAAGCCCGGACAGCATCTGGTCGAGACCGAACTCGCCGGCCATCTGGGCGTCTCCCGCCAGCCGGTCCGCGAGGCCCTGCAACGGCTCAACACCGAGGGCTGGGTGGATCTGCGCCCGGCCCAGGGGGCGTTCGTCCACGACCCCACGGAGGACGAGGCCGACCAACTGCTGGTCGTCCGGGGTCTGCTGGAGGCCGAGGCGGCGCGGCTGGCGGCGGCCAACGCCACCCCGGAGGCCACGGCGCGGCTGCGCGAGCTGTGCGAGGCGGGCGAGCGGGCCCTGGCGGACGACGACGTCGACGCCGTGGTCGCCGCGAACGCCGCCTTCCACGCGTATCTGATGGAGCTGGCGGCGAATTCGGTCCTGGCGGAGCTGTCCGCGCAGGTGGATCGCCGCGTCCGGTGGTTCTACACGCCCGTGGCCCGTACCCGCGGCGCGTTGTCGTGGCAGGAGCACCGGGCGATGATCGAGGCCATCGAGGCGGGCGACGAGCAGCACACCCGGCAGCTGATGCGGGACCACACCGAGCACACCCGCGTCAGCTACCACAAGCGCAAGAAATCCGAGCAGTAGGCACGGACCAGTGGGCACAGGGCAGTAGGCACGGAAGCAGTGAGCACAGAGCAGTAGGCACGGGCAGTAGGCACGGGCCGTGGGCGCGGACGTACGCGCGTACCGGAGCGGTGCGGCGCCGGACGCCGCACGGGAGAGCCGCCCGCCGCGGTCCGTCCGCCGATGACGGGGGACGGATCGCGACGAGCGGCTGTGTCAGCCGGGTGCGCGGGTGCGGGTCAGACCGTTTCGCCGCTCACCTGCAACGCACCACCGGCCCCGGCCCGGACCCGGCCCGCCGAGGGACGGCCCGGTTGCCGCAGCAGCAGCGCGAGCGCCGCCGAGGCCAGCCCGAGGCATCCGGCGAGGGCGTACGCCCCGGAGTAGCCCCAGGCCGCGACGACCGTCGCACCGAGGCCGCTGCCGGCCAGCCCGCCGACCAGCTTGGAGCTGTAGACCAGTCCGTAGTTCTGGGCGTTGTTGTTCTCGCCGAAGTAGTCCGGGGTCAGTGCCGCGAACATCGGGAAGAACGCGCCGCCGCCGAAGCCGGAGATGAAGGCGAAGATGAGGAACAACCATTCACTGCGGATGTCACCGGCCCACAGGACACCGAACTGCGACAGTCCCTCGACCGCCACCACCAGGATCAGGGTCTGCTTGCGGCCGAGCCGGTCGGACAGCCAGCCGGTCACACCGCGGCCGGTGCCGTTGATGATGGACATGATGCCCATCGACGAGGCGGCCACCAGCGGACCGAACCCGATGTCCTTCGCGTACGGGACCTGGAAGGAGATGCCGAAGATGGACACCCCGGAGCACAGCACCAGGCAGAACCACATCAGCGGGAGCATCCCGGTGCGGATGGCCTCCATCGGCTCGTACTGCCGCACGGCAGGCGGGTTCTTGGACAGCGACCTGTCGCTGGTGGCGTTCTTGCTGTGTTCGATCGGGTCGACCTCCTGCGGCCACCAGTTCTTCGGCGGGTCCTTGAAGAACCAGCCGCAGATCGCCACGAGGATCAGTACGTAGACACCGACCAGGTCGAGCACCGTGTGGTAGTTGCCGGCGTCGAAGGAGTAGGTGAAGACGAAGATCATCGGTACGGATCCGTAGGCGAAGCCGCCGTTGACGAAGCCGGTCTTGCCGCCTCGCCGTTCCGGGTACCACTTGCCGACGATGTTGACGCAGGTCGAGTAGACCATGCCGGCGCCCGTGCCACCGAAGAACCCGAAGCCCAGGATCGCCAGCGGCACGTTCGGCGCGTGGCTGAGGGCGAAGAAACCGATCCCGGCCAGGACGGCTCCTATGAGGGTGGCACCGCGGGCACTGAGGATCCCGCGTTCCCGCAGCCTTCCCGTCGGGAAGGCGACTGCGGCCTGGAAGACCGTCCACACGCCCAGAACCCAGAACGTGTTGGTGGACGTCCAGCCATGCGCGTCGGACAGGACTTCCTCGGCCGAGCCGTAGGCGTATTCCGCGACGCTGATGGCCATCATGGCCACCCACGGAAGTATCACCATCAGCAGGCGCGGGCCGCCCAGAATGTCTCTGGCGCTCTCGCCGACCCGGTACACACGTCCGTTCGCATCTGTGACCTCTCGGTATGCGGGTCGTACGGTTGATGCCGTTGTCATTTCCAATCCCCTTGCTCAAGAGACTCGCCAGCGCCCCCTGGTCGGTACTCCATGGCAGTACGGGGAGGTCTGGCCGCGGGCGACGGTGCCCGAGCCGGACCTGTCACGCGGGCCGGTCGTGCCGGTCCGCGGGTCTGGGGGTGGGTGACGGCGCCGCGGGGGTCCGCGTCGCCGTGCCGGCAGCGGCGGATGCCGGGCCGCTCCGGTCGAGTGGCGGCGGTTTCGCTGCATGCTCAGATCACTCCGTCCGACTTGAGCAGGCGCAACTCTTCGCCGCCCAGGCCGAGTTCGCCGACGTAGATCTCCTCGTTGTGCTCGCCGAGCAGCGGGGAGGCGGTGATGTCGACGGGTGAGTCGGAGAGTTTGAGCGGGCTTCCCACGGTCACGAACTCGCCGCGCTCCGGGTGCGGGACGGTGACCACCATCTCGTTGGCGGCCAGCGACTCGTCCTCGATGATCTCCTTCGTCGACAGGATCGGCCCGCACGGGATGTTGTGCGCGTTCAGCTTCTCCAGCACCTGCCGTTTCGGCAGGGTGGACGTCCATTCCTCGATCAGCTGGAACATCTTGTCCAGCTTGGGCAGCCGCGCCTCGGGGGTGGCCCACCCCGGGTCGCCGGCCAGCTCCGGATGTCCGATCAGTTCGCTGAGCGGTTGCCAGCCGACGGGCTGCACGATCACGTACACGTAGTCGTTGGGTCCGCCGGGTGCGCATCTGACGGCCCAGCCGGGCTGGCCGCCGCCGGAGGCGTTGCCGGAGCGGGGGACCTCGTCGCCGAAGTCCTCGTTCGGGTACTCGGCGAGCGGGCCGTGTGCGAGGCGCTGCTGGTCACGGAGTTTGACCCGGCACAGGTTGAGCACGGCGTGCTGCATCGCGACGTTCACGCGCTGGCCGCGGCCGGTCCGCTCGCGTTGCAGCAGTGCCGCGAGGATCGCCGCGACGGCGTGCACGCCCGTTCCCGAGTCGCCGATCTGGGCGCCGGTCGCGAGCGGCGGGCCGTCCTCGAAGCCGGTGGTCGCCATCGATCCGCCCATCGCCTGCGCGACGACCTCGTACGCCTTGAAAGCGGTGTACGGGCCCTCGCCGAAGCCCTTGATGGAGGCGTAGACGATCCGCGGGTTGATCTCCCTGATGCGGTCCCAGGTGAACCCCATCCGGTCGACCGCGCCCGGCCCGAAGTTCTCGACCATGACATCGCTGCGGCGGATCAGCTCGGTCAGGATCTCCTTGCCGCGCCCGGTCTTGGTGTTCAGGGTGATGCTGCGCTTGTTGCAGTTGAGCATCGTGAAGTACAGGGAGTCGACGTCCGGCAGGTCACGCAGCTGCCTGCGCGTGATGTCACCGGTCGGGGCCTCCAGCTTGACGACGTCCGCGCCGAGCCAGGCGAGCAGCTGGGTCGCGGAGGGCCCGGACTGGACGTGCGTCATGTCCAGGACGCGGATGCCGTCCAGTGCCTTGGTGCCAGTGGGGGGCTTGCGGGTGGCCATGGTCACCGAGTCACCTCACTCGTGCGCCGCGGAGCGCGACGCTGCGGCAGCGGAAAGTGAATACTGTATGCAGTGACGTAGACCATAGCCCTTGCGTGATCGGAAAGATCCGCGCCGGAAGTTGAGGTTTTCCCCAAGAAGGGCCAAAGGAATGGCATAGAAGTCGGGCACCCCGAGGCCGGCCGGGCGTGCCCCATTTCCGCGATACACCCGCGACGGGTACTGACAGAATCGCGCGGAGATGGCATACAGTATGCAATCGACGAGGGGAGGCTGCACGCAGCTCCCCGTCCGCCCGGACTTCAGGGAGCCGCTCCATGTCGTACCGCTCCGCTCTCCTTCGCACCGTGAGCAGCACCATCGAGCCCTCCGCCGAACGGACCAGCACCCTCGGCAGGTTTCCGCGCGCCTCCGTGGCCGCCCTCGGCAAGGCCGGACTGCTCGGACTCACCGTCGGCGCCCCGCTCGGCGGCGGTGGCCGCGGACTCACGGAGGCCGCCGAGGTTGTGGCCGAGGTGTCCCGTGCCTGCCCGGCCACCGGCGCGGTCCTGCGGTCGCACTACGCGGCCGTCGCCCTCATCGAGGCGCACGGCACCCCGTGGGTGCGCCGGAGGATCGCCGCGGGCCACCACCTCAGCACCCTCGCCCTGACCGCCGGCGACGACGGGCACCCGCCGGGCGGCACGGCGTCGCCGGCGGGTTCGACGGCGACCGGTATCGGTGACGTGGTGGCCCTGCGCGCCCGCAAACGCGATGTCGTCGGGGCGGGCGAGGCCGACAGCTACGTCTGGTCCGCGCACCCGGCCGACGGCACCGGCCGGCCGGCCCTCTGGCTGGTCCCCGCGGACGCCCCCGGTCTGTTCGTACCGGCCCGGCCCAACGGCACGGGGCCGCGCGGCAGCGGCGCCTCGACCGTGCACGCCGACCCCGTACTGGTCCCGGCCGGCGCGCGGCTCGGGCGGCAGGACGGCGCGGGCGACGACGTGCTGAGCACCGTCCTGGACTGGCTGGCCGCGCTGCCCGCGGCGGACTCGGCGACCGGCGCGGCGGTCGCGCGCCCGACGGCCGCACACCCGACGGCCGCGGGCCCGGCGCCCGCCGCTCCGGTCGCCGCCGACGCGGCCGGCTGAGCATTCCGCGCTGTCCGGACGGTGGACGGACCCCCAGTGACTGCATACAGTATTCGATGAGCCAGGACGACCACAGGGGCGCTCATGCCGTACGAGCAGGACGGCCAGAGGCCACGCTCGTCGATCACCACCCCGTGGACCCATCCGACCGAGCCAAGGGATTCACATATGCGTGACGGTCAGGGGGAGGAACCATGACGACGAGTGTCAGTGACGTGGCGACACAGGCCGCCATCACCGCGATCGTGGCCGCCCACCGCGGGGAACGCGGGCCGCTGCTGCCGATACTGCACGCCATCCAGGCCGAACTCGGGCACGTCCCGCGGGAGGCCGTTCCGCTGCTCGCCCAGGAGCTGAACCTCTCCCGGGCGGACGTGCACGGAGTGGTGTCCTTCTACCACGACTTCCGCAGCGAGCCCGCCGGCCGTACCACCGTGCGCATCTGCCGGGCCGAAGCCTGCCAGGCGCTCGGCGCGGGCGCGCTGGAGTCCTGCGCACGGGAGCGGACGGGCGTCCCGCTCGGCGAGACCCGGGCCGACGGCTCGGTCACCGTCGAGCAGGTCTTCTGCCTCGGCAACTGCGCGCTGGGGCCGTCCGTCGAGGTGAACGGCAAGGTGCTCGGCCGCGTGAGCACGGACCGGCTGCGCTCGATCCTGGACGAGGCGGTCTCCTCATGACCCGGACGTCGGACTCCATGACCCAGGCGTCGGACTCCCCCGTGACGGTGTACGTCCCCGGCGACTCGGCGGCGCGGTCCGTCGACGCGGACGCGGTCGCCGAGGCGATCCGGACGGCGGCGGCCGTCCGGGGCCGGCCGGTCGAGCTGGTGCGCAACGGGTCGCGCGGCATGCTCTGGCTGGAGCCGCTGGTCGAGGTGGCCACGCCCGAGGGACGGATCGGTTACGGACCGGTGGCGCCCTCGGACGTCGCGGGCCTCGTGGCCGATGGCCTCCTGGACGGCGCGGACCACCCGCTGCGACTCGGCGTCGTCGGCGAACTGCCGTGGCTGGCCCGGCAGAACCGGGTCACCTTCGCCCGGGTCGGGATCACCGACCCGCTCTCCCCCGAGGACTACGAGCGGCACGGCGGCCTCGCCGGACTGCGCACGGCGCTCGGCCTCGCGCCCGCCGACGTCGTCGCCGCGGTCACCGAGTCCGGGCTGCGCGGCCGGGGCGGGGCGGGATTCCCGGCCGGCATCAAGTGGAAGACCGTGCACGAGTGCGAAGGGGAGCTGAAGTTCGTCTGCTGCAACGCCGACGAGGGCGACAGCGGCACCTTCGCGGACCGCATGGTCATGGAGGGCGACCCGTTCATGCTCATCGAGGGCATGACGATCGCCGCGCACGCGGTCGGCGCCCGCGAGGGCTACGTCTACATCCGCTCGGAGTACCCGGACGCGGTGGCCACGATGCGGGCGGCGATCTCGATCGCCTGCGGGCGCGGCTGGCTCGGGGAGCGGATCCTCGGCTCCGGCCTCTCCTTCGACCTGCACGTGCGGGTCGGCGCCGGCGCGTACATCTGCGGCGAGGAGACCTCCATGCTGGAGAGCCTGGAGGGCAAGCGCGGCATGGTCCGCGCCAAGCCGCCCATCCCCGCGATCACGGGGCTGTTCGGCAAGCCGACCGTCGTCAACAACGTCCTCACCCTCGCCACCGTCCCGGTGATCCTCGCGCACGGCGCCGAGGCGTACCGGGAACTCGGCGTGGAGCGCTCGCGCGGCACGCAGGTCTTCCAACTCGGCGGCAACATCGCGCGCGGCGGCATCGTGGAGACGGCGTTCGGCGTCACCCTGCGCGAACTGGTCGAGGACTTCGGCGGCGGCACGCTCACCGGACGCCCGGTGCGCACGGTGCAGGTGGGCGGGCCGCTCGGCGCCTATCTGCCGGCGTCGCAGTTCGATCTGCCGATGGACTACGAGGCGTTCGCCGCGGCGGGCGCCATGCTGGGCCACGGCGGTGTCGTGGTCTTCGACGACAGCGTGGACATGGCCGCGCAGGCGCGCTTCGCGATGGAGTTCTGCGCCGCGGAGTCGTGCGGCAAGTGCACGCCCTGCCGCATCGGTTCGGTGCGCGGCGTCGAGGTCATCGACCGGATCGTGGCCGGTGAGCAGCGCGAGGAGAACCTCGCGCTGCTGGCGGACCTCTGCGAGCTGATGACCGACGGATCGCTGTGCGCCATGGGCGGGTTGACCCCGATGCCGGTGCGCAGCGCCGTCACCCACTTCTCCGACGACTTCCTCGCAAGGAGGGAGGGCACGGCATGACACTCCTCAAGGAACCCGACTTCGGAACCCCAGAACGGCCCGGCGAGGCGACCGTCTCGGTCGAGGTCGACGGACTGCCCGTCACGGTGCCCGAGGGCACCTCGGTGCTGCGCGCGGCGGCGCAGGCCGGCATCGACATCCCCAAGCTCTGCGCCACCGACAGCGTGGAGCCGTTCGGCTCCTGCCGGCTGTGCGTGGTGGAGATCGACGGCCGCCGCGGCACCCCGGCGTCCTGCACCACCCCGGTCGCCGACGGCATGGTGGTGCGCACCCAGACGCCCAAGGTGGAGAAGCTGCGCCAGGGCACCATGGAGCTGTACATCTCCGACCATCCGCTGGACTGCCTGACCTGTTCGGCCAACGGTGACTGCGAGTTGCAGGACATGGCCGGGGTGGTCGGGCTGCGCCAGGTGCGTTACGGCTACGAGGGCGAGAACCACCTCGACGCCGCCCCGGACCTGAGCAACCCCTACTTCGACTTCAACCCGTCCAAGTGCATCGTCTGCTCCCGCTGCGTGCGCGCCTGCGGTGAGGTGCAGGGCACCTTCGCGCTGACCATCGAGGGCCGCGGCTTCGATTCCAAGGTCTCGCCCGGCGCCGGTGAGTCCTTCATGGACTCCGAGTGCGTCTCCTGCGGCGCCTGCGTGCAGGCCTGCCCGACGGCGACGCTCCAGGAGCGGTCGGTCGTCGAGCTGGGCATGCCGTCCCGTTCGGTGGTCACGACCTGCGCGTACTGCGGTGTCGGCTGCTCCTTCAAGGCCGAGCTGCGCGGCGACGAACTGGTCCGGATGGTGCCGTACAAGGACGGCGGGGCGAACGAGGGCCACTCCTGTGTCAAGGGCCGCTTCGCGTTCGGCTACGCCACCCACCCCGACCGCAAGCTCAAGCCCATGGTCCGGGAGAAGACCACCGACCCGTGGCGCGAGGTCGAGTGGGACGAGGCCATCCGGACCGTGGCCCGCAGGATGCGGGCCATCCAGGACACGTACGGCCCGGCGTCGATCGGCGCCATCAGCTCCTCGCGGTGCACCAACGAGGAGGTCTACGTCGTCCAGAAGATGGTGCGCGCGGCCTTCGGCAACAACAACGTCGACACCTGCGCCCGGGTCTGCCACTCCCCCACCGGGTACGGGCTGAAGCAGACCTTCGGCGAGTCGGCCGGCACCCAGGACTTCCGCTCGGTGGCGAAGGCCGACGTCATCATGGTGATCGGCGCCAACCCCACCGACGGCCACCCGGTGTTCGGCTCCCGGATGAAGCGGCGGCTGCGGGAGGGCGCACAGCTCGTCGTGGTCGACCCGCGCCGCATCGACCTGGTGCGCTCGCCGCACATCGAGGCCGCGCACCACCTCCAGCTCAGGCCGAGCACGAACGTCGCCGTGATCAACTCGATGGCGCACGTGGTGGTGACCGAGCAGCTCGTGGACGCGTCCTTCGTCGCCGAGCGGTGCGAGGGGTTCGCCGAGTGGGCCGAGTTCGTCGCCCTCCCGGAGAACAGCCCGGAGGCCACCGAGGCCGTCACCGGGGTGCCGGCCGAGCAGCTGCGGGCCGCCGCCCGGCTGTACGCGACGGCACCCAACGGAGCCATCTACTACGGCCTCGGCGTGACCGAGCACAGCCAGGGCTCCACGATGGTCATGGGGATGGCGAACCTCGCGATGGCGTGCGGCAACATCGGCCGCGACGGTGTCGGCGTCAACCCGCTGCGCGGCCAGAACAACGTGCAGGGCTCCTGCGACATGGGGTCCTTCCCGCACGAGCTGACCGGTTACCGGCACGTCTCCGACGACGCGGTCCGCACCGTGTTCGAGCAGTTGTGGGGCCGTTCCATCCTGCCGGAGCCGGGGCTGCGCATCCCCAACATGTTCGACGCGGCGATCGACGGTTCGTTCCGGGGCCTGTTCGTGCACGGTGAGGACATCGCCCAGTCGGACCCGAACCTGAAACACGTCTCCGCCGCGCTGTCCGCGATGGAACTGGTCGTCGTCCAGGACCTGTTCCTGAACGAGACGGCCAAGTTCGCGCACGTCTTCCTGCCGGGCGCGTCGTTCCTGGAGAAGGACGGCACCTTCACCAACGCCGAGCGCCGGATCAACCGGGTGCGGGCGGTGATGAAGCCGAAGACGGGCAAGCACGAGTGGCAGATCGTCTGCGAGATCGCCACCGCCATGGGCTATCCGATGGCGTACGACCACCCGAGCCAGATCATGGACGAGATCGCCCAGGTCACCCCGACCTTCACGGGCGTCTCCTTCGACGTGCTGGACAAGCTGGGCAGCGTCCAGTGGCCGTGCAACGAGCAGGCGCCCGAGGGCACGCCGACGATGCACGTCGACGCGTTCGTGCGCGGCAAGGGCAAGTTCGTCGTCACCGCGTACGTGCCGACGGACGAGCGCACCACCTCGCGCTTCCCGCTGGTGCTGACCACGGGCCGGATCCTCAGCCAGTACAACGTCGGGGCGCAGACCCGCCGTACCGGCAATGTGGCCTGGCATCCCGAGGACGTCCTGGAGCTGCACCCGCTGGACGCCGAGAACCGCGGGGTCACCGACGGCGACCTGGTGACGCTGGCCAGCCGGGTGGGCAGTACGACGCTGCGGGCGCGGGTGTCCGACCGGATGCCGCCGGGCGTCGTCTACACGACGTTCCACCATCCGGTGACCGGCGCCAACGTGGTCACCACCGAGAACTCGGACTGGGCGACCAACTGCCCGGAGTACAAGGTGACCGCCGTGCAGGTCGGTCTCGCCCATCCGCTCGGCCGGCACGCCTCCGAGTCCGTCGGGGACGACCGGCTCGCGGGGGTGGACTGAGATGGCCGGCGCGGTGCCGTCCGAGCAGCGGATGGCAACTCAGATCGCCGCGAACTTCCGGCACGTGCCGCATGACACGGCCGCCCGGGCGGTCGCGGGCCATATCGGCCGGTTCTGGGACCCGCGGATGCGCACCCGGTTGTTCGAGCTGGTGGACGCGGGCGCGGACGGCCTGGACCCGGTGGTGGTCGCGGCGGCGCGATTGCTGCGGCAGTCACAGGAGTCCCCGGCGGGCTGACTCCGCCGGCCGGCCGGACGCACACCGGTACGACACCGCCTCATCTCCCCTCGCACGGAGGGAAGATGAGGCGGTGGTATATCTGGAGGGCCGAGCGCGCTCAGGCGGCTGCCGTGCCGTCCAGGCCGCGGCTGGTGACCAGCCGTACCCGTCCGGCGGTGAGCTGGTAGGAGAGGCCGACGACCGCGGTCGGCCCGGCGGTCAGCCCGGGTGAGCGGTCCAGCAGCAGGTCCACGGTGTTGCGGATGTGCTCGTCCACGATGTCGGACTCCTCGCTCAGCCCGGCCGCGCGCGCGGCCAGCACGCTGGGCGTGACGCGCTCGACGATGTCGCGCACGTACCCGCCGGGAGCCTGGCCCTGTTCCAGGGCGGTGCGCGCGGCGCGGACCGCTCCGCACGCGTCGTGTCCGAGCACGACCACCAGCGGGCAGCCCAGTTGGCCCACGCCGTACTCGATGCTGCCGAGCACCTCGGGGCCGAGCACATGACCGGCGGTGCGCACCACGAAGAGGTCTCCGAGGCCGCGGTCGAAGACGATCTCGGCGGCCAGGCGTGAGTCGGAGCATCCGAACACCACGGCGAAGGGATGCTGACCGGGTGTCAGGGCGGCCCGGCGGGCGGCGTCCTGGTTCGGGTGCCTCGGGTCGCCGTCCACGAAGCGCCGGTTGCCCGTCAGGAGGGTGTCGAGGGCCTGCTCTGCGGTGGGTGTCTGGGTGTTGGCCATGCTCCCAGGATGCGTAGACTCCATACAGTATGCAATACGTCTGCCGGGGGAGTCTCGTGCACGAGAGAGCCGGCCCGGACCACGTCGGTCCCGGCCGGCTCCCTCACGAGGGGTGCGCCCCCCTCAGCGGGTTCAGATGATGACCTGCTTGTCGCGCATCGCGGCGATGGTGCCCGCGTCGTAGCCCAGCTCGTGCAGGACCTCGTCGGTGTGCTCACCGAGCAGCGGGGCGCCCTGGATGTCGGGCTTGAAACGGGAGAACTTGATCGGGCTGCCGACCGTCAGGTACGTCCCGCGGCCCTTCTGCTCGACCTCGACGACCGTGCCGCTGCGGCGCAGCGCCTCGTCGTTCGCGATCTCCTTCATGCTCATCACCGGCGCGCAGGGGACCTCCCACTTGCGCAGGATGTCGACCGCCTCGTACTTGGTCTTGTCGGCCAGCCACTTCTCGATCTCCTCGAAGATCTCGAAGATGTGGTTCTGCCGGGCCTTGGCGGTGCTGTACTCGGGGTCCTCGACCCACTCGGGGCGGCCGATGGCCTCGGCCGTCCGCTTCCAGTTCTGCTCCTGGATGGTGAAGTAGATGTACGAGTTGGGGTCCGTCTCCCACCCCTTGCACTTCAGCACCCAGCCGGGCTGGCCGCCGCCGCCCGCGTTGCCGCCGCGCGGCACGGCCTCGCCGAACTCGCCGTTCGGGTACTGCGGGTACTCCTCCAGGTAGCCCACCCGGTCCAGGCGCTGCTGGTCGCGGAGCTTGACCCGGGACAGGTTGAGCACGGCGTCCTGCATGGACACCGCCACCCGCTGGCCCTTGCCGGTCCTGTCCCGGTCGATGATCGCCGTGAGCAGCCCGATGAGCAGGTGCATGCCGGTGTTGCTGTCGCCGAGGGCGGCGCCGCTGACGGTCGGCGGGCCGTCCCAGAAGCCGGTCGTCGAGGCGGCACCGCCGGCGCACTGGGCCACGTTCTCGTAGACCTTGAGGTCGTTCCACGGGGAGTCGTCGTTGAAGCCCTTGACCGATCCGAAGATCAGCCGCGGGTTCCACTCCTGGAGCGTCTCCCAGCCCAGGCCCATGCGGTCCATGGCGCCCGGTGCGAAGTTCTCGACCAGGATGTCGGCGTCACGGATCAGCTTCTCCATGACCTCCCGGCCCTCGGCGGACTTGGTGTTGATGGCCAGCGAGCGCTTGTTGCTGTTGAGCATGGTGAAGTACAGCGCGTCGGCGTCGGGGATGTCGCGCAGCTGGTTGCGCGTCACGTCACCGCCGGTGGTGCGCTCGACCTTGAGGACGTCGGCTCCGAGCCAGGCGAGCATCTGCGTACACGCCGGACCGGCCTGTACGCCGGTGAAGTCGATGACCTTTATCCCGGAGAGGGGCAGTTCAGTCATGTTCGCTTTCTTTCTCGTGGAGAGAACGTGGATCGTCTCGGTGGGGGAAGTCGGTGGCAGCACGGGTGCCGGGACGGGGCTCAGCTCTTTACGCTGATGCCCTTGGGGTTGAGGTGCGCGATGTTGCCGCTCTCGGTGCCGTCCGTCGGATCGATCACGCAGTCGATGAGCGCCGGACGGCCGGCGGCCAGGGCCTCGCGCAGGGCGGTGGCGACCTCCGCGGGGGTCGTCGCCTGGTAGCCCTTGCCGCCGAACGCCTCGATCATGAGGTCGTGACGGGCCTTCAGAGCGGTCGGCGCCGGATCGTCGGTGGCGGAGGGGTCGTCGCCGCGGTAGACGCCGCTGTTGTTGAGCACGAGGGTGACGATCGGCAGGTTGTAGCGGCACACCGCCTCGATCTCCATGCCGCTGAAACCGAACGCGCTGTCGCCCTCGATGGCGACGACGGGGTCGCCGGTCTCGACGGCGGCGGCGATGGCATAGCCCATGCCGATGCCCATGACACCCCAGGTGCCGCTGTCCAGCCGGTGCCGCGGCACCTGCATGCCGATCGTGTTGCGGGTCAGGTCGAGCGCGTTGGCGCCCTCGTTGACGACGTACGCGGGCGGGTTCTCGTGCAGCACGTCGCGGATGGCCTGCAACGCGCCCAGGAACTTCATCGGGTACGCCGTCTCGGCGGTCTTCAGGCGGCCGGCCATCTTCGTGACGTTCTGCGCCGAACGGGAGGCCAGTTCCTCGCGCCACTGCGCCGGGGCCGTGATCCGGCCCGGCTTGCCGCGCTCGATCAGCGCCTCCAGGACGGAGCGGACGTCACCGACGAGCGGGGCCGCGATGGGCTGGTTGCTGTCCATCTCCGTGGCGGCGATGTCGACCTGGACGAACTTGGCGTCCGAGCTCCACTGGGGCGCGTCACCGTGGCCGAGCAGCCAGTTCAGGCGGGCGCCGACCAGCACGACGACGTCGGCCCGGCGCAGCGCGAGCGAGCGGGCGGTGGCCGCCGACTGCGGGTGGTCGTCGGGCAGCAGGCCCTTCGCCATCGACATCGGGATGTAGGGGATGCCCGTGGACTCGACGAACTCCCGGACCAGGTCGTCGGCCTGGGCGTACGCGGCGCCCTTGCCGAGCACGATGAGCGGCCGCTCGGCACCCGCGAGGAGGTCGATCGCCCGGTCGACGGCCTCGGGCTGCGGCAGTTGGCGCGGCGCCGGGTCGACGAGCTGCCACAGCGACGCGGCGCCCTTGTCGGCGTCGATGACCTCGCCCAGCACCGCGGCCGGGATGTCCAGGTAGACGCCGCCCGGACGGCCGGAGATCGCGGTGCGCAGCGCGCGGGCCACGCCGCGGCCGATGTCCTCGGCCCGGTGCACCCGGTAGGCCGCCTTGACGAACGGCTTGGCCGCCGCGAGCTGGTCCATCTCCTCGTAGTCGCCCCGTTGCAGGTCGACCAGGTGGCGCTCGCTGGACCCGGAGATCTGCACCATCGGGAAACAGTTGGTGGTCGCGTTGGCGAGCGCCACGAGGCCGTTGAGGAAGCCCGGCGCGGACACCGTCAGGCAGATACCCGGCCGCTGCGTGAGGAACCCGGCCGCCGCCGCCGCGTGCCCGGCGTCGCTCTCGTGCCGGAACCCGATGTAGCGGATGCCCGACGCCTGCGCGAGACGGGCCAGGTCGGTGATCGGGATGCCGACGACCCCGTAGATGTTCTCGACGCCGTTGAGTTTGAGTGCGTCGACGACCAGATGGATCCCGTCGGTCAAGGCAACCGGTTCGTCGGTGCCCTCCGCCCCCGTGTCCTGTGTGACCGTGTCCGTCATGGTCCGGATCCTCCCTAGAGGGTCGCCCAGTTCGTTTTCCGTGCTTCACCATCCGCGCCGTTGCGGCGACGCGTCCAAGATCTTTTGCCAACCAGCTGATTTACGGTGTTTATCGATGCGGCCGGGGTCCGGCCGGTGGTGCGGGGCGTTCGCGGGCACCCCTCGGCGGTGGTGTGTGACGGGGGCTCTCCCCGGTCCCGGCGCGGCCATCGTCAGCCCGCCCCGCGGACGCCCACGGACTGCCTGCCGTACGCCTCCTCCGGCGTGCCGGGCACGGCGGCGAGGCCGACCGCCTCCGGTACGAAGACGTCGTCCAGCGACAGCCCCGCGACCACGTTGAGGAACGCCTTGGCCGCGACCGAACCGGGGGTCGCCGCGTGGATCGCCACCGAGATCTGCGCCCTGGCGTCCGGTTCGACCAGCCGGACCGCCCTGGTCCCGCCGGCCAGCGGCATGGCGTTCAGCCAGGTGTGCGGGACGACGCTCGCCCAGGCGCCGGTGGCCACGTGGGCACACAGGGAGGCGACGGAGTCCGTCTCGACCTGGGGGGTCGCGACCGCCCCGCAGCTCTCGAAGGCGTCGTCGATGACCTGGCGGAACCGCATGTCGGGGGTCAGCAGCGCCAGCGGGAGCTGCGCCGCCTCGGCCCAGGTGACGGTGGGGCTCGCGGGCACCAGGTGTTCACCGGAGGCCAGCAGCACGTACTGCTCCTCGTACAGCGGCAGCACCTCCAGGCCCTCCCGGTCGCCGGGCCCGAAGTGGGCGATGGCGGCGTCCAGTTCGAAGTCGCGGAGCTGGCGGACCAGTTCGGCGGAGGACAGCCGGGAGCAGACCTTCACCTTGGCCAGCGGGTGCATCGCGCAGAACGCGGCCACGGGGAGCGCGGTCGTCGTCGAGACCGTGGGTCCCGTCCCCAGCCGCAGCGCCCCGGTGATGCCCGAGCGCATGACGGCCACCTCGGACTTGAAGGCGTCGTGTTCGGCGAGGATCCGCTTGGCCCAGACGACGAGCCGCTCGCCCTCCGGGGTGAGGCCCTCGAAGGTGTGCCCCCGGTTGATCAGGGTGACGTTCAGTTCCCGTTCCAGCTTGGCGATGGCGATCGACAGTGCGGGCTGGGAGACGTAGCAGGCATCCGCCGCCCGCGCGAAATGCTTCTCCCTGGCCACCGCCACGAAGTATTCGAGCTGCCGGAACAACATGGAGCGGCTCCTGTTCGTCTCATGCCGACGGTCGCCGAACTGGCTGATCGGCAGGCGCCGTCAGTACCCCCGCAACGACATTGTATGCAGTATTCCTTATTCAAGATAGGGGCGCCATACTGTCGACAGTGCCGATCGGCGAGAGCCGACGGCGCCGGATCATCGAGAAGGGGAAGGCGCGTCCCGAGTACCGCCGCGACCGCGGCCTCGCGGGCCGCGCACCAGGAGGAGGGATTCCGCCGTGGGCGACAACAGCAACGCGGTAGCCGGGAACGAGACCTCGCCGGCGCGGACGGGCCCCGGTACGGGCGGTACCGGCGCACCGGACGCCTGGCTGGCCCAGGCGATCGTGCGCGAGTCGTCCGAGGCCATCGTGGTCGCCGACCCGGAGGGCGTCATCCAGGTCTGGAACAGCGGGGCGGAGCGCATGTTCGGCCACACCGCGGCCGAGGCCGTCGGCCGGAGCCTTGAGCTGATCATCCCGGAGAAACTGCGGGAGCGGCACAACAAGGGCTACCGGACCACGATGGCAACCGGCGAGACCCGCTACGGCGACACGCTCCTCGCCGTACCGGCCACCCACCGGGACGGCCACCGGCTGTCGATCGAGTTCTCGGTGGCGCTGCTGCGCGACGCGGGCGACCGGGTCGTCGGAATCTCCGCGATCATGCGCGAGGTCACGGAGCGGCGCACCACGGAGAAGGCGCTGCGCATGCGGCTGGCGGAACTGGAGCGGCTGCTGCCGCAGGCGGCGGCGTCACAGACCTGACGGCAGGCCGGGCGCGCTCCGGGAGAGGCCGTGCCGCGCCGCCGGTGCCGTGCCTCCCACCGGATTCCCGGCTTCGTCTGGACCGGGGCGCCCACGCGGCGGCCGGAGCGGGGGTGCCTGCGCGACGCCCGGACCAGGTCCCCAGGCCGACGCCCCGGACCAGGGTCCCCACGCGGCGGCATCGGCAGGCGGTCGGCTGCGGCGGCGCGGCCGCATGGCGTGGGCACCGGGCCGCGGCCGGGCGGGGCGGCGTTCCGCGGACCCGGGGCCGCCGCCCCGCCGGCCGGGGCGGCGGGGCCTGCGAACGTGGCGACGCCGGATGCGGACGAGACGACGCGGCGACGGCGCAGTACGCCGGTGTCGCAGCAGACCGTCGCTGTACGCCGGCGACGCAGTACACCGGTGTCGCGGAGCAGGACCGCGTCACCGGAACACCGGCGGCGGCGTGCTCACATGGCGCGCAGGCCCCGGTCGGCGAAGGCGATCAGCCACTCGAAGGTTTCGTCGATGTCGGCGCTCCACTGGAAGCCGCCCGCCGCCTGCAAGGTGGCGAAGCCGTGGCCGAGGCTGCGGAGCATGCGCAGGGCGTGGTCCACGTCGGGTTCCGCGATCTCGTAGCCGCGCAGGACCGCGCCGAACGGGCCGAGCGAGCGTAGGCCGGCGATGGCCAGCGGGTCGTCCGGGCCGGTCGGCTCCAGGCCGATCGTCGCGCCGTAGCGGCCGGGGTGCTGGAGGACGAAGGTGCGGAAGGCGCGCATCGCGGCCGCCAGGGCGTCGCGGCCGGCGTATCCCTGGACCGCGCCGCCGATGGCGTCGGCGGCCTCGTCCAGCGCCAGGACCGCGATGCGCCGGGTGAGGTCCTCCAGGCCGGCCACGTGTTTGTACAGGGACGGGGTGCGTACACCGAGCCGCTGGGCCAGCAGGCCCATCGTCAGGCCGGTGAGGCCGACCTCGTCGGCGAGGGCGGCGCCGGCCGCGACCACGGCCGCCCGGTCCAGGCCGGCCCTAGGCACGGGCGGCCTCGGCGCGCAGGAAGCCCAGTGTGAGGGAGACCACCTGGTCGGGGTACTGGTCGTGCGGGTAGTGGCCGGCGCCCTCGATCATCTCCAGGCGGCCGAGACCGGACGGCAGGGCCTCGACGATCGCGGTGCCCTCGGCGTGCGGGTCGGCCCAGTCGGGGTCCTGGGTGCCCATCACGACCAGGACCGGGCAGCGGACGTTGCCGAGCTGCGCGCCGGCGTCGGCCGGGGCAACCCGGCCCATGCCCTGCAACGCCTTCATCCGGCCCGGCTCGCGCAGCAGCGCCTCGATACGGCCGAGGCGTTCGGCCCAGTCGGCCGGCTTCACGCCGGGGTAGGCGACGTCGAGGTAGGAACGCCACAGCGGGACGCTGCCGAACATGCCCGCGCCGAGCAGCCGCAGCATGCCCCGCCTGAAGCGCCTGACCCGCAGGTCACCGAGGCGGACGGACTGCTTGCGGGTGAACGGCGCCAGCTCGACGACCGCGGTGACGAGCGAGGGCTCCTGCGCCGCGGCGATGGTGGCGGCGCCGCCGGAGATCGAGTGGCCGACGAGCACCGCCGGGCCGCCCAGGTGACGGATCACGGCGAGCAGGTCACCGGCGATCGCGGTACGGCTCCAGGCCGGCCAGTCGGTGCTGGACTCGCCGCAGCCGCGCAGATCGACGGCGGCGACCCGGTAACCCGCCGCGACCAGCGGCGGTATCACGGCACGGTAGGCGGCACGGCTGTCCCCCATGCCGTGCGCCAGAACGATCAGCGGACCCGCTCCCGTCACCTCGTAAGCGATCGTGCCGCCGTCCACGGCAAGGTACTCGGTCATGACAGCCCCTCCAGTTGGCTAATCTCGTTAGCCATAAGCTAATCGCCTTAACCACGCCTGTCAACGACGGGATGTCCACGCACGCCGGGACCTTGAGTGGCGGACGGGAGGTCACCGGCGGCACGCCCGCCGCGAAGGACGACGGCGAAGCCGATAGCGAAGAGGGGCACATCCCCCTCGCCCCGCAGAGCCGGCCGACGCGCCTCAGCGTTTCGCGGTGCACGGAAACGGTTCACCGGAGGAGCCCGCACCGGGGATGCCTGCTAATTTTGACAGGGGCTTGACAAACTCGAAACCGCTACGTAATGATGCAAGCTACGCGCGAATTCTCGCAATTATCTATGCAGATCACGCAATTACTGCACAGCTGAGCAGCCTCATAGCCAAGCAGTCCGTACAAAGGTGCTCCATTCCGCACCCAAGAACCGCTGATGCATGCGGCAAGCGCGGCCGGCGCGCGCCTTGCCTGACAACCCCCACCGTCAGGAAGGAAACCCCCCATGTCCCAGCGCCCTCGCGCAGGGCTCAGATGGCTCACCGCCCTGGTGCTCGTGCTGGCCGGAGCCGCCGTGGCCGGGCCCTCGCCCGTGTCCGCGGCCCCCGCGGACATCCCCGCCTCCGACTACCAGCAGGTCCAACTCGCCACTGGTGCAGCCGAGTTGGGCGAACCCATGTCCCTCACCGTCCTGCCCGACCGGTCGGTCCTGCACACCGCGCGCGACGGCACGGTGCGGTACACGGACGCGGCCGGCAACACCAAGCAGGCCGCGAAGCTCGACGTCTACACGCACGACGAGGAGGGCCTGCAAGGCATCGCCGCGGACCCGAACTTCACCAGCAACCGGTACGTGTACGTCTACTACTCCCCCAAGCTGAACACCCCGGCCGGCGACGCCCCGGTCACCGGGACCGCCGCCGACTTCGAGGCGTGGAAGGGCCACCTCAACCTGTCCCGGTTCACGCTGAAGTCCGACAACACCCTGGACATGGCCAGCGAGAAGGTCGTCCTCGAAGTGGGCAACGACCGTGGCCAGTGCTGCCACGTGGGCGGTGACATCGACTTCGACGCGGCCGGGAACCTCTACCTGACCACCGGCGACGACACCAACCCGTTCGACTCCGCCGGATACGCGCCGATCGACGAACGCACCGACCGCAACCCGCAGTTCGACGCCCAGCGCAGCTCCGGCAACACCAACGACCTGCGCGGCAAGCTGCTGCGGATCAAGCCCACCGCGGCCGGCGGCTACACCGTCCCGGCCGGCAACCTCTTCGCCCCGGGCACGGCGAACACCCGCCCCGAGATCTACGCCATGGGCTTCCGCAACCCGTTCCGGATGTCCGTGGACCGCGCCACCGGCATCGTCTACGTCGGCGACTACGGACCCGACGCGGGCGCCACCGACCCGAACCGCGGCCCCGGCGGGCAGGTCGAGTTCGACCGTGTCACCGCTCCCGGCAACTTCGGCTGGCCCTACTGCACCGGCACCAACACCACCGCCGAGACCTACAACGAGTACACCTTCCCGAGCGGCCCGTCCGGCGCCAAGTACGACTGCGCGGGCGGACCGACGAACAACTCCTTCCGCAACACCGGCCAGTCCAAGCTGCCCGCGGCCAAGACCAGCTGGATCAAGTACGGTCTCGACGGCTCGCCGCCGGAGTTCGGCACCGGCTCGGAGTCCCCGATGGCCGGTGACGTCTACCACTACGACCCGAACCTGAACTCGTCCGTGAAGTTCCCGCAGTCCCTCGACGGGCGCTTCTTCGCGACCGAGTACGGGCGCAAGTGGATCAAGCCGATCGAGGTCAAGAGCGACGGCTCGTACGGGACGATCGAGAGCTTCCCGTGGACCGGCACCCAGATCATCGACAGCGACTTCGGTCCCGACGGGGCGCTGTACGTCCTGGACTACGGCACCGGCAGCAACAACCAGGCGCTGTACCGCGTCGAGTACATCGCGGGCACCAACCGCAACCCGGTCGCCAAGGCGGCGGCCGACAAGACCTCCGGCGGCGTGCCGCTGACCGTGCAGTTCTCCTCCCAGGGCAGTTCCGACCCGGAGGGCAGCGCGCTCACCTACTCCTGGGACTTCGGCGACGGGTCCACGTCCACCCAGGCCAACCCCAGCCACACGTACACCGCGGCGGGCACCTACCGCCCCACGCTCACCGTGAAGGACCCCGAGGGCCTGACCGGGACCGCGAGCCTGGTGGTCACCGCCGGGAACACGGCGCCGACCGTCACCCTGCAACCGCCCGGCGACGGACAGCTGTTCTCCTTCGGTGACACCGTGCCCTTCACGGTGAAGGTCACCGACCCCGAGGACGGCACCATCGACTGCTCCAAGGTCAAGGTCACCTATTCGCTGGGCCATGACAGCCACACCCACGCGATCACGTCCGCGAACGGGTGCAGCGGCTCCATCAACGTGCCCGTGGACGGCGAGCACGACAGCGCCGCCAACCTCTACGGCGTGTTCGACGCCGAGTACACCGACGCGGGCGGGCTGACCGGTCACTCCCTGCGCACCCTCCAGCCCCGCCACCGGCAGGCCGAGCACTTCAGCGCGCAGTCCGGCATCCAGGTCGCCGGGCACGGCACCGCCGAGGGCGGCAACACGGTCGGCTTCACCGACGACGGCGACTGGATCTCCTTCAAGCCGTACACCCTGGGCAACGCCACCAAGTTCACCGCCCGGGTGGCCTCCGCCGGGGCCGGCGGCAGGATCGAGATCCGCGCCGGTTCCGCGACCGGAACGCTGCTCGGCACGGCCACCGTCCCGGTCACCGGGGGCTGGGAGACGTACACCGACGTCTCGGCCAACCTCAGCGGCGCGCCGTCCGGCTCCACCGAGCTGTTCCTGGTCTTCCGCGGTCCCACCGGCCAGGGCAACCTCTTCGACGTCGACGCCTTCACCTTCACCACCGCCGCGGTCAACAGCACCACCACGGAGGCCGAGTCCTACACCTCGGGTTCGGGCGTCCAGGCGGCCGGCCACACCGCGGCCAGCGGCGGCCAGACGCTCGGCTACATCGACAACGGCGACTGGGCCGGATACGCCTCCGTCGCCACGGCGGGCGCCTCCTCCTTCTCCGCGAAGGTGTCCTCCGCCGGTGTCGGCGGCACCATCGAGGTCCGCTCCGGCTCGGCCACCGGCACCCTGCTCGGCTCCGTACAGGTCCCGGTCACCGGCGGCTGGGAGACGTTCGCGAGCGTCAGCACCTCGCTGACCGGCACCGGGACCGGGCCGGTCGTCCTCCGGTTCACCGGGCCCGCCGGCAACCTCTTCGACATCGACACCTTCACACTCGCCGCCACGGCGCAGAAGGGGTGAGGACATGAGAACCCTGCTCCGACGCCTGCGCCGTGCCCCGGCGGCCGTGGCCCTGGCGCTGACCTGCGCCCTGGCCGCACCGGCCGGGGCGGCCCAGGCCGCACCCGACCGGCAGGCCGCGTCCTTCGACGTCCTGGTCTTCTCCAAGACGGCGGGCTTCCGGCACGACGCCATTCCGGCGGGCATCAGCACCCTTCAGTCCCTCGGCCAGCAGAACGACTTCACCGTCACGGCCACCGAGGACGCGGGCGCCTTCACCTCGGCGAACCTGGCCGGGTACGAGGCGGTGGTGTTCCTCAGCACCACCGGCGACGTCCTCAACGACAGCCAGCAGACCGCGCTCCAGTCGTACGTGGACGGCGGCGGCGGATTCCTCGGTGTGCACGCCGCCGCCGACACCGAGTACGACTGGCCCTACTACGGGCAGCTCGTCGGCGCCTGGTTCAAGAGCCACCCGGCGATCCAGCAGGCGGTCGTCAAGACCGAGGACCGCACCCATCCGGCGACCGCGCACCTCGGCGCCACCTGGACGCGGACCGACGAGTGGTACAACTACCGCACCAACCCGCGCGCCAACGTCCACGTGGTGCAGAGCCTGGACGAATCCACCTACACCGGTGGGGAGATGAGCGGCGACCACCCCATCACCTGGTGCCACGCCCAGGGCAGCGGGCGGTCCTTCTACACCGGGCTCGGCCACACCATCGAGTCCTACAGCGATCCCGCCTTCCGCTCCCTGCTGCTCGGCGCCGTGCGTTACACGGCCGGGCAGGTGCCCGGCAACTGTGCCGCCCCGGCGGGCACCGGCCAGGTGGAGGCGGAGTCCTACAGCTCGGGTTCGGGCGTCCAGGCGGCCGGGCACACCGCGGCCAGCGGCGGCCAGACGCTCGGCTACATCGACAACGGCGACTGGGCCGGATACGCCTCCGTCGCCACCGCCGGGGCGCGCACCTTCACCGCGAAGGTGTCCTCGGCCGGCGCGGGCGGCACCATCGAGGTCCGCTCCGGCTCGGCCACCGGCACCCTGCTCGGCTCCGTGCAGGTCCCGGTCACCGGCGGCTGGGAGACGTTCACCACGGTGAGCACCACGCTGAGCGGGACCGGCACCGGACCGCTCTTCCTGCGCTTCACCGGCGGCAGCGGCTCCCTCTTCGACATCGACACCTTCACGCTCGGCACCACCCCGACCGCGGGCGCCCTGTCGCAGGACGTCCACCTCTTCTACTACCCCTGGTACGGCAGCCCCGCGGTCAACGGCAGCTGGCGCCACTGGCAGCAGGGCAACCGCACCCCGCCCGACGACATCGGCGCCAACCTCTACCCCTCGCTCGGCGCCTACGACTCCGGTGACTTCGCCGGAGCCGTGGCCCAGCACATGAAGTGGGTCAAGCAGTCCGGCGCCGGCGTCCTCGTCTACAGCTGGTGGGGACAGGGCAGTTACGAGGACCGGCTGGCCCGGGGCGTCCTGGACGCCGCGCAGAAGCAGGGCATCAAGGTCGCCTGGCACCTGGAGCCGTACTCCGGCCGCACCGGCGCCTCGACCGTCGCCGACATCCAGTACATCAACAACACCTACGGCAGCCACCCGGCGTACTACCGGTCGGCCGATCACGGCAACAAGGCGGCGTTCTACGTCTTCCAGAGCCTGAACATCACCGACTGGACGGCGCTCGACCAGGTCACGGGCAGCAACATCGTCCTCGCCCAGACCACCGACACCACCAAGATCGCGCACTTCTCCGGCATGTACACCTACGACGGCATCGCCGGTGCCACCGCCCCCGGCTGGAAGCAGGCCGGTGACTACGCCAAGGCCCACAACCTGATCTGGTCGCCGTCCGTCGCCCCCGGCTACCTCGACGACCGGGCGGTGCCGGGCAACACGACACCCACCGTGGACCGGGCGAACGGAGCGGCCTACGACAAGCAGTGGTCCAACGCCCTCGATCCGGCGATCGGCGGCTCGCCGACGTGGGTGTCGGTCACGTCCTTCAACGAGTGGCACGAGGGCAGTTCGATCGAACCGGCCGACGCCACCCCGCCCGCGGGTCAGGGCTACCAGACGTACGACGGCGCCTACGGTCTGACCGGCCAGGCGTCCGAGACCGCCTACCTGGACCGCACCGCGTACTGGACGGGCCGCTTCCAGCAGCTCCCGCGCACCTGACACCCCCGGTCACATCAGGTCACACCCGCACCACCGCCCGCCCGGACACCGTCCGGGCGGGCGCTGCGCGCCCGTCCCGCCGAGCGCGGTCAGCGCGGGACCGGCGAGGGCCGCCGCGGCGGCGGCGCGCAGGACGCCGCGGCGCGCGGGCCCGGAAGCGGAGGCGCGGGGCGTCGGAGTATCCACAAGGCTCCTTCGGCGGAGAAAGGGTGCGGAACTTTTCGGACCGGAGCCGGCGACCCGGGGACGGACGTCAGGTCTACTCGGGTGCCGCGAAAGGGGTCAAGCAGGCGGCCGGATTCCGGGGAAAGCCACAGGAAACGGCCTGTTCCCGCGCGGGCCGGGGGCGCGTGGCGGCGGTCGCCGCGGCGGCTTCGACCCGGCCGTGGAAAGGGACTTCACCCGGGTGGCTTCGTCCACGACACCCCGCGGCGGGCGAACACACCGGCACCGCGCCCGGATCGGCCGGCTCCGGCACGCCCGCCCCTGTCGAGACTCCGACGAGGGCCGTGGTACCGCCGGATGCGCGGCGGCGCGGCGCCCAAGCGCTCCGCGGGGAGCGCTGCCGCCGGCCGTCCGCGGCGCCGTCGTGGCCGGTCGCGCGGTTCCCCGCGCGCCTTTCGGTGCACCGCGGAACCGGCCCCGTCGCCATGGGGCGAAGGCCCGCCGTCCCATGGCCCCCGCGCGGCCCCAGGGCCTCTACCGCGCTCCCCGCACCGCCACTACTGTGATCACCATGTCACCGGGGGAGATCAGCAACGCACTGGACGCCCTGCCGCCCTTGGACTCGGCCGAGCACCACGGCGCCGCCATGACGGTGTGCACCGGACTCACCGACGCCGACCTGGGCCCGCTGGAGGGACTGATACGCGACAACGCCGATCCGTTGCGCGCCTTCAACGCCTTCTACGTCCTGCTCGCCCGCCACCGGCGGGCGCTGGACGGCACCCGCTTCCGCAGCGTGTACCTCCGCCACGCCTCGCGGTTCGCCTCCGTACCGATGCGCGCGGTGCTCGAATCGGACCTGGCGCTGCTGGACCCGATGGGCCCGAACCTGCCGGCGGCCCTGCGCCACGCGGCGTCCGCGCTGGCGGCCTACCCCGACAACCTGGCCCTCGTCGCCCACCATTCACGGGTACTCGCGGAGTACGGATGGGGTGGCGCCGAGGTGGCCGAGGAGGATCTGCGGGCCTCCCTGACCCAGATGGAGCGGGCGGTGGAGATCAGCCCGGAGGTGCCGCGGTACCGGGCGGTGCGGGCTCAGCTCACCGCTCTCCTCGGTGACTTCGACACCGCGCTCATCTCCATCCAGCGGGCGATGGACCTGGAGGACTCCGCGCGGTCCGGGTACGCCGTACGGGTCGTCGAGTACCACCGGATCCGGGCCGACATCGTGCTGCGGCGGGAGAGCCAGGCCATCCGCAGCGGGCTGCGGGAGACCGCCGACCGCCTGGAGGCGTCGATGAAGGCCCGGGTGGATCAGGTCGTGCAGGAGACCCGGGCGCACGAGCAGGAAGAGATCACCCGGCTGAGGTCGGAGACCATGGGCAGCCTGGGCCTGCTCGCCGCGGTCATCGCCTTCATCGTCACCAGTACCCAGATCGCCCAGGACCTGCCGCTGAAGGAGGCACTGCGACTGCTGGCGGGACTGGCCGGGATGCTGACCCTGGTCTTCACCGCCTTCGGAGCGGTCTTCGGGATCGGCCGCACCTCGCGGCTGCTGCTGCCGGCGGTTCTCGGGGTGGCCCTGTTCGTGCTGGCCTGGATCCCCGTCTGAGGGCGTCCGGTCATGGCGCCGCCGCCGGGCCCTGCCGGGGACGGAGCGGGCGGCCGTGCGGGACAGGGTGGGGCGGGCGGCCGTGCGGGGAGCCGTCCGGAACGAAACCGTTGCCCGGTCAACCGACATGGGTACCGGCCGTGCCGTTTCCACGGCCCTTTCCCCTGCCGCCCACGGTTCTTTCCGTGTCGGCACCCGCGCCCACGTCGTATTAAACGCGCACCGCGCGAAAACCACGGAAGTAGCCGAACCAGCGGGAATTGACGGAATTCCCGGTGCCGTGGGGCGGAAATCCGGGGGCCGCAATCGTCAGGCCGGTGATCGAGATGCAGTCTCCAGGCAGCGGTGTCAAGAATCGATCAGTGAGGCAGTGACGCCGACAACAGAAAGGCTGCCGATCATGCGAAACAGGATCACACGTGCTCTGGCCGCCAGTGTCGCCGCGGGCATGCTCGTCAGCGGCGCGGCCGTGGCCACTACGGGTACCGCCTTCGCAGCGCCGGCGAACACCTCGAACGTCAAGGTGGCCGACGGTGACAACGCGCCCGCCCCCGAGACCACCAAGACCCCGAAGCACAAGAAGTGCAAGGCGGGCTACCACTACACCAAGGTCCACGGCAAGTGGGGCTGCCACAAGAAGTAGCGTCCGGGCCGGGCGCCGGGACATCCGGCCCGCGTTTTTGGGCCGAATCCCGCGGCACGAACCGCGTGCATTCCCCGGCGCCCGCACGCCCGCCGAACCGGGTTGACAGCCGACCGGTATCCGAGCGACGGCCAACGCGGATCCGACCGGGTGCCCCCCGTCCCGCCGGCCTTGTCGTTCCCGACGGCCCGGGATCTCCGCCGCGGGCCAGGTGCGGGAACCCGGCTCCGGCCGAATCCGCCGGTGCACGGCCGGCCAACACTCCGCGCTGTTGCTCCGCCCAGGGATATCGACTACCTGTACGGAAAGGCTCCATCCGAGGAATCGGCAGCGACGCGCGGCTTAGGGGGCGGCAGTGCGGGGCCATGAGCGCACGGCACACAACGAGTTGAGCGGCACCGTGCACGGCGCCGCGGTGCAGGCGGGGACGGTGTACGGCGGTATTCACGTCGTGGCCGAAGCGGGCGGCACCGCCGGACAGACGCCCTGGCAGCTCCCGCCGTCCGTGCACATAGTGGACCGGGCCGACGAGTTGGCGGCGCTGGAGCGGCACCGGGCCCGTGCGGTGCGGGAGGAGCGGCCCGCGCTGACCGCGGTGAGCGGTCTGGGCGGGGTCGGGAAGACCGCGCTCGCGCTGAGATGGCTGCACACCCTGCGCCCGCACTGTCCGGGCGGCCAGCTCTACGCCGACCTGGGCGCCCAGTCGCCCGGCGGACCGGCGCTCCCGGAGGAGGTGCTGGGCCGCTTCCTGCGGGCCCTCGGGGTGGCGGCCCAGCAGGTTCCGGCGGCCCTCGCCGAACGGACCGCGCTGTACCGGTCGTTGACCGCCGGCCGGCGCCTCGCGGTGCTGCTCGACGACGCGGCGACCGCCGCCCAGGTGCGTCCGCTGCTGCCCGGCGGCACCAGTGTGACGGCGGTGACCAGCCGCAACCGGATGCCGGGGCTGACCGTCGACGGCTGTTTCCCCCTCCACCTGGAGTCGCTCGCCCCCGAGGCCGCGGTGGAACTGCTCGCGGACACCCTCGCGGACGGCCGGGTGGCCGAGCAGCCCGAAGCCGCCCGTACCTTGGTCGAGTTGTGCGCCGGGCTGCCGCTGGCCGTCCGGGTCGCCGGTGCCCGGCTGGCGGCGCGGCCCGAACGGCACATCACCACGATGGTCAGTGCCCTCGCCGAGGAGCGGGACCGGTTGGAGGCCCTGGCCATCGACGGCGACCACGATGTGCGGGCGGCGCTGGACCTGTCGTACCGGGCCCTGTCACCGGCGGCGGCGCGGCTGTACCGGCGGTTGGGGCTGCACCCGGCGGCGGAGTTCGGCGGCGCGGTGGCGGCGGCGGTGCTGGCCGCTACGGCGGAGCCGGTGCACCTGCTGGAGACGCTGCATGACGCGAGCCTGCTGTTCGACGCGGGCGAGGGACGCCACCGCTTCCACGACCTGGTCCGCCTGCATGCCGCGGCGAAGGCGCGGCAGGACGAATCGTCCGAGGAGCGCGCCCAGGCCGTACGCCGTATCGCCGACCACTATCTGGCGAGCGCGACCCGCGCCGAGGAGATCATCGATCCCGCACACCGCACGATGGCCCGTGACTACGGGCCGGGGCCGGTGGTCTGCGCGGACGTCGGCCCCGACGCCGAGACCGCCCTGGACTGGCTGGAGCGCGAGCTGCCCCGGCTGATGGCGGTGATCCGGCTGTCCCGTTCCGCGGGCTTCCCGTCCGTCGGCTGGCAGCTCGCCGACGCCCTGTGGCCCCTCTTCCTGCGGCGCAAGTTCTACGACGACTGGCGGGCGGCGCACGACGAGGGACTGGCCGCGGCGGGGGAGCTGGGGGACGTCGCGGCTCAGTGCCGGATGCTCACCTCGGGCGGCGTGGGACAGCTGGGGTGCGGGAACCACGACCGCGCCCTGGCCATGTTCGAGCGCGCCGGTCACCTCTTCCTGCGGCACGGCGACCGGCTCGGCCAGGCCCGCACCCTCAACTACCGAGGGCTCGCGCTCCAGCGGTCGGGCCGTTCCCAGGAGGCCGCCGAACTGTTCCGGCGGGCCACCGTGGAGTTACCGGCCTGCGGGGACGAGCGGGCCGGGGCACTGGCCCGGCTGAACCTCGCCGACATCGCCCGGACCACCGGCCGGCACGAGGAGGCGCTGCGCGAGGCCGGTGCCGCACGCACCGCGCTGCTGGCGGCGGGCGATGTCTACAACGCCGCCCGCGCGGGCATCCTCGTCGGCCACGCCCAGCTCGCCGTCAACCGGCTCGACGAGGCGGACGAGTCGTTGTCCGCGGCCCTGACGACCCTGCGCGGCATGACCGCGAACTACGAGACGGCCCGCGCCCTCGCGGGCCTGGCCGAGGTCGCCGGGCGGCGCGGGGACACCCGCGCCGCCCGGGACCGCTACCACGAGGCGCTGGATCTCTACGCCTCCGTGGGCCGTTCGCGGTCCGCCGACGCGGAGTCGGCCCGGGACCGGCTGGGGCGGCTCGCGGGCGACGGGACGGTCACCTGAGCGCCGAGCAGCCGCACGGGCGCCGCCGCGAACTCGGCGGCGGGCAGCCCGGCCACCAGCCAGGTATGGGCCAGCGAGGCCAGCGTCCCCCACGCCTCGTCCCGCCCGGTGGGCCCCGCGGCTTCCAGTTCGAGCACGGTGCCGTCCCGGCCGAGCCGCAACCAGCAGCGGGGCCCGTGGTGCACGGCGACCACCAGGGCGCCCGGATGCGTCGCCGCCGTCTCGGCGGCCGTCCGCGCCCCCGTGCCATGCGCGAGCAGTACGTCGCCGAGCTGAGGCCAACGGTGTCCCGCGGGAAGCCGGACCCGCACGTGCTCGTCCACGGTCAGCGTCCCGCGGGCCGGATGCAGCAGCAGGGTACGGACCCGGTGCACCGGACCGGGTGCCCGCGTGCCCGGTACCGCCGTCGTCCGGGCCGCCAGGGCGAGGAGCGTCCTCATGGTGCCGTCACCCGGCCCGGCTCGTCGTAGCGCACCGTCAGCGGCAGGGCCGCCGTTTCCGTGGCCGGCCGTACGGTGGGGGCCCGCAGGCGCAGCTTGCGGTAGAGCAGCGCGCGCATCCTGCGGGCGAAGCGGCCCGGCTCCGAGGAGATGCGGGCCGCGACCCGCTCGTACCGGTCCGCGCGACCGGCCACGGAACTCCGCCTGAGCTGCGGGCGCAGCGGGCGGTCCAGGCGCAGTCGCGGCGCGAACGACATGAGTTCGGCCAGCGGCGAGCCCGGATCGACGTCGGCGTCGGGCCGTCCCGCCATGAAGACCGGTACGCCGGTCATCGCGCCGTACAGCGACACCGAACCGTGGTCGCCCACGACGTAGTCGGCGGCGACCACCGCCCCGGTCCAGTCCCCGTGCGGGCTGACCAGCGTGAGCCCGGAGCGCGCCAGGCCGGCGAGCCAGGCCCGGACCTGCCAGTCACCGTGTGCGTTCCACACGTGGGGGTGCAGGAGCGCGGCGATGCGGAACTCGTCCCGGGGCAGTTCGCCGACCAGCCGCTCCAGGACCTCGAAGCCCTGTCCCAGGAGCGAGTCGGGCCCCCAGGTGGAGCAGACGAGGACCAGTCGCCGGCCGGCCCCGGCGCCCAGGGCGTCCCGGTACAGGGCCCGGGAGGGCAGGCTGGCGGCTATCCGGTCGAAGCACGGGTCGCCGACCACTTCCGCCACCGGCAGGGCCTCGGGGCACTCGCGGCCCAGCCGGGTCAGCTCCTCGTGGTGGGCCAGCACGATCGCCTCAGGCACGATCGCGCCGTCCCGGACCAGCCGTTGCCTGCTGAGGCCGTACACACCGCGCTCGCCCGCCGGACGGCCGTTCCGTCCGGCGGGGGTGATCTTGTTGTGGCCGGCGCCGTGCGGAAGCACGACGACCGGCGCCTGAAGTTCGTGCAGGCTGCCGTGGCTGGCAGCCAGCGCGAGGTCGAAGGAGGTGTGCACCGCCTGGTTCCACGGCAGTACGAGACCCCCCAGCCCGGCCAGGAACTCGGCCACTCCGTTGCTGAACACGTCGGGTGCCTGGGTGAAGATGATCTGCACCCGGATGTCGCCTTCGAGTACGCGTATCGCGTCGAGCAGCCGTTGCCCCGCTATCACTGTGTGCACCACGACCAGGACGCGCCTGCGCGTCCGCCGGGTGACCCAGCGCTCGACGTCCAGCCGTACGGGCACGTGCCGCCAGTACGGCTCGGGCACTGTCACACTCATAGTCGGTTTTCCCCCGGTCTCCTGCATGCCTTCTGGTGACCGCGGCCATGCTCGGCCGCCCCGGGCCGTCCAAGCCCGCGTAGGCCGTCCGCAGTCCATGACGGGGGGATGCCCCGGGTTCTGGACGGCGGGCTTGCAGGAATCCTGCACTCCTGTGGAACGGCGGTGCCCGGTCTCCGAGCGGCCGGGCAGGGACCGCGCCGCACTCGTCCGGCTCCGTGCGCCCTTCGCGCTCCGATGCGCCCCTGTCTCCACCCCGGGCCCCCGCAGAACAGTGAACGGAGCGCTGCACAGATGTGCGGGCGCTGCCGTGGGCGGCAGGAAGAAGCACACCCGTCGGGGGTGATCGTGGAACTTCTTGCGCTGGGACCGCTTGAGCTGTGGCACGAAGGACAGCGGTACGCGCTCGGATCGCTGATGCAGCGCCGTGTGCTGGCCGTGCTGGTCCATGCCCGGGGCGAACCGGTGTCCGTGGACACGCTGATGGACCGCGTCTGGAACGGCGAGCCGCCACCGGCCGCCCTGGACACGCTCCAGAGCTATCTCTCCCGGCTCCGCAAGCGGATGCGCCAGGCGGTCGGCGAGGACCTGGCCCAGGTGGAGCGGCCCTCGTCCCGGCTGTACCGGTTGCGGGCCGACCCGCGCGCCATCGACCTGCTGAAGTTCCAGCAGTTGCGGACGGACGCGACGGCCTCGGCGGCGCGGGGCGACCGTACGGCGGCCATCGGGCTGCTGCGTGCCGCCGAGGCGCTGTGGCGCGGCGAGCCGCTGACCGAGTTCGCCGACAACCCGTGGGCGCTGTCGGCACGCGCCCGGCTGACCGAGGACCACCGCCGGGTCCGCGAGGAACGGATCGGCCTGGAGCTGGAGCTGGGGCGGCACGCCGACCTCATCGGCGAACTCCAGGAACTCGCCGCGCGGAATCCGTTCGCGCAGCGGGTGATCGGCATGTTGATGCTGGCCCTGTACCGCTCCGGGCGGCACGACGAGGCGCTGAAGGTCTACCGGGACACCCGCACGGAGCTGCACGAGGTCCAGGGGATCGAGCCGGGGGCGGAACTCCAGGACCTCCATCTCCGCATGCTCGAACAGGACGACACCCTCGCGCTCCCCTCCCCGGAGCCCGAGGCCACGGCCGCGAGCGGGTCCGGGACCGCGCCGGCCGTGCCGGACCCCCGCAACTTCCTGCCCAGGGACACCCAGGACTTCACCGGACGCGCCGGCGAACTGCGCATCCTGCTCTCCGCGTCCGCGCCGGAAGACGACTCGGCGGGCGCGCTGCCCGTCACCGTGCTGCACGGCATGCCCGGCATCGGGAAGAGCACGTTGGCCCTGCACGCCGCACACCTGCTGTCCGCCGCCTACCCGGACGGCCGGTTCTTCGTGGACCTGCGGGGCTTCAGCAGCCAGCAACCGCTCGGCCCGGCCGAGGCCCTGGCCATCCTGCTGCACTCGGCGGGCTGGTCCGGTGAGCTGCCGGGCACCCTGGACGAGCGGGCGGCCCGCTGGCGGGAGTGGACGGCCCGGCGCCGTGCGCTCGTGGTGCTCGACAACGCGCGGGACGCCGCCCAGGTCGACCCGCTGCTGCCCGGATCCCCCACGTGCCGGGTCATCGTGACCACCCGCAACCGGCTGGCCGGGCTGGGCAGCGCCACCCGGCTGCCCGTGGACGCCCTGTCCAGGTCGGAGGCGGCCGCGCTCTTCACCCGGATCGTCGGCACCGCCCGGTCGTCCGCGGAACCCGAGGCCCTGGCACGCATCGTGCAGGCGTGTGAATGCCACCCTTTCGCGGTGACGTTGCTGGCGAGCCGTTTCCGGCACCGGGACTCCTGGGCCCTCCAGGATCTCCTCGACCGGCTGACCCGGGCGACGGACCCGCTCAAGGAGTTCGACGCCGTGATCGCCGCGATCTTCCAGTTCTCGTACGCGGAACTCAGCGATCCGGCACAGCGGTTGTTCCGCCGTCTCGCCCTGCACTCCGGCCCCGACATCACGCTCCGGGCCGCGGCGGCGCTGGCAGGCCCGGAGTTCGAGAGCGAGGCGGGAGGGCTGGAGCGGCACGTCGAGGAACTGCTGGACTCCAGCCTCCTTGAGGAACCCGTGCACGGACGCTACCGGCTGCACGACCTGACCCGCGCCTTCGGCCTCCAGACGGCCGCCCGGACGGATCCGGCCGAGGCCCGGCACGCGGCGGTCGGCCGCCTCGTCGCCTACCACCTCACCACCGCGCACCGCGCCGACCGGCTGGCCCACCCGCACCGCCGGGCGATACCGCTCGGCCCGGAACGGGAGTCCCGCCACGCCCTGGAGTTCTCCGACCCGGACGAGGCCCCGGCCTGGCTCACCGTGGAGCACGCCAACCTCCTGGCGGTCGCGCGTACCGCCGCGGACCGGTACCCGGAGTACGCCGCCCTGTTCCCGAGCGTCCTGGCCCGCTCCCTCAGGCTGTGGGGCACGTGGGACGCCGCGGCCGATCTCTTCGCCGCGGCGATACCGGTCCTGCGCACCTCGGACGACCGCTCGGCACTCGCCCGCACCCTGACCGACCACGCGGATCTGCTGGCACAGCGCAACCATGACGAGGCGTTACGCCGCGCGGCCGAGGCCCGGTCGATCTACGAGGACCTGGGGGACGTCATCGGCCGCGCGGACGCACTCCTGCAGACGGGCCGCGCCCACCTCGCGGCCGGCCAGGGCGGCCCGGCCCTGCGGGTACTGGAACAGTCCCGGGCGCTCTACCGCAGCGCCGGCGACCGGGCCGGGGAGGCCGGCTGCCTGAACGTGGAAGGCGCGGCGCTGCATTACGCGGGTCAGTACGACGAAGCCCTGCACCGGGTGCAGCTCATGCAGGACATCTACGAAACGCTGCCCGACCCCTATGGATTTGCCCAGGCACTGAACAACCGCGGCGAACTGCACGCGTTACAGGGACGCTTCGACGAGGCCCGCGACTGTTACGAAAGATCCCTTATTATCATGAAAGAGCACGGCGGGCGACAGGAGTTGGGAATTCTCCTGACCAACCTGGGCGCGGTCCATCAGGCGACGGGGCAGACGGACCGCGCGCTGGCCTGTTACCGCAGGGCCTTGGCCGCCCACCGGACCGGAGGCGACGTCCTGGGCGAGGCCGACGTCCTGATCAGCATGGGGCGGGCACACGCCGCGGCCGGCCGCCGGGGCGAGGCACTGCTGCACCTCACCATGGCGGAGCAGGTGGCGGTCAGTATCGACAACCCCTACGAGAGGTTGCGGGCGTTGATCGGTACGGCGGACGTCCAACGCGAGTCGGGTCGGCTCGACATCGCCTTCAAGACGTATGACCGGGCCCTCGACGTGGCCCGGAGCATCGACTTCCCCCTGGGTACGGCCCAGGCCCTCGCGGGACTCGCACGGACCGCCCTCCTGCTCCCCCGCGGCACGGAACGGGCCCGGCGGTATGCGGAACAGGCTGCCGCCACATATCAACGCCTCGGCGCAGACGCCGAGGCGGAGAGGCTACTGGCACTGCTGGCGGGACGCGAGTCGACCGGCTCCTGAGAACCCCTCAGGAGACGACACTCTGCGCAAACCACATCCAACGATCGGCCACCACAAGTGCGAGGGTAGCGAGGAGGCCGAGAGCGGAGACAAACTTCCTCAAGGTTGTCAACTTTCTTCTACCTGATACGAAGCTTCGACACATGAGCAATCGCCCCGGCCGACAAGAAGGCACACGAGGCGCAAAGGACAGTGCGCACGTGCGAACATCGAACGGAGGATCTCCGTCGATCTACATACTACTGGATCACGGACCCGCCAATGTCACCCGGACGGCTTACTCGTATCGGTGGTGAGAGCTCCAACTAGTCGTAGTCAAGGGCCTCTTCGGGATGTGTCCGCCACTCTGCGAGCGACCACGGCAACCGCCCCCGCACCCGCGCCCCAAACGCACCCCACCGGTCACGATCGCGAATCACACCCCCACACCCCGCCCTCCCCACCGACAGGTACAGTCGACCGGCCGGAACGGAGAACCGGCCGGACGGCCGGGAGGGAGGAACGTATGCGGCTTCGCTGTGCGGTGCTGGACGACTTCCAGGGTGTGGCGGCCGAGTCGGCCGACTGGTCGGTGCTCGCGGACCGCGTCGAGGTCGTCACGTTGCGCGAGCACATCACCGAGGAGGACGCGCTCGCCGCGGCCCTCGCCGACTTCGACATCGTGGTGACCCTGCGCGAACGTGTGCCCTTCCCGGGCTCGTTGCTCGCCCGGCTGCCGCGGCTGCGGCTCCTGGTCGCCTCCGGCATGCGCAACAGCGTCATCGACTACGCCGCCGCCGAGGCACACGGCGTCACCGTGTGCGGTACGGAGGGTTCGTCCGCCCCGGCGGCCGAACTGACCTGGGCCCTGCTGCTCGGCCTCGCCCGCGGGATCGTCGAGGAGAGCCAGGCCCTGCGCTCGGGCGGCCCCTGGCAGTCCACCGTCGGCGCCGACCTGCACGGCCGCTCGCTCGGCCTGCTCGGGCTCGGCCGGATCGGCAGCCAGGTCGCGCGGGTCGGTCTCGCCTTCGGTATGCGGGTCAGCGCCTGGAGCCGGCACCTCACCCCGGAGCGTGCCGCGGAGGTGGGCGTCGAACGGGCCGCCACCATGGAGGAGTTGCTGGCCGGCAGCGACTTCGTCTCCGTGCACCTGGTGCTCGGCGACCGTACCCGCGGGCTGCTCGGCCCCGCCGAACTCGCCCTCATGAAACCGACGGCCCATCTGGTGAACACCTCCCGCGCGGCGATCGTCGACCAGGAGGCGCTGCTCGCGGCGCTGCGCGAAGGCCGGATCGCGGGCGCCGGCGTCGACGTGTTCGACGTCGAACCGCTGCCCGCCGGCCATCCGATGCGCACCGCGCCCCGGCTGCTGGCGACACCCCACCTCGGCTATGTCTCGCGGGCCAACTACGCGACGTTCTACGGCCAGGCGGTGGAGGACATCGAGGCGTACCTGGCGGGCGCCCCGGTCCGCAGGCTGCCCTGACGCCGCGTCCGGCGGCCGTGGGCTGCAATCCGGGTGATCCCTTCAGCACCGCCGTGACCAGCACGGAACCCCCGCGTTGAACGTGACGTGCGGCGGCGCTGTCCTGCCGTCGCGCTCATCGAGCAATTAAGGAGTACGTGATGTCTCGCATGGCGAAGGCGGCCGTCGTCGCTCTGGGCACGGGTGCCGTGATGCTCGGCGGGGCCGGTCTGGCCCTGGCCGACGCGGATGCCCAGGGCGCGGCCACCGGCTCGCCCGGTGTGCTGTCGGGCAACCTCGCCGAGGTCCCGGTCAACGTCCCGGTCGACGTCTGCGGCAACACCATCGACGTGATCGGCCTGCTGAACCCGGCGTTCGGCAACGCCTGCGCCGACCAGGGCGACAGCGAGACGGGCCACGGCGGGTACGGCTACGGCCACTGAGCCGGCCACCGGCACACGGGAGAGCCCCGGCGGTGCGCCGGGGCTCTGCCGTGTGCGGACCCGGTCAGGCGTACCGGTAGATCCGGCTCACGTCCTCCAGTTCGTCCGGTGTCACGTCCCACGGCGGCAGCTTCTGGTGCCGGGCAACGATCCGGCCGCGCTGCGGGCTGCCCGCTCCGGGCGGCTCGGCCGGCAGGTAGCGGTGGCTGCGATGACGCTGCTGCCAGCGGGACCACTGGAGGTCCACGAAGGCGTGGTGGAGCCAGAAGACGGGGTCGTTGACGGAGGCGGCGGTGAGCATCGCGCCGCCGACCCAGCGGTGCACCCGGTTGTGGTTGAGCCAGGAGACGCTGCCCCGGCCGGCCCCCCACCCCTCCAGCTTGTTGCGGAAGCCCCGGGTGACCGTCGAGTTCCAGGGCGAGACGTCGTAGACCGGGTCGTCGAGCGCCCGCTTCAGGTCGGCGGCGGTGGGCAACTGGATGGGGGCGCGGGAGCGGCCCAGGTCCCGGGTGAGGTACTCCCTGTCGGTAATGCCCTCCTTGATGGTCCAGCGGCCCCCGCCGTAGGCGAACGGGCCGGTGGTCACCTGCCGGTCGGAGCGGCGTCCGTTGCCGCCGAGCAGGTCCTCGGTCCAGGGCACGGAGGTCGCGCCGCGGTTCCTGGTCCAGTCCCAGTACGGCACCGTCACCGACGGGTCGACCCGGCGCAGGGCGCCCTCCAGGTCCAGCAGGAAGCGGCGGTGCCAGGGCAGGAAGGAGGGCGTCATGTGGGCCGCGCGCAGGCCGGGGTCGCCGTCCCCGACGAAGAACTTGACGTGCGTGCGCACGAACTCGTCGTACTCGCCGGTCCGTTTGATCTCCAGCAGGGCGCCCGTGAACCGGCGCCGCTCGGCGCGGGTCAGGGTGCTCACGTCCTTACGCACGTACGCCATGCGGCCCTCCCACGTGCCGGTGTCCCCCGCCGACCGGCCCCGGGGCCAGGTCGCGCAGGCCCTGACCGGGGCCGAGTTCGTCGACGGCGGCGCGGGTCGCCTCCAGCGGGGTCGGGTACGAGCTGTAGTGGTCGACCATGGTCAGCCAGGTGCCGTCGGCGCGCCGCATCAGATGCAGCGGACGGCCGTCCACGGTGACCAGCCAGTGCGCGTCGCCGACGGGGCGTTCGGCGGGGACCGGGGCGCCCCGGATGCGGCGCCCCTGGTAGGTCTCGTCGAAGGCGTGGCCCGCGGACGCGCCCGCGGGCCACGCCGGGCGGGAGGCCGCGACGAGCGGGGTCAACGCGAGGGCCGCGGTGGTGCCGAGCAGGACGCGCCCAGCCTCCCGCCGGGTCCGTTCCGGCGGGTCGGTTCTCTCCCGGCTCCCGCTCGCCCGCTCCGCGCCCACCGGTACTCCGCCGGCACTGACGACCATGGCTCCTCCTCGTACGGTTTCGGTCTGCGCACCGGTAACCGCCGGAGGGCTCCGGCGGTCACCGCCGCATCAGCCGTACGCAGGCACGACACCGGCCGGGCGGAGCACACGCGCCGGCCCGCCGGGGGGAACGGCGTCGTCCGTCACCGGCCGGAGCCCAGGCCCAGGTTCGCGGTCGGGACCCCCCGCAGGACCGGGGCGACGACGCCGGCCTGGGGGAGCTTGAGGCCGGGCAGCCCGAAGGCGTCGGGGTTCGGCGCGGTGAGGGGGGCGTCGGCGGACAGTCCGGGGGTCAGGGCCCGGATGCCGGAGGCGGGGGCGTCGGCCCGCAGCCGGTCGAAGCCGCCCAGGGCCTTCGGCAGAGGGGCCTGAAGACCGGCGCCGGGCAGGCTGCCGCCGATGGGCAGCCGGGGCAGGGTGCGGGCCGGGAGGAGCTGTCCCCCGGCGTACCGGGGTCCCTCGGGGGCGCCCGGCAACGGCATCGGCAGTTCGACGGCGAGCTTCGGCATCGGCGCGTGGAGGGACTTCTCCACGCCGTCCAGCGGCACCGGGACGGGGACCGTGCCGACCGCGGCGGCGGGAGTGGCGGCCCCCACGACGGCCGCGACGCCGGTGGCGACGGCGGCGAGGGTTCCTCGGGTGGTCGACTTCATGTCAGGTACGGTCCCTTTCAGAATGCGGCGGAATCGACCTCCGTACCGCGTAACGAGCCGAATTCGCCGCGCAGCGCAAGAATCGCCCGCGTGCAGCATTGGTCAGCTGGTCGGACGTCCCGGCGGCGGACCGCGGTGCCACCGGCCCGCGCGTCAGGTGCGCAGGCTGCGGGCCGGGAGGATGACGTGCGCGGCGGCGGTCAGGGTCTCCTCGGCGCCGACGAAGGCCGCCAGTTGCCCGGGGGTCAGGGTCAGGCCGGGCTGGGCCTCGGGCCAGGCGCGGGTGGTGAACACCAGGTAGGCGTAGCCGCGTTGGGCGGCGGCGGCGAGCCACTCCGGCGGGGCGGGGCACTGGGCGTTGAGCGGCGGCAGGGTGACGACGGCCTGGCCGGACTGCACGAGCAGGGTGGCGGGCAGGCTGGGCTTGGCGGTGCCGTCCACGAGGTCGCCGCCGACCGGCAGTCCGTTGCTCTCCAGCAGCCGCTCGACCGCGGCGGACGTCACGTCGGCGCCGCCCTCGGCGTCCCCCAGCGAGTACGCCAGCAGGTACGGCATGTCGGATCCGTCGGCGGCCTCGCCGCTCCAGGCGAGTACGACGAGCGTGCCCAGTTCGGCCGGGCGGAACGGGCGGGTTTCACTTGGGGTTGAGGTCACCGCGCGACCCTACCGACGGACCAAGGCGCCGCCCGGCGCCTTCTCACCCGGCCGGCGCATTGACGCGGGGGCCGCCACACGAACGAGGGACGCCTCCCGGCGTCCCTCGAACGGCTCTGCACGAAGCGGTTCAGCCCTGCAACGGCAGACCGCCCAGCAGCGGGTTGGCCTGGTTGACCGCGCCGGTCGCGCCCTTCACCGCGTTGAGCGCGGAGCCCTTCTTCTCGGTGTTGAGCGCGTTCGACTGGTGCTTGAGCGGCATCGCGTCGTCCACGGTGAGGGGACCCTTGGTGAGCGTGTTGACGGCGCCGTTGAGGCTGGTGGGCGTGAGGTCGGCGGTGTTGTGGGCGAACGCGGGCGCGGCGACACCCACGAGGGCCACGGAACCGGCAACGACAGCGGCAGCCTTCAGGGACTTCATCGTGTTCCTTTCTCGGCAACTCACGTCACCTCGGGAAGTTCTGACGCCGTGCTCAACGAGGTCTGGCCTGGGCGGAAACCCCGTACCCGGAAGACATATGAGATCCCCGACGGAACCGGGGGCGGGGACGGGAAAGCCGTCGGCCGTCGGGCCGGCCGCGCCGGGGGTGGCGGGCGGTCCGACAGCCGGTCGGGGAGACGGCTCGGCGCCGGGTCAGCCGGTCGGCAGTGCCGGGGTGGTGACCGGGAGCGAAGGCGCCGGCACCGGGAGGCTCGGCAGGGCGGGCAGGCCCGGCAGGTCGGGGGCGGGCAGGCCGCCGCCGAGCACCGTCGCGGCGACGAAGTTGACCAGGCCGGTCACCACCGCGGTGGCCGCGGGCAGGACCTTGCTGACGTCGCCGGAGGTGACGGCGGCGAGCAGCGCGTCGACGGCCTTCTGAAGGGCGGCGAGCGCGTCGCCCCGGAGGTCCTTGGCCTTGAGAGCCTCGCCGTCCTCGGCGGCCCCGCCCTCCTTGTCCTCCTTGCCGGCCGCGGCGGAGACCTGGGCGATGGCCGCCTTCACCGCGTCGACCAGCTTCTTGGCCTGGTCGGGGGTCAGCTGACCGTTCTGGAGCGCCTGGTTGAGCAGGTCGGTGGCCGGGGTGAGCACGGCACCGAGGCCGGCCAGGCTCTTGGCCTGGGCGAGGACCGTGTCGGCGCCGGGAACGGCGCACGGGACGCCGCGTGGGTGCGCTCCCGGGACGAGTCGGCGGCCACGGCGGCCGGGCCGGTGATGCCGGCCGGCAGAGTGGCGCAGAGAGCGGTGGACGCGATACGCCGTGCGGGCAGGCGCACGGGGGCCTTTCGAGGTGCGTCGGATCTTGAACCCACCGTGAAGTCGTCGCCCGTCGCCGTCTGCAACCGCTCGCACGCGGTACGCGCCCACCGGCCGCCCTCTCCGGGGGCGTCTTCCCTGATGGGGACGCCTGTCAGGAGCGCCCCGCCGGAATGTCGCCGACGACCCCCGTCAGGGGGAACGCGAACCGGCCGCCCTTCCGCGGTGAGCCGCGGGAGGACGGCCGGCGAGAGGGATCTGCCGTCCCGTCAGTCGTCCTCGCAGGCGCTGCCGAACGCCGGGTTCAGCAGGGCGATGATGTCGACGGTGTCGCCGCAGAGGTTGACCGGCACGTGGACCGGGGCCTCGACGACATTGCCCGACAGCACGCCCGGGGAGTGGGCGGCGGCGCCTTGCGCGTCACTGTCGGCGGCGGCGATACCGGCGCCACCGGCAACGGCCGCTACGGCAGCAGTGGTCAGGGCGAAGCCCCTCGCGATACGCGACATGGAGAAGTGCTCCTTGGGATCGACACAAACATCCGGGCGGCTGCCCGGCGCTGTGTCAACGCGCCGTACTCCGTCTAGTTGTGCCGCCAGTGGAGTGATCTCCGGATAGGGCAACCTTCACCATTCCGACACACTGGCATATTCCTCTGGATTAATACGGATAGCAGCTAGAGTTGCGGAACTATTCAAACACCCCTATAAGCCATCAAATCACATCCACCCCGCAGCCCTTCCGCACCACCCCGGCCTGACCGCCACTCCCTGTTCTCCCCCGTCCGATCTCCGTCCCTCTCCGACCTCTGACACCTCTGGTCTGAGCCCCGGCGCGTTCCCGCCCGCAGTCCCGAGCGTCCCCCGTGAGCGAGGAATCCCGCGTATGCACCACTCAGCAACCGACCCACGGTTCCGGGTCCTCCACCTCGCCCAGCCCGCCGACGGCGGAGTGGCCCGCGTCGTACTGGACCTGACGCGCGCCCAGCTCGCCGCCGGCCTGCGGGTCACGGTCGGCTGCCCCGGCGGTGAACTGGCCGCCGGGGCGCGCGAACTGGGCGCCGACGTACGGCACTGGCGGGCGACCCGCTCGCCGGGTCCCGGGCTGGCCGGCGAGGTGCACCGGCTCGACCGGCTGGTGACACGGGTACGGCCCGACCTGGTGCACGCGCACAGCGCCAAGGCCGGGCTCGCCGGCCGGCTCGCGGTGCGCGGCCGGATCCCGACGGTCTTCCAGCCGCACGCCTGGTCGTTCGAGGCGGTCGACGGGGTCACCGCCACGCTGGCGCTGAAATGGGAACGGTGGGGGGCGCGTTGGGCCACCCGGGTGCTGTGCGTGAGCGAGGCGGAACGCGCCACCGGCGCACGCGCCGGGATCCGCGCGCACTGGAGCGTCATCCCCAACGGCGTCGACCCGCTGCGTTTCAGCCCCCGGCCGCCCGGCGCCGCGGCGGCCCCGCCGGCCACCGCCCGCCAGACCGCCGCCACGACCGCACCCGCCCTTGAACCCGAGTCCCCGCACCCGCACCGCCCGCCCACCGCCGGCCGCGCGCCGGACACACCCGCGGCGGACACACCTGCGCCGGACACACCCGGGTCCGTCCTGGCCACCCCACCCGCCCCGGCCGCGGACCCGGCGGCCCCGCTCGTGGTCTGCGTGGGACGGCTGTGCCCGCAGAAGGGGCAGGACGTCCTGCTCCGGGCGTGGGACCACGTCGTACGCCAAGTGCCGGGTGCCCGGCTCGCGCTGGTCGGCGACGGACCCGACCGGGAGCGGCTGCGGGCCGGCGCCCCGCCGTCGGTGACGTTCGCGGGCGCCGTCGCCGACGCCGCGCCCTGGTACCGGGCCGCCGACCTCGTGGTCCTGCCCTCCCGCTGGGAGGGCATGGCGCTGGCCCCGCTGGAGGCGATGGCCTGCGGCCGGCCGGTGCTGCTCACGGACGTCGACGGCGCCCGCGAATGCCTGCCGCCGGGCCTCGCCGCACACTGCCTCGTCCCGCCCCGGAACCCGGCGGCGCTGGCCGGGGCCGTCGCCGCCCTGCTGCTCGACCCGGCGCTGCGCACGGCGCTCGGCCCGCGCGGCCGCCGCCATGTCCTGACCACCCACGACGTACGGCACACCACCGAGGCGGTCACGGACCTGTACCGCGAACTCCTCGGCACCGCACCCGCCGTGCCGTCCCAGTGCAGGGAGTCCAGCCGCCCGTGACCGCCGAAAGCACCGTCCCCTCCCCCGGCATGCAGCCACGCGACCACGGGTACTCGGCCGTCGCGGTCCTGCCGCCGCGCCCGGCCGACGGCTTCCGGTTCCCCGTGCACCGGCCGTCCACACGCCACCCGTCCCCACTGCCCCTGCTCACCGCCGACCTGGCCGCCGCCCTCTTGGGCGCCTGGACACTCGGCCCGGCCGGGCACCGCCCGGTACTGGCGGCCCTGCTGGTGGCCGCGGCGCTGCTGCTGCGACCGCGCACCGACCCTCCGGTGCCCGGCGTCCTCGACGAACTGCCCGCCGTCTGCGGCCGGATCGCGATCGTCTGGCTGGGCCTCGCCGCGGTCCTGGCGGCGTACGCGCCCGACCGCGCGCTGTCCCCGCACGACCTGCTGCTCGGCTGGACGCTGCACGCGGCGGTGTGCTGCGCGGGCCGCGGCCTCGTACGCGGGCACCGGCACCGATCGCTGCTGCGCCGCCCGTGCCCCGCGCTGCTCGTGGGCCCGGCGGCGACCGCGCAGCGGGTGGCCGCCGCGCTGCGGCGCCATCCGCGCTGCGGCGTACGGCCGGTGGGTGTCGTGGCCGAGGACGCCGAGGACTTCGGCGACGACACCGGCGGACTGCCCGTGCTCACCACCGGCACCGAGGTGAAACGGGCCCTGGTCCGCCACGGTGTGCGGACCGTGCTCACCGTCGACCCCGCGGTGCGCACCGCGCAGGGACCGCTGCTGCGGGCGCTCGCCGAGTCGGGCTGCGCGGTGTGGGAGGTGGACGCGGACTCACCGGCGTACGAGACCCGTGACCAGCTCGCCGGATTCTCCTGCCGCCGGCTGGAGGTGGACGCCCGGCGGCGCGGCAGCGCGGTCAAGCGGGCACTGGACGTGCTGGTGTCCGGCATCCTGCTGGTGCTGGCCGGCCCGGTGCTGCTGGGCTGCGCCGCGACGCTCAGGATCGTCGGCGGGCCCGGCGTGGTCTTCCGCCAGGAACGCATCGGCCAGGACGGCCGCCCCTTCACGCTGCTGAAGTTCCGTACCCACCGCCCGGCCGACGAGCACGAGTCGGCCACCCGCTGGAGCGTGGCGGGCGAGCCCGAGATGAGCCGCTTCTGCCGCTTCCTGCGGAGCACCTCGATGGACGAGCTGCTCCAATTGTGGAACGTGCTGCGCGGCGACATGAGCCTGGTCGGCCCGCGCCCCGAACGCCCTTATTTCGTGGCCCAGTTCAGCCAGACCTACCCCGGTTACGCGGCCCGCCACCGGATGCGGACCGGCATCACCGGGCTCGCCCAGATCAACGGGCTGCGCGGCGACACCTCGATCGAGGACCGGGCCCGGTTCGACAACGCGTACATCGACAACTGGTCGCTGTGGCAGGACGTCTGCATCCTGCTGCGCACCGCGGCCGCGCTCGTACGGTCCACCGGGAGCTGACGATGACCCGTACCCTCCCGCTGCCGGCCGGCCGGACCGCCCGGCCACCGGCCCGTCGGCCCTCCCCGGTGCCGCGGCTGCTGCCGATGCTGCCCGTGCTCGCGATGCCGGCCCTGCTCGCGCTGCCGCCGACCGCCACGAACGGCGGCGGCGCGGGACCGGCCGACGTGGTCTCCGCGCTGGTCGTCGTCCACTGCGTGCTGCTCCTGGTACGGCACCGGCGCCGCCCGCTGTCCGCACCGGCCGCCGCGGTGCTCGGTCTGCCGGTCGTCGGCGTGGCGCTCGCCGCGATGGGCGCCGCCTCGCCGGGCGCCGGGCTCGCCGGTCTCGGCCGCTACCTCCAGATCTTCGTCCTCGTCCCGGCGGCCGTGCTGCTGCTGATCCGCGACCGCCGCGACTTCACGCTGCTGGCCTGGTCGTTCGTGGGCCTGGCCGGCTGGCAGGGCGCGCTCGGGGTGCACCAGTACGTCACCGGGACCGGTGCCTCCTACCGGGGCGTGGACATCCGGGCGGTGGGCACGTTCGGGGCGCAGGACGTGATGGGCATGGCGACCGTGGTGTCCTTCGGCCTGGTCTGCGCGGTCGGCCTGGCACTCGGGCGGTCCGCCGCGCACCGGCGGGTACTCGCCGCCGGATGCGCCCTCGCGCTGCTGGTGCCGCTCGCCCTGTCCTTCAGCCGGGGCGCCTGGATCGCGACGGCGACGGCCTGTGCCGTACAGCTGGTGGCCGCGGGACTGCGGCGGGCGCTGGCGGTGGCGGCGGCCGTGCTGGCGGCGGGCGTGATCCTGGTGGGCGGCCTCGGGGTGGGCACGGCGCTGCTGGAGGAACGGGTCAGCTCCATCACGCAGGTCGCGGACTCGCCCGACCAGTCGGTGGTCGACCGGTACTCCATGTGGGCCGCCGCGGCCTCGATGTGGCGCGAACGCCCGCTGACCGGTGTGGGGTTGAAGTCCTTCCCCGAGTACCGGGACGGCCACTCCCCGCTCGCGCTCTCCTCCGGCAGCGACACCGAGGGCGCAGGCGCCGCGTACCGCAGGCAGCCGCTGCTGTCCCCGCACAACATGTATCTCCTGGTCCTCGCGGAGCAGGGCCTCACCGGGCTGCTGGCCCTCGCGGGCAGTTGGCTGGCGCTGCTGGCATGCGCGCTGCGGCGGGTGTGGCGCACCCGGGCCGCCGCCCGGCCGGGCGCGGAGCGCACGGCGGCCGGGGAGTGCGGACTCGTCGCCTGCGGGCTGCTGGTCTGGCAGCTGACCGACTTCGGGTACGCGGACATCGGCGGCTCCTCGACGGTCCTGACCGCCGTCCTCCTGGGTCTGGCCGGCTGGTGGGCCCTGCTGGGCGGCGGCACGCCGACCGACGACGGGGTGACCGCGACGGGCGCCGCTCGGGGAGGGGGCGGCGGCGACGGTGGGGTGACCGAGGGCAGGGCCGTCATCGACGACGGAGAAGCCGCCGACAGCGGAACGGCCGTCGCGGGCGGCACGGCCACCGACGGCGCAGGCAGCGTCGCGGAGATGGAGGGCGCGGGCAGATGAACGCGTCCTCCTCCAGGAGTTCAGGGACCCCCGGCGTACGGCCCGGCGCCGCACAGGCCGTACCGTCCGCCCGCTCCCGAGCAGACACCCCGTGCGACACCGAAACCCACCCCACCACCCCACCCGAACCAGCCGCCTCGTCCGACACCGACACCCGCCCCACCGCACCCCCCGAACCAGACCCCACGCCCGACACCGACACCCGCCCCACCACCCCACCCGACGCCGACACCCACCCCGGCCCACCACCCCACCCCGAACCGACCACCAAGCCCGAACCGACCACCCACCCCGAAACAACCGCGCCCCCCGGAACAACCCCCCACCCCGCCCCGGTCTCACAGCGTTTTCTCGCCAAGGCCGCGCTGGTCACGGTCGCGTTGTCGATCGTCGGTGCGTTGCTCGGGCTGGTCCGGGACCAGTCGCTGGCCCGGCTGTTCGGCGCGGGCCAGGACACCGACGCCTTCCTGGTCGCCTGGACCGTGCCGGAGTTCGCGGCCACGCTGCTCATCGAGGACGGGCTGGCCTTCGCGCTGGTACCGGCGTTCAGCCTGGCGCTGGCCCGGCGCGCCGAGGGGGTACCGGGCGACCCGGTGCGCGCCCTCGTCGCCAGTAGCCTCCCCCGTCTGTCGCTGGCCTTCGCCGCCGTCTCCGCGCTGATCGCCGACGCCGCGCCGCAGTTCGTCGAGGCGCTGGCCCCGGGGCTGCGGGATCCCGGCCTCGCCGTCGACTGCACCCGGCTCACCGCGACCTGCGTGCTCAGCTTCGGACTCGCCGGATACTGCAGCGCGGCACTGCGGGCGCACCGCCGCTTCGTGGCCCCCGCGGCGATCTACGTCGTCTACAACCTGGGCATCGTCGCGGCGATGCTCCTCCTCGGCGGCGGCTGGGGCGTGCGCTCCGCGGCGGCCGGGGTGGCGCTCGGCGGCTGTCTGATGGTGGCCGTACAACTGCCCTCGCTGTGGCGGCAGTTGCGCGGCACCCGCGCGACGGACGGCGGCCCCCGGACCGCCGCATCCGGCGACCCCACCAGAACCGCCGACCCCACCGGACCCGTCGGCTCCGCAGGGACTGCCGGGTCCGCCGCCGTGGACGGGCCCCGCCGGATGGGCCTGCCCTTGCTCGCCACCGTGCTGCTGTTCGCCCTGTGCCGGCAGTCCCAGGTCCTCGTCGAACGGTTCCTCGCCTCCCACCTGTCGCCGGGCGCCATCTCACACCTGAACTACGCCCAGAAGGTGGCCCAGATCCCGATGGCGCTCTCGCTGATGCTGTGCACGGTCACCTTCCCTGTGGTGGCGCGGGCGCTGGCCGAGGGCGACACCGAGCGGGCCCGCACCCGGGTGGAGCGCGATCTGGCGCTGGCCGCCTGTCTGGTGCTGCTGGGCGGTGCCGTGGTGGTGGCGTGCGCCCCGCAGCTCGTCGAACTCCTCTTCCAGCGCGGCGCGTTCACCGCGCGGGACACCGCGGCGACGGCGGACGTGATGCGGGTGTACGCGCTCGGGCTGCTCGGCCAGACCCTGGTCGGCGCGCTGGTCCGCTCGTACTTCTCGGCGGGCCGCGCCACCTGGTACCCGGTCGGCGCGATGGCCGCCGGCATCGCCGTGACCTCCTGGATCGGCGCCGTGAGCGTGGGCGTCTGGGGTGTCACCGGGATCGCGGCCGGCAACGCCACCGGCATCACCGTCACCGCCGCGCTGCTGCTGTACGGGCTGCGCGACGGCGGTCCGGACGGCGCGGGCCGCCCGGGTCGCATGGCCCGCGCCGTACCGATCCGCACCCGGCGGGTGCTGGGCGAGCTGAGCCGGCCGCTGCGGGCGGCCGTGGTCGCGACCGTGGCGGGCGCGTCGGCCGCGCACCTGGTCCGGACGCCGACGGTGGGCCTGGCCCTCGGCGGCACGACGACGACCGCCGTGTTCGTCCTGCTCTGCTGCGCCCTCGGCGCCGAGGGCTGCACGCCCGCGCTCCGCTCCGTACGCACCGTCACACGAAGGCTCGCGCATGGTCTCTTCCGTTGAGCACACCGCTCTCGCCGCCGCCCCCCTCGCCGTCCCCGCGGCCGACCGACCGGGCCCGGTGCCCTGGGTGGCGATGTACCACTCGGTGGGCGACCGCTCCGACGACCCGTACCGCATCACGGTCACCCCGGCCCGCCTCGACCGGCAGCTCCGCTGGCTGCGCAGGCGCGGTCTGCGCGGCGTGTCCATGGCCGAGCTGCTGGCCGCCCGCGCCCGCGGCGCGGCACCCACCCTGGTGGGGCTCACCTTCGACGACGGCTACGCCGACTTCCTCGCCCACGCCCTGCCCGTGCTGCGCCGCTGGGGCTGCAACGCCACCCTGTTCGTCCTGGCCGGCCGGCTCGGCGGCGACAACGACTGGGATCCGCTCGGCCCGCGCAAGCCGCTGCTGACCGCGGACGGTGTCCGCCGGGCCGCCGACGAGGGCGTGGAGATCGGCTCGCACGGACTGGCCCATGTCGACCTCACCGCGGCCGACGCCGGCACGCTGCGCGCCGAGGCCGCCGAGAGCCGCGCCCTGCTGGCCGAGCTGACCGGCCGGCCCGTCGGCGGGTTCTGCTACCCGTACGGCTCGGTGGACCGGCGGACCGTGGCCGCCGTACGGGACGCCGGATACGGCTACGCCTGCGCCATCGACCCCGGCCCGCTCAGCGGCGTCCACGCCCTGCCCCGGATCCACCTCGGCCAGCGCGACACCGCGCCGCGCCTCTTCCTCAAGCGCCGGCTGCACCGGCTGCGCCGCCGCCCGGTCCAGGGGCTGCGGTGAAGGTCCTGCACATCATCACCGGGCTCGGCGTGGGCGGCGCCGAGCAGCAACTGCGGCTGCTGCTCGGCCGGTTGCCCGTCGACTGCGACGTGCTGACGCTCACCGAGCCCGGCCCGGTCGCCGCCGCGCTGGCCGCCGACGGGGTGCGGGTCGCGCACCTCGGCATGGCGGGCAACCGCGACCTGACCGCGCTGCCCCGCCTGGTGCGGGAGATCCGCCGGGGCGGCTACGACCTCGTGCACACGCACCTCTACCGGGCCTGCCTGTACGGCCGGATCGCCGCCCGGATCGCCGGGGTCAGGGCGGTCGTCGCCACCGAGCACTCCCTGGGCGACTCCCGGATCGAGGGCCGCCGGCTCACGACCGGCGTCCGCGCGCTGTATCTCGCCGGGGAGCGGCTGGGCCGTACCACGGTCGCCGTCTCCCCGACCGTCGCCCGGCGGCTGGAACGCTGGGGCGTGCCCGGCCCGCGCATCGAGACCGTGCCCAACGGCATCGACGCGGCCCGCTTCCGCTTCGACCCGGTGCGGCGGCTGCGCACCCGGGCCGCCCTGGGCCTGCCCGAGGACGCGTACGTCGTCGGCGGTGTCGGCCGGCTCACCCCGGGCAAGCGGTTCGACGTCCTGGTCCGGGCCCTGGCCCTGCTCCCCGCGGACTGCCGGCTGCTGCTGGTCGGCGGCGGCGCCCAGGAGGGCGCGCTGCGGGCCGCCGCCCGGACGGCCGGGGTCGCCGGGCGGGTGCTGTTCGCCGGTGAGCGCCCGTGCGCACCCGACGGCTCGCCCGGTCCCGATCTGCCGTCCCTCACCTGCGCGATGGACGTACTGGCCGCGCCGTCCGCGGAGGAGGCGTTCGGGCTCGCGGTCGTCGAGGCGCTGGCGGCCGGGCTGCCCGTGCTCTACACCTCCTGCCCGGCGATCGAGGACCTGCCGCCGACAGCCGCCCCGCACGCCCGCCGCGTACGCGGCGACGCCGCCGAGTACGCCCGCGCCATCACCGGCGTCCGCGCCGCGGGCCCCTTACCGCGCACGGTCCCGGACGCCGCCCGGCACTACGACATCGCCCGCAGCGCCGACCGCCTCATGGAGGTCTACGCGGCGGCGCTGGCCGGACGGCCCGCGCCCGGCCAGGTCCCGTCATCCCGATCCCCCGAGGAAGCAGGCCCACCATGACCGACATCCCCAACCGACCGCCTCGGCCTCCCTGGTCGGCCCGCTTCGGCCGCCTGCGGACACTCCCCGCGTGGTCGCTGCTCGCGGCCTGCGCCGTCGCCGGCGGCCTGATCGGCGGCGCGTACGGCACGCTCAGGACTCCCGAGTACACGGCCACCAGCTATGTCGTCGCCGTCCCCACCAAGCAGTCCGACCCGGCCGCCGCACTCGGCTTCGCGCAGGTCTACGGCCGGGTCGCCACGCAACTCGCGGTGCTCGCCGACGCACAGGTGTGGGCGGGGGTGCCGGCCCGAACCCTCCAGTCGAGCGTGCGGACCGCGACCTCGCCGGACGCGCCGATGGTCGCCGTCTCGGCCAGCTCGGCCCGCCCGGACCTGGCCGTCGACATGGCCGACGCCGTGGCCCGCTCCATGATCCGGCGCGCCGCGGACACCAAGAACAGCACGCACGTGGAACTCCTCCAGTTCTCCCGCGCGGTACGGCCGGCCGCCCCGGCCTCGGCCTCCCGCGAGGTGACCGGGCTGGTGGGGGCGAGCGCGGGCGGGCTGCTGGGCGGCCTGGCGCTGCTGGTACGGCCCCGGCGGACCGCGCCGCAGACCTTGCTTCCGGCGACCGTGCCCGGCCCGGCCGTCGCCGCGGACGTACAGGCCCAGCGATGACGGCGACCGCCACGGCGCGCCCCGCGCTGACGACCGAGGTGCACACCGACGAGAAGGTCTTCGCCGAACTGGCCCCGGCCTGGGACCGGCTGTACCGGCACTGCGCCACGGCGACCCCGTTCCAGAGCCACGCCTGGCTGCACTCCTGGTGGCGGTCGTACGGCACGCCCGGCCGGCTGCGGCTGGTGCTGGTGCGCTCCGGCGGCGAACTGGTGGCCGCCGCACCGCTGATGCTGGTGCGCCGCCCGCTGCCCGCGCTGGTGCCGCTGGGCGGGCCGGTCTCCGACTACCGGGACGTGCTGATCGACGACGACGCCGACGCGGCCGGCGGGCGGCCCACGGCCGCGCTCACCGCGGCGCTCGCGGCGACCGCCCGCACGGCCCTGATCGACTTCCGTGAGGTGCGGCCGGGCGGCGCGTTGGAACGCGTCTACGAGAGCTGGCCGGGACCGCGCCGTGCGCTGCGGGACTCGCTGTGCCTGGAGTTGCCCGCCGTTCCCATGGCCGACCTGCTGGCCCGGCTGCCGTCGGGCAAGGCCCAGCGGGCGCGGGCCAAGCTGCGCAAACTGACCGCGCTGGGCATCCAGCGGCAGGCGGTGGACCCGGACGGGGCGGGCGCGGCGCTGCACCGGCTCCTTGAGCTGCACCGGTTGCAGTGGCAGGGGCGGAAGGTGACGGCCGAGCACCTGCGGCCGCGGTTCGCCGAGCACCTGGTGGGCGCGGTGGGGCCGATGGTGCGTTCGGGCGACGCGGTGGTCACGGAGTTCCGGCTGGACGGCGAGGTGGTGGCCGTCGACCTGACCCTGCTGTCGCGGAGCCTGGCCGGCGGCTATCTGTACGGCGCCCATCCGCGGCTGCGGGAGCGCAGGGCGGACGTGGCGGTGATGCTGCTGGACGCCTGCGCGGAGCAGGCGGCCGGGTGCGGCTCGCTGAGCCTGCTGCGCGGCGACGAGCCGTACAAACACCACTGGCGCCCCGAACCGGTCGCCAACCGGCGCCTGCTGCTCGCCCACCGCACCACCGCGCCGCTGCTGTCGGCGACCATGTACGGCGCGGCGGCCAGACAGCGGGCCGGCCAGGCGCTCCGCCGGTGGCGGGAGCGCACCGAAGAGGCGCAGGGAGCCGCGTGCGCGGCCCCCACGCACCAGCGGCCGGCCGGGAACGCCTCACGGGCCTGTCTGCGCCTGGCGATTCCGTGACCACCAGTCGAAGCGGAGGCACATTTTCCCGCCGATCCACTGCTCGACCCAGTCGCCCAGCTCCAGCGGCGAGCAGTCCGCCGGGGGCCGTGCCGCCGGCGTGCTCGGGGCCGGCGGTGTCGGGGTCGGCGTGGGAACCGGCGTGGGGGTCGGCGTGGCTGGTTCCTCGACGCGGCCGGAGAGGACCGACCGGTAGACCTCCGCGGCCCTCGGGTTCCGCGAGCACTGCCACACGCCGTGCGGGCAGTAGTCGGTCAGCGTGTTGTAGAGCGGTCGGTGCTCGTCGATCCAGGCGAGCATGCGGCGCATGTACTCCTCGTCGTCGCCGTTACGGAACAGCCCCCACTCCGCGTACGAGATCGGCTTGCCGTGCGCCTGCGCGAAGTCCACCTGCCGCTGGAGACCGTACGGCTCCCTGACCTGTTCGTCGAAGGGCATCCCGGCCGGCTGGTCGTAGGAGTCCATGCCGATGACGTCGACCGTGGCGTCGCCGGGATAGCACTGCGTCCAGGGCACGGCGTCCCGGCCGCGGCTCGGCGTGAAGTCGAACCGGAACTTCTGCCCCGGCACCGCGCGCATGGCGCTGACGATCCGGTTCCAGTACGCCTTCCACGCCTGTGGGTCGGGCCCGCAGCGATGGGTGTAGGTGGCGCCGTTCATCTCCCAGCCGAGCACGATGACCGTGTCCGGCACCCGCAGCGCCACCAGTCGTTCGGCGAGGGCACGGAAATGGCCGTCGAAGGCCCCGGCGGCGCCCTGCCGCAGCAGCCCCCGTACCTCGGTGTCGGAGACGTGGTCCTCGTTGTGCTCCAGCATGGGCACGTTGAGGACGAACATCCTCTCGTCCCGTTCGCGCCGCCACTGCGCCCAGGCGTCCAGGAAGCCGGGGGCGCCCTCGATGTTGCTCCAGCGGTCACCGGGCAGATAGGTGTGGGCGACGGTCAGGTCGGCGCCGCCCAGCCAGCGGCTCAGCTCGGCGATGCGGGCGACGCCGTTCGGGCCGTAGTCGAGATAGGCGCCGAAGGCCGGAGCGGGCCGGGCGGAGACGGAGGGATCCGTCGCACGTGCGTCTCCCGCCACGAATCCGGAACCGGTCGCCAGCGCGACCGACGCGGTGACCGCCGCCGCGGCCACCGCCCATCGCACGGACCGGGACCTGCACTGCTGTGGAGCCATGCCCGCTCCCTCCTCCACTGCACTCGGCTGACCTGTGCGGCCGGTGGCAGCGTCGGACCTGTCCCACCGGCTTACTGACACTCAGTCATATCCGGGTGGGTCCCGCCAGTGCGGTTAGGGCTTTCGGGTCTGCGGGACGCCCGCACGGCTGAACCGGGGCGGACGCGGCCCCGCGGGGAGGCGGAACGGGTGGCGGGGGCAGGGCGCGGGTGCCGGGCGCTGAGGTCCGGCACCCGGCGCACTACCGGCGGGAGGCGGCTCGGCCCCGTCGGTACAGGATGGTTCCGCCCACGAGCAGCGCGGCACTGACGGCCGAGGCCCCCAGCATCGCCTCGCTGCCGGTGTGCGGCAGGGTGGGCGGCGGTCCACCCGGGGGCGGGTCGGTGGGAGGAGTCGCCGGCGGTGTGGTGGGGGGCGTCGTCGGCGGCTTCGTGGGCGGCGGAGTGGGCCCGCAGTCATGGCCGTAGGCGGGGTTGAGCAGACCGCCCACGTCGGCCGCGTCACCGCACGCGTTCACCGGAAGGTGCACCTGCATGTTGTTGCCCGAGCCGGAGTCGGAGCCGTAGCCCGGCTTGTCGGTCGAACCGTAACCAGGCTTCTCGGACGAGCCATAGCCGGGCTTCTCACTCGAACCGTAACCAGGCTTCTCGGACGAACCGTAGCCGGGCTTCTCGGACGAACCGTAACCAGGCTTCTCGGACGAGCCATAGCCAGGCTTCTCACTCGAACCGTAAGCCGAGTCATGGTCGGTCCCGTAATCCGAACCGTAACCAGACTTGTCGGAC